>CAMQTJ010000010.1 GCA_947037125.1 uncultured Holdemania sp.
ACGAGATTCTCCGGAGTGACTGGAGTTCAGACGTGTGCTCTTCCGATCTGTATTAATAGTAGTTCCAACACCTACACGTTTTTCAATAAAGATTCTTGAATCGTTTTTATTATTATAAGTACCATTTTCCCAATATTCATCTTCATCTACATAAATAACTTCATTTTCTATTTGTAGTAATTTACTTCTTAATTTTTTAATTTTACTATCTGCAATAATCATCGGTAATACTGTAATTAGACTTACAATACTAATTGAAATAACTGTATAAATTACATAATAATCATAATTTATTGTCACAAACATTGGAATAGCACCAATATAACTATATGATAATATTATCCAGCATTTACTCCAGTGATACTTATACGCCTTATTTAGAGCAGTATTTATACCACTATTTTGACTATATGTTATTGATCTTAATTTTATAGTAAATTCATATAAAACTATTGTTGTTATAAATATAGTTAAGCAATAAAAATTCAAAAATAAATTATCAAAATAAAACATACACCAAACTATAATCATAAATGATGGCAAAAATAATATACGACTAATAGGAAATGTATCTTTCATTCTACTTAGTTCAGTATCAATGCTTAAGATATTTTTATTTTCAGTATACCATTCATTTTCAACCTTTAATTTTTTTAATTGTTTTACATACTTATTAAATACAACATTATATATACCCATAACAGCAAGAAAATAAATTAAAACAAAAGCTAACATAAAAGATACATATTCATAAATTGGAAGCATCAATATATTCGCAAATAAGCATATAAGTAAAACATAATTACATTCTTTTTTTAATTCTTTACATATTTTTACTATTCTTTCATCTAAAAGGTGTGTAGTAGGTATTGATAGACCTAAAATTATATTACCATTTGGCTTTATAGATGATACGGTTGTGTAATGCATTGCAATAAGTATTTGAATATTCACAAACAACATAATTATTAATACAAACATATTAATTTTCTCCTATAATTTTTTCTTTATTCAAGTTATTCATTATATCTTGGCATAACTTTAATATTTCTGATGTATCAAAACCTTTAAGACTTGCCTCAGTTAATAATAAATTAAGTTCTGATTCCATTTTTTCTTGATAATCGTGTTGAATATTTTTATTAATCATAACTTTTGCACCATGTCGTCTATCAATCTCAATGAAACCTTCATTTTTTAATATGCCATAAGCCTTGTTTACTGTCATCATATTAATTCCAATATCACTGGCAAGTTGACGTACTGTCGGCAATCCATCACCTTCATTTAACGTTTTATCTCCGATAGCTAAAACAATTTGATTACGTAGTTGCACATAAATTGGTATGGCACTGTTCATATCTAATTTAATAATCATAATTTCCCTCCAACATAACTTTATATTACATATACTAATACAAACAATACTTAATGTCAATTGTTTTTAAAAATAAGCAATAAAAAAATCCATCTAAGGATTTTTTTATTTTATATGTGGCTTTCGCCAACTTCAACGGGGGAAAGAAGTTTAGTCAAATCTTCTTGACTAAATATAGTATACCGTTGTTTTGTGTAAGTTATATGACTACTTTGTGAAAATTACATGAAATACTAATTATTTTTAATACGCTTATAATAGATACCTAAGGCTAGAGGAAATATACCAGAAAGTCCTATAATTAATAATGATGTATCAATTCCAAAACTACTAATTAAAATACCTGAAATAAAAGGCGTTATTAGTAATGATACTCCCCCATAAAAAGCACCAGCTATATTTTGTCCACTACTTTTTAAATTATCAGGAGTTGCCTCATCGATCAGAGTTTTTGATGTTATCATAATTAAAGGATAAGTTATACATTGCATAACAGCTACCAATATAATTGCATCCACCGATTGAACGTATGAATATAAGACAAATCTTAATAGATACATTAATGTTCCAAACATCATTAATTTATAATCACCAAACTTTTTGATTAAATATGCTCCTGCAAAAAAAAGTGGTAATTCTAAAAATGCTTGAATACTCATTCTTGCACCTATTTGCGCTTCATTTGCACCTAGTAAAAGCATCTTATCTGTTGTTGTAAACATATCAGCTGTAGAAATTATATTAACAAATAAGAATATCAAAACTACTGTTACATATTTTTTTGAAAGTATTAAGATTTTTAAATCATTTATTTTTAACTTAACTTCACTATGTGTTTTCACAGCATCACTCAAACACATTGTAAACAATATATTTGCAACTGACATTCCACAAAATACATAACCAAGAGCTGGATAACCATATTTCATAATAATAAAAGCACCAACCGGTGTTCCTATCATCCAACCTATCGCACCAAAAGCACGTATTGAACCAAAATTTTTCTTACAAGATTCATCGATTTGTAATGTCCAAGTATCTTGTACCATAAGTGTAGTTTTAAACATACCACCTACCAAAGATACAAAAATTAAATGAAGATAAAAATTTTGTTGGGTTACTTGATACATAACTAAAGAACTAATTGCGAATATGATTAATGATATATTAAAGAATAATTTATCAGTTTTGTACTTATCACATAAATATCCAATAACAAATTGGGTAACTATTGCAACAATTGCACTACCTGATAATATAATACCTCTTTCGATTACATCATATCCCACAAAACTTAAAAATGTTTGCATGTAACCATAAGAAAATGCGAAAGATAAATAAGTAAATAAGTAAAACCCACTTAATTTTAAAATGTTGCTTCTTGATTTAGTCATTAAATTATGCCTATTTTCTTAAATGCATTATAAATTCCATCATCTAAAATATCTGTTGTAACAAAATTGGCACTATCTTTTGCGATTTGTTGAGCATTACCCATAGCTACTCCAATATTTGCATCTTTAAGCATTTCCACATCATTTGAACTATCACCAATCCCAACAGTATTAGAATAATCTTCATTAAATAAATCTAGTACAATTTTCATTCCACTTGATTTATTAATATTTAAATATGTTATTTCTGCACAATATAAACTTGCCTCATGATTTACTACAGTATAAGTAACACTGTATTGATCTTTTACAAGTTCACTAAATTGTTCGAATTTTTCAAAGTCTTCACCATACATACAAACTTTTCCAATATTATCACGAACATCTCTTTGATTTAAATCAAAAAACCCACCCTCTAATAACATTTTTTCTAACACACTTTCACTATCTTTACTGCCACCAAAGTGTTTTTTCATTTGTTGCTTACCAATCGAATCCATATATGCTCCTGCATCACCATCTAAGCAATAACCTATACCTAACATATTGAACTTATTAATTAATGAATCAATATCATCTTGGATAAAAATCTTTTCAAAAACACGTTTTCCATTTGCATATACAACTGAACCTGCACAAAATACAAAACCATCAACATCATAATTCAAAAAACTTTTAGCTTGCGCTAGTGATCGCCCTGTACATAAAAATATTTTATGACCATTTTGTTTAGCTATTTTAAGTGCATTAAGAGCAGATTCTGGCACCCCACTTGCTGTATGACTAAGTAAAGTTCCGTCTATATCTAAAAATATATATTTCATAATTTCTCCTGTCATTTCTTTATTTCGCTTATATTATAACATAGAAATTAATTCATAATTATTACATTGTAACTTTAAAGCTATTTTATTATTGTTTATTAAATAATTACTACCACATCAATTATTAACTATATAATATTTCAGGCTGTAACTGTAAGTTTTTGAACACTTCTACCATTTGTCCAAAGTTTTAAATATATATCATTGCATTTATCATAGTTTTGAAATTGCTTAATGCAAAGTTTCTTATCACCATAGACCTTCCAATATCCACAATGACTACAATTTTGACCCTTATGTTTAGAAAAACCAATTACATCAATAAGTGGATAACTTAAAAACAATCCAATTTCATGTGGAAAACAATTGCATTTCTCTATTCTATGCTTTAAATTTTCAAGATTTTGATTAATATTATTTTCTTTATATCCATAATCACTTAAATATGTTGATATCTTAGTATTTTTCAAATCTTTTTCAAGTGAAGTATAACGATAGACATAAATAAGTGCTTTATTACTATTTTTTCTTAGTACATATATCTTTATTCCCTTTTCATTTAAAATATTCGACCAAAAATCGATATCACATTCAAGTTGATTATCACAATTAAAATGTATACTAAACAAATTTGCACTTTTTATACTCGCTAAAGTAGGGGCACATTGAATAATTAATGATGATTCAAAATCTGTATCATATCTATTCATCATATAATATCCCCATAATTTTTCAAGATATTATGCAAAGCAAATGCACTACTTGTATGAGTTTTTTGAATTTCAATATTATTTTTTTTAGCACATTTTGATCCACTTATCAGCATTTTATGTGAAATTGTATTTGTAAAAAAGATTATTAGATCAGGATTACCTATTTTTTTGGTTATTTTTCCGTTTTCCTTTGTATATATTTTAGCCTTATGACCGTATTCTTTACAGATATTTATATACATTTTCTCCATTGATTCATTTCCACCCAACATTAGCACACTCATACATACTCCTTCTAGTTAGTTATCACTAACTTAATAAAAAGATAATATCATTTATCTATAATATTGTCAAATTATATGTTCATCTCATTTAAAAACAATAAAATTTTATCGATTAAGCATTTTTAAAAAAAATTATTACAATCACGCATGCTACCTAAAATTAGATATACTAACAATTTGAAAATAAAGATTAATTAATATGATAATTTTCAAATTAAGCTCACAATTTTAAAAGAGCCACATTATATAATGTGACTCAACAATAAAATTTTCTCGTATTTACAACCATATTTTATGTCTAAATGCTAAAATAAGCACTAAATAAATTCAATTTTCTAATAAAAAATCAATTGCTTTTATAATTAAATCATGATCTTCATTAGGTAGCATACCACTAACACAAATCGCGCCAATTACTCCAACATTTTTAATTGTAATTGGAAATCCACCATCAATTGCACTATAATCTTTACAATCAAGTCCGTATTTACTTTGCAATAATGTCATATCGCCTTTTATTTTACGATTTATAAACTGACTAGAATGATTAAAATGTAATACTACATTTCTTTTTCTTCTTAACCAATTATCATTATCTACTGTGCATTTATCACTTGAAAAATGAAATAACTGTTTACCATTAGAAAATATATCTGTACAAATAGCTAAGTCGTTTTCAATTGCATAATTACTGATAAAGTTACCAATAACTAATGCATCTTTACTTTTAAATCTTGTAAATTGATACTGTTCTTCTAGTTTTAGTGCGTTTTCCATTAGATATTCTCCTTGATAACTTTACAGATGCTTTCAGGCGTTAATCCATATTTTTCTAATAGTAAGTTTGGTTTACCACTTTCTCCAAATGTATCATTTACTCCAAGTCTAACTACTCTTGCTCCTTGATATTGTGCAACTATTTCACATACTGCACTACCTAATCCACCAATAATATTATGCTCTTCACAAGTTATAATCAATTCATGTTCAGAAGCGATTTGTTTAATTAATTCAGTATCTATTGGTTTAATTGTATGTATATTTACAAGCGTTGGATTAATACCTTCTAATTTCAACTGTTCTATAGCACTAAAAGATTGCTGTACCATAAGACCTGTTGCTATAATAGCAACTTTACTTCCTTTAGATAAAACCTCGCCTTTTCCAAATTCAAATATATAATTTTCATCATGAATACAGTCAACTACTCCACGGCCAAGTCTTACATAGCATGGTCCATCTATGCTAGCAATCGCTTTAATACACTGTCTTGCTTCGATATCGTCACAAGGCTGTATTACCTTCATATTTGGTAAACTACGCATGATAGCAATGTCTTCAATCGCTTGATGACTTGCACCATCTTCACCAACAGTTAGTCCTGCATGTGTTCCACATACTTTAACATTTAAATTAGGATAGCAAATACTATTTCTTATTTGTTCAAAAGCTCTACCTGTAGCAAAAACCGAAAAACTACTAGCGTAAACAATTTTATCACTAGCTGCAAGACCAGCCGCTACTGACATCATATTACCTTCAGCTATTCCCATATTAAAATGGCGTTCACTACATGCATTTTTCGCATCGATTGTTTTTGTTGACTTAGTTAAATCTGCATCAAGTACAATAATATTTTCATTCTCAACTATTAATTCAGCTAATGCTTTACCATAAGATTCACGCGTCGCTATTTTATTCATAATTATTCTCCAATTCACAAATCGCTAAAGTTAATTCCTTATCACTAGGAGCTACACCGTGCCACGCATAATTATTTTCCATGAAACTAACACCTTTACCTTTAAAAGTTTTAGCCATGATCATAGTTGGCTTACCTTTTGTATTTTTAGCTGTTTCAAATGCATTTTCAATTTGTTCAAAATCATGCCCATCAATCTTAATAACATTCCAACCAAATGCCTCAAATTTTAAATCAAATGGTTCAGGATTCATAACTTCAGTTATATTTCCGTCAATTTGTAGTCCATTATAATCTAAAACAACACATAAATTATCTAATTTATAATGTGCAGCAGACATTAACGCTTCCCAAACTTGACCTTCTTGTGATTCACCATCACCAATAAGACTGTAAACGCGATAGCTATTTTTATCTACTTTATTAGCCATAGCCATCCCAACAGCACATGAAATACCTTGTCCTAATGAACCGGTTGACATATCAACACCTTCAACATAATTCATATTAGGGTGACCTTGTAATTTAGAATTTATTTGTCTGAAAGTTGTTAAATCTTCATTTAGTAGACCAAACTCATGTAGCGTCGCATACAAAAGAGGTGATGCATGTCCTTTAGACAACACAAAACGATCTCTTTTATTTGTGGATACATTTCCTTTTGTGATATTCATCTCTTTACCAAATAGATAAACTAATATATCTGCACCTGATAAAGAACCACCTGGATGTCCAGATGAGGCATTATTAATCATTTTCAAAATATTAATTCTCACATTTTTTGAATTGCAATTTAATTCTTTATATTTATTCATAAGTTTCCTCCATCATTTTTTCTAAAAATTTTGCAACACCATCTTCATTATTTGACTTAGTTACATAATTAGCATATTTTTTAATTTCATCCTTAGCATTGTCCATAACAACGTTATAACCACCTAGTTCAAACATAGAAATATCGTTGATATTATCTCCAATAAAAATACAATTCGTAATTGATTTATTTAAATGTTTAACAATTTCTTTAACTGCACAACCTTTATCTGCAAATTTATTAAGCAATTCAAAGCCAATTCCATAATCAAAATAGATAAACTTTTGAGTATTTACAACACAGTCTAAATTTACCTTATTATCTTTAGCATAAAACCCTATAAATTTAAAAATTTTCTTATCCTTTAAGGATTCCACACTAAATCCCTCATAACATTTGGCTTTAGTATTTTTATTAACATTAAAAATAAATCGTTCAACAATATGTTTACTTGCATAAATTTCACTATCTGTTTTAATTATATAATTCTCAAGTTTATCGCCTAATTTATCAATTATGAACTTAATTTCGTCAAAATTAAGAGTGTGTTCTACCATATTTTCACAATAACCACCGTTATAACTAATAATATTAATTCGTGGATCAATTTGATTCCTAATATTTTCAACAAAACCATTAGGTCGACCACTTGTCAAAAAAATTTGGTGATTATGATTCAATATTTCAATCATTATTCTTTTATTGTAAGATGACACTTCTTTTTTATCATTCAATAATGTATTATCTAAATCAATGAAAAATAATTTAATTCCCATATAATTCACCCCTCAATACTAAAGTACTAAAAACTGTTACAATATACAAATATCCGCAATTATCTTATCAATTGAATCTCCACTAAATCTTGTTTGTTTTAATAAGTCATTTTTAAAATTTAATAATTCATCTTCATTTACACCATAACCACCAAGTGTTGAAGGAAGTTGAATTAACTCTAGAAATCTCTCCATAACTCTTTTAGCATCTTTACCATTTGTAATAACAATATTATCCAAATTAATTATCTCTAAAACATCTTTTATATTATTATGAACTTCCTTATTATCATAATAATGTTCCATATAAGATGGATAAACAATCGCTAATGAACAACCATGATTTACTTTCATTGCGTTACTAGTTATTTTTTCTCCAAAGAAATGTGGAACAGTTGCTCCTCCATTTGACAAAGAAATTCCAGCATATACATCAGCTTCTGATAACATTCTTCTAAGTTTTAAATTATTTTCAATCATTAATTTTGGTAATGCGTATGCAATTTTTTTCATTCCCTCAATAGCCATTAGTTTATCTATACAGCTAAAACGACCATTAATATATGATTCTGACAAATGACAAAACGCATCAAATGCTGTACTAGATGTTAGTGTTTTTGGTAGTGTCATTGTTAAAGTGTGATCAATAATTGCAACAGTAGGGAAAAAATCATAACTAAAAATCGTATGTTTTTGATTAGTTAAATCACTAACTACAGATGCTTGTGTGCATTGTGAACCAGTACCTGATGTTGTCGTAATTGCAATTAAAGGTAACTTTTTACTATTCTCTTTTAATATTTGTGGGTTAAACATACTTTCCCAATTAATTTCATATTCATTTGAAAATGACAGTATTTTTGCACTATCAATTACAGATCCACCGCCAATAGCAACAATAAAGTCAAATTTATTGTTTTGCACTAACGAAATCCCTTCATCAATATCTTTTGATAATGGATTAGGTCTAATTGACGTAAAAGAAATAACTTCCATATGACAAGCTTTTAGGATATCTGCAGTTTTATCAAAAATTTGTTTCATAGGTGGATTATCATTTTGTCCTACAAGCAAACATTTTGTACCATATTGTGCCGCTATTTCTCCCAAATTTTCAATTGCTTTTTCTCCAAATTTTAAAATAACTGGATTGTAATGTGTATTTTCGATCATTTATATTCTCCTATTTCTCGTAATTTACAACAATATCTTTACCTTTTGTAACATATTGTTGTTTTGAAAAGTTTAAATTTTTAAACGCTTGATGATTAATCATAATAATTGGGGTCATAAAGTTAATTTCTGGTGATCCAAAATAACTTTCCTTAATAGATACTAATGGGTCGCCTTTTTTAACTTCTTCATCAACTGCGCAACGACATTCAAAGCATGTACCTTTTAAATGAACTGTATCTAACCCAACATGAACGATAAGCTCCAAACCATTAGAACAAATCAATCCATATGCGTGTAAAGTATCTGATATAAAGGATATTTTACCATCACATGGTGCCACTATTAGTGGTTCACTTGGAATAATTGCGATTCCTTCCCCCATCATTTTCTCAGAAAATACAGGATCTGGTACATTTTCTAGTTGAACTAATTCACCTGTTGCACAGGCACATAGTTCCATTTGTTGTTTATTATTAAAAAGTTTTTTAAACATAATTAATCTCCTTCTAAAATATAATAAATATAGTTGAATACAATACACTTAACATAAAACCATAAATTATGGCATTAGCTAATAATAATAATCTATTTTTGTCACGAATGATTGCTTTGATGAGTTTAATTATTGAAATGTCATTTTTTCTAAATACCAAAAACAATAAAGCAGCTAAAGAAAAACCTGCAATGTAGTTAAAAGTAGCAACTAGTGACAACCAAACAATTATTATAGTCACTATAAAAAAATTATTCGATACTTTATCAATGTGTTTACTTAAATAATGCAACTCAAAAAAAGATATGATATTGATCATCGCAACCATCAAATAGATATTGTAACCAACATCTTTATTAACAAGATATTGTATAGTAGTATTTCCATGATTACTTACCATTAGTAACATCACAATGATTAGTAAACTAACTGCTAGCATGGACCACTTACCAAAAGCATACATTTTATTGCTATAACTAACTTTATTCTCTTTCATATTTTAACCTCTCATTTTTAATTTAGAGAGGGTGAAAGTTTCCTTTCACCCTCTAGATATATATAGATTTGTATTATTGTATATTATATTTAATAACAGCTTCATCAATTGCTTTACGGCATTTTTTAACTCCAGCAGTTATCCCTTCTGGGTCTAAATATAGTGCTGATGAGAAAATCAAAACATCTGGGTTACATTCAACGATAGGCGCTAAATTTTCTGGACGAATACCTCCATCGATCGCTAGTTCACATGTTGGGTTACATTCATCAATCATTTTTCTTGTTTTCCTAATTAAATTGATTGAACTTCTTCTCCATGCCCATTTTGATTCTCCTTCAGGTGCTTTACCAGCTCCATGAACTACAATATTTACACGGTCAATATCATAAATTGATTCATCTAAGAAACAAAGAGGTGTATAACAACCAATTGTTAAACCAACTTTCATTCCAAATTCTTGGCAATATCCAATAATATAAGCTAAAGGAGCTCCAATGAAATTTTCTGCCGGTATAATCAACATAGTACATCCTGCTTTCGCAATTTTTTCAATGAATAAACGATCGCAATCTTTTGTATATAAATGACATTCAATTTCTTTGTCAGTAATTTCTCTTACCGCTTTAATAACGTTGTGCCCCCCAATTAGTTGTTGGTTTTTTAAATCATGCATGTCTGCTGCATCAGAGTGACAAATATCACATCCAGCATCTAAAGCTTCTTTCATGTTTTCTCTTACCGCTCCATAATCGAAGCACCATGCCATTCCTGCAGCTATTTTAATATGTTTCATAATTTTCTCCTTTTTTTAATATTATATATAGTATTATTTTGTAGCTTCATTAATTACTTTACGATAATTTTTAATAGCTACATTTAAATCTAGTGCTTCTTTTATGTTTTTTTTACTGATCCATAATCGAAACACTATCTATTCCTGTTGCAATTTTATATTTTACAAATTATTTTCCTAAGGCTTTTTTTACATCAGAGCATATATTAATTACTTGTGTTCCAAATATTATCTGAAAGTCACAACTGCTAACTACAGCTCCCATTGCCCCTAATTCTTCAACCCAAAATTCTTTAGGTTGCACAACTGATGAATCTTTTACTTTAACTCTAAGTCTAGTAGCACAATTTTCAACTGATAACATATTATCACTACCGCCAAAACCTTCAATTATTTTTCCTGTAAACATTTCTGATTTTGATTGACCTTTTGTATCACTTTTACCATTATCCAATCCAATTGAAGATTGGTAATCTTTTTTACTTGATAGGCTAATCTTTGCATCTCTACGTCCAGGTGTTGGAATATCAAATTTCAAAATTGCCCATTTAAAGATGAAGAAATATAATCCAAAATAGATAGGCACTAGGTACAATAATGACATAGCCTGAAGCTTATCTGGTTGTAGGATATTCGGAATCATGAATATTAATGCAAATCCTTGCACTGATACTTGTGTTAATTCAGTTAAGAAAAAAGATAATCCAGCTAGAGGTACATGAATCAAATAGTAAAGAAGTGGATTAGCAAATAATATTGTAAATTCTATTGGTTCTGTAACTCCAACAAATGTTGCTGTAAATAAAGCTGGAATAAGTAATGCTAAAACTTTTTTGCGATTTTCTTTTTTTGCTGTAAAATACATTGCTAAAGTAGCACCTGGGAAACCTCCTAGGTTAGTTAATAAACGACCACTAGTAAAGTCTCTTATTAAATATGAAGTCGCTGTTGGCGAACCTATTAATGCATTTGAAATATTAGTTGTCCCTAAATACTCAATTCCATCTATCATCATTGCTCCACCCAATTCAGTATAACGTAAAGGAAGAGTTAATAAATGATGTAATCCAAATGGTAATAACGCTTTGTCAACACATCCATAAACAAATGTTCCTAACAATCCCGTTTCTCCAATGAATTTAGCTAATAATTGAATTCCTTCATTAAACATTGGCCATATAAAGTAAATAAGTGCTCCTAATATAGTCGCTACAAACGGAGTAAGTACCATTACAAATTTTGCACCTGCAAAAAATGATAAGAAATTTGGAAGTTTAACTTCCCCATATTTATTCATTAAGATTGCTGACGCAGATCCTGAAATAATTGCAACAAATATACTTGTATCATATGTGAATATTCCCAAAACATTAGTGAAAAGCTTAGTGAAAATTAAAGCTTCATCATATAACATTCCTTTTGTTTCCATTAAGAATTCTACATTAAGTGTTAATGCAGTAATACCATCAACTGATGCTAATATTCCAATAGCAGTATTTACACACATAAGCATGAATACTCCTACAAAAGCAGCATATCCTTTATTATTTTTAGATAAACCAAAAGATAATCCAATAACAAACCATAGAGGTAAATTTCTCATAATCATTGAAGCCATCTTTGATAATATTAACGCAATTGTATGAAACAGTGAACCTGGTTCTAAGATAAAGTTAACTAATGGACTCATGAACCCCATTAATAAACCACAAATAACTAATACGATGATTGGTATCATCATTGCGCCAGCTATATATTGAAATTGTCCTGTAAACTTTGAAAACATTTTTTTCATATACATATTCCCTCCTGTTTTAATAAGTTCGCTAACGGCCATTAGATAATTTTATTATACAGTATATAAAAAAAGGTACAATGCGTACAATGTACCTTTTTTTGCATTAACTATAGTCTGTATTTTTACATTCCAAAAAATACATCTTTATCTTTATTTTTTACTATACGATTGTAATTTGTTTTTTGATATATATTATTAATTTTACCACTCAAACTATTTACTTCTTGACACCCTAACATTTTAGTTATCTTAATAAACTCTTTTTCTTGTTCATTTTGTTCAATTTGAATTGTAGTTAATACTAAATCATAATCATCTAATGGTAATTTTATTGATGAAGTATCTAACAGGTCCAAATACACAAAATATTTATTAATCTTATTTCGGATATGAGCAAGTTCTATAGAGTTACAATCATGGTACAATAAAGTTTTAAGTTTCAAAAGAGAAGATTCAATAATATTCCAAATCATATATACTAAATTTGCCGATAAAGATCTAATATTAGCAAGCAAATAATATTTTGAAATAATATCTATAATTTTATTTGCTATTCCAGACACCAATTTAAATTCCGTTAAAACTTGTTGATAATACACATCATCCATATGATAATTCTCTTTGATTTGTATCAATAATTCTTTAGTTATGACCACCCTGAAATTATCAACGAAGATACTCAAAACACTTTCATCAACAAGTAATTGACTTCTAATGTAGGACTTAATTTGCTCAATCATTTCTTCATTAATATCGAATAGTTGATAAGTATCACTTCCCATTAATGTTGATGAATTAATAATTAATGTGTATATAAATATTGTTTCATTGTCGATTAAATTAATATTGAAATTCACCAAAATACTTTGCCTTATATATTCCAATATGTTATTTTTATCCAAATATTTTATTTGATTAATTCTTTCTTCTGTCATTTTCACAAATTGATTATTTTTAATTCTTAGTAGTGATATTTGAATAATTGTCGATAGGACTTGATAATCATATTTAGATATATCTAACTTTGCACTATATCTAATATCATTTATCATTTCCACAACTTTTTCTTCATCCTTTGTTGTTATTACCTCTGATAAAAATCTCTGTAATTTAAAATAATCATTAAAATGTTCATTATAGGTAAGTGATTGTACAAAACAATTGCATTCTAGATACCAATGTACCAATACTAATCTTTTCCTTTTTTCTCCACTATCTATGACAATCCCTTTATTTCTAGTCTTAACCAGTTTAACATCATACTTTAATAGCCATTGATCTATTTCCTCAATCAACTTATATACTGATGGTCTTGAGATATTTAAAATTTGTGTCAATTCAACTATCCGACAACTATCATTATCACTAATTAGTAAGTATAAAACATAATAAAATCTTTCCTTACTATACTGTTTTGCACCTGCTAATGAATCATCACTGATAATTCGTTTAAAATTTATGTCTTTATCAACTATTTTATATCCCCTTCCTTTTGTGGCATCAAGTACATAGCCATGTTTTAAAATATAATCATTAACTTCATTCATATGATCCATTATAGTTGATCTACTCACATTAATTTTTTTGGAAATATCATAAGACGTAATGTAATCGTCACTACTTGCTAATACTTTCAATATCAGTTGTGTTACATTACTTGTCATAATTCACCTCTTTAGATTGTTATATTCTAATACACAACTATTTCATCAATAATTTAATTGTAACATTAATACTAATTATTGATATTATTATAATTTTACCACTTACACCCTTAATTTACAAAATATTATAATATACATTAATACTAAAATTGCTATTTCGAGTAATTTGATCAGAATATTTTAATTAATTCACCTTATATTAAATATAGTTTTATCATTATTAGGTATAATTAACAATTTAATAATATCTACATACAAAGAATATAAGAAATAATAGTAACAATTAAATTAAAAAAAGTACAATATTGCTATCCACAATTACTGTACTATTAATATCTTGTTATGATTACTTAAATAATTTTACTCATCACCTTTAGTCACAAGCTTTTTACATTTACGTTCAAACTCAGTTCTTGGAAACATAATAGCAGCACCACATCCTAAGCACTTGATTTTAATATCAGCACCCATTCTAATAATTTTCCAATGTTTACTTTCATAACATGGATGTTCCTTTTTCATTTCTACAATATCATTTAATTTATAATCTTTAATCATCACTATTCCCCCTTAGTGTGTAATAAGTATGCATTATAAGTATTTGATAACAACATAGCTATAGTCATTGGTCCAACACCTTTAGGAACAGGTGTAATAGCACTACATTTATGTGCTACATCATCAAAATCTACATCACCTATAAGTTTACCATCAACACGATTTATCCCCACATCAACAACATAAGCACCATCTTTTATCCAGTTACTTTTGATATGATTCGCTTTACCAATACTTACAATAACAATATCAGCACGACTTGTAATTAATTCAATATCTTTTGTATTACTATGACATATTGTAACTGTACAATTATTTTTTTCTAATAAAGCTGCAACAGGTTTTCCAACTAAAATACTTCTACCAATTACAACAGCATTTTTACCCTTTAAATCGCATTTCATTTCTTTTAATATTTCCATTATACCTAAAGGTGTGCATGGTACAAAACCATCAAGTCCTAAATGTAATTTCCCAACATTTACAGGATGCAATCCATCCACATCTTTATTAGGATCAATTGCTTCAATAATATTATATTGATTAATGTGTTTTGGTAATGGCATTTGAACTAAGATACCATCTACACTATTATCCATATTTAATTTATTTACTTCATTCAATAATTCTTTTTCACTTATATCTTCATTAAGGTTAACCATTTGTGATTCAAACCCCATTGCATTACAAGCATTTTCTTTACCTTTAATATAAGATAAACTTGCAGGATTATTACCTACTAAAACAACCACAAGTTTAGGTAATCTTTTATTATTCACTTTAAGGTTTTCCACATTAGTTTGAATTTCTTGTTTAATTCTTAATGAAACATCACTACCATATACTATATTTACCATATTTCTCTCCTATAATTCATTTGAATCAATAACAATAGTTACTGGTCCATCATTTACTAATTCTATTTTCATATCTGCTGCAAACTTACCAACTTGTACTTCAATATCTAATGTTCTTAAATATTCATTAAATTCATCATACATTTTAGATGCATAATCAAAATTACCTGCTTTAGAAAAACTTGGTCGATTACCTTTTTTACATTCCGCAAATAATGTGAATTGTGATATTGATAAAATCTTACCTTTAATATCTTTAATTGAAAAATTCATTTTCATATTTTCATCTTCAAATATTCTAAGTGTTGATATTTTATTTGCTACTTTAATTAGATCATTTTTACTATCTTCATTTGCGATACCTACAAATAATAACATACCTTGGTCAATTGCTCCAACAATACTATTATCAATCGTACATTTCGCATTTAATACTCTTTGAATAATTATTTTCATTTTTATCACCATATCTATTTTACTATATAAATGTTAATGTTAAAATAGATATGAGGTAATTTTATGAAACAACCACTAGCTTTTAGATTAAGACCAACAAAATTAGATGAAATTATAGGACAAAAGCACCTTTTAGGTGAAAATATGGTTTTTAGAAAGTGTATTGAAAATAAACGTTTGTTTTCAATGATTTTTTCAGGTCCTCCAGGAACTGGAAAAACAACACTTGCTATGTGTCTTGCGCAAGAACTTGAACTACCATATAAATTAATCAATGCTGTTACCAGTACAAAAAAAGATTTGGATACCATATTTGAACAAGCAAAATATTATAATGGCTTTGTTTTAATTATTGATGAAGTTCATCGTTTAAATAAAGATAAACAAGATTTATTACTTCCACATGTAGAAAATGGAACAATTATTTTAATAGGTGCAACAACATCAAATCCATACTTTGCTATTAATCCTGCAATAAGAAGTCGATGTCACATTTTTGAAATTAAACCATTAAATGATAGCGATATTGCTTTTGCTATTAAAAGAGCACTTAATGATACTAATGGATTGAATGGTGAATATAGTATTGATGATGATGCTTTAGAAATAATCACTAAAAATTGTGGTGGTGATTTGCGTTATGCTTTAAATGTTTTAGAGATATGTGCCATTGCTTCTGATAGTGTTATTACAAAAGAAACAGTACTGCAATATAGCAATAAAGTTAATTCAAGTATTTCAAGTGGTGATGATGGTCACTACGATGCTGTAAGTGCCTTTCAAAAGTCAATAAGAGGAAGTGATGTACAAGCTGCATTATATTATTTAGCACGCTTAATTCAAGCTTATGATATGGATTCTATTGAAAGAAGACTACTTGTCATTGCATATGAAGATGTTGGTCTTGGAAATCCTGCAGCAGTTGGCAGAGTAATTAGTGGAATTGATGCTGCAAAAAGAGTTGGTTTTCCTGAGGCTATGATTCCATTATCTGTTGTTGTAACGGATTTGTGTTTATCACCTAAATCAAAAACTGCAAGCAATGCAATTCATGAAGCATTAGACTTAGTAAATAAAACAAGTTATGCTGTACCTGATTATTTAAGATTAACACCAATTTCATTAAACACTGATGAAAAATATGATTATGGCAGAGCTGATCTTTGGCCATTAATTCAATATTTACCTACACAAATAAAAAATGTAGAATTTTATGTTCCAGAAAATACATCACAATATGAAAAACAATTAGGAATTAATTATTATAATTTAAAGAAAACTAAGCGATCAAATAATCTAAAGCAATTAAAAATAGACAACAAAAAATAATAGATCTTTAATTATAGAATAGACAGATATATAAATTATAATCATATAAACCAGATATTAATAATCTGGTTTTTTATATAAAAAAACTAATCCAAATAACAACTTGAATTAGTTTAGTCTTTTATAAAATAATATTATTAGTTAAAGTATACTGTATCTAAAAATGCTTTTAAATCATTTCTTAAAACATCTAATTCTTCAACATAAGTTACCGAATTATTTTTAGGAGTACGATCATTTATAAAACGACCATAGTTATTAACACCCCAAAATTTAGCTGTATCATCATCTAATACTTTAAAAGCATTCATGTAAACGTTCCAAGCTTCATCATCAATTCCTACACCATTATCAATATAACCACGTCCTCCACCAAGGAACCCAGCATTCATAATTGTGAAAATAGATTTATCTACAAGTTTACCAGCTAAACCTTTACTTGTTGATTCATATGCAAATTGTTTTGCGAATACTGTTTCCATGTATTTGATTTGCTTTTTTTATAAATAGCATTTCTTTTAAATCATTGTTGTATATAATTTTTTTTATTTGCAAGTGTCGAATTATTTGATAACATAATTCTTAAATCACCTTGAAATATTTCAACTATTTTTATTGCATGTTTATAAAATTGTACACCCTAACAAGTAAGTTGTACTCCACGATTATTTCTTTCAAATATTTTGTAACCAATTTGTTTTTCCATCAAATTAATAGACTTACTTAATGTCGATTGTGACATAAACAAACTATTTGCAGCTTTTGACATGCTTCCCATTTCTACAATCTTTGTTATGTATCTTAAATAATTATATTCCATAAATCCCCTACCGGTTTCCCATCTATATGTTAGCATAATAACAAACATTTCGTTATTCCAATAAATATACTCTAGCACATAAATTTTTCGATTGCAATTTCGCGCTAATAAATTTAAAATGAAAAAAATGTATTGATTTTTTTTGAATTAATTTTTAAAACTATATTTTATTTGTTTATTTAGTTTATTTCACATAATTTCTTGAATTTTGTCACCTTATAAATAATAATGGGTATTAGTTATATAATATTATATTGATTACAAACATATATTTTTAATTCACTATGTAACCGTATTCTATTGGAATATTATAGTAAAAGTCTTAAATTATTACAACAAAATTTGACAAAAGTCTTAATAACGCGTATTATACACAGGTGTCTAGGAGGAAAACTATGTTGAAAAAAGATTTATATAAGATTTTTATATCTTCATCACTAGCAATATTATGTATGTTATTTATGTCAAATAATACATATGTACATGCCGAAAACGTCAAAAAGTCACCACTAAAAATTATATTAGAAGTAAATGATTTAGAATCTGCGCAAACTATTAAAGAGGTTATTATTAATAATAACACCAACTATATGTTACACCCTTTCTTAATTGATAATATTGATTATGTTAATTCAACTATTTCAATTGATAATATCGATATCACAAAGACTGGAAGTCATAACAGTGTTGCCACTGTAAAGATTGCAACAATTAATCCATTGGATAGTAAACAATTATTCAATAAAGTAATTACTGAAAATGTTGCAGTTGAGGTTGTTGATACAACAGCTCCTGTTATCGCTATTGAAAATGAAGTAATTAATTTACGTTATAATCAAGTATTTGATGCAAACAATTATATCACTAGCTTAAGTGATAATAGTCTTGAAGCTGAATTAGTTCTTCAAATTGAATCAAATGTTGATACATCTGTAGCAGGTGAGTATTCTGTAACATATGCTGCTTATGACTCTAGTTTAAATGAAGCAAAATCTCAAATTATTGTGAATGTTGCAGAAGAAGTAAATTATTCAAATTATGGAACAGATGCCGATAAGATTAACGAAATGCTTACATTAATTAATGAGTATCGTGATGAAAATGGATTAGCTGCTTACGAACTTGGTTCAGCTGATGCACAAACAGCAATCGGTGTAAGAGCTTGCGAATCAATTGGTGATACAAGTCATAATCGTCCTGATGGTAGCCATTATAAAACAGCATTTGATGATTACAATGTTGATTATAAAAATAATCCTTATGAAATTCTTACTTATTTTGGAAAAAGTGTTGAAGATAAATTAAGTTGGTGGCAATCATCACCTGGTCATAATCGCTTTTTATTAAATGTTGAATCAGAAAAAATTGCTATTGGTTATTGTGATAGTATGTGGGCTGCAATAGTTTACGAATAAAATAGTTAAAGTAGACACAACGTCTACTTTTTTTTATGAATTTTATATATAATATAATCTTTACTTGTTATAGTTAAAATAGTAGCCGACCAATATTAGTCGACTACTATTTTTTTATATTTAAATTCTTTTTTTCTGTTTTGCAATAGACAATAATGTAACAAATAAGAATACAAATCCTGCCATGAATATAACTGTTATTCCATCTAATATATTCAATATGATTGGTAATGTAGTGGCTGAAAAACTTATATCATATACTTCTATTTCTTTATCCATTAATACTTCACCAATTTTTACATTATTACTATACATAACAAGGTTTGCACCGATTAAGTCTTTATCTTTTTCTTCAAAAACTTCTATTACAAGTTCGATATTTGATGTATCTTCATTTTTATCAGCTAGCATATAAAAATCATCACTCATAGAAAATGTCACTAATGCCTCTAAGTTTCTACCATTCATTATTTCTACTTCTGTTGGTATAGTTTTAGATGCTTCTATTAATACTTCTTTATAATTATTAAAGCCATAGTCTAATATTTTTTTACTTTCTTCAAAACGAATATTAGAATCTTGTGAATTCATAGTTACAACTATCAGTTTTAAATCATCACTTTTCGCATATTCCACAAACGAATACCCTGCAACTTTTGTGTATCCCGTTTTTCCAAGGACTGCATTTTCATATTCAAATTTACCTGATTTAATGTGTTCATTTGAGTTGGCAAAATAACGAATATCATCTTGTTTATTAGTTGGTGCCATTTCATATCTTACAGTAGAGGAAATTGTTACAAATTCATCAAAGCTAATCGCTTCTTTAAGTATTAAAGCTAAATCATATGCCGTTGTATAATGATTATCATCAGGTAATCCATGAGGATTCATAAAATTAGTATTCATTGCTCCAATTGATTTGGCTTTATCATTCATCATAACTATAAAATTATCATAAGTTCCACCAATATGTTCAGCAATCGCATAAGCAACATCATTAGAGCTTTGAAGTAATAGTGCATATAAACCTTGTTCTAATGTAAACTGTTCACCATAATCTAAATAAATATGACTAGATGTTCGATCTATATTGTTAACAGCATCTTCTGATACAGTAATAACATCATTAAGATTTCCATGTTCAATCGCTAAAAGAGCTGTCATTATTTTTGTAGTCGAAGCTGGAAACATTTGCATTGTTGCATTTTTTTCATATAAAACAGCACCCGATGTTGCATCAATTAAAACTGCAGCCTCTGTACTTAATTGAATATCTTCATCACCATCTTCTGCTACTATATTTTTGGTATTTATAACCAAACTGCTACTTACAATAATTAGAAAACATATAATTATTTTAATAATTTTTTTCATTGATTAACTTTCTATTTTACTTTTAAGGCCCTTATTGCGTTTATTATTGCAATTAATGAAACTCCTACGTCAGCAAAGATTGCCCACCACATTGTTGCAAATCCAGTAGCACCTAATAATAATACTACAAATTTGACCAAAAGGGCACCCACAATATTTTGAATAACGATTTTTCTTGTTATTTTAGCACCTTTTATAGCTAAAATTATATTACTAAGTTTATCATTCATGATAACAATGTCGGCTGCTTCAATTGCAGCATCAGATCCTATATGCCCCATTGCAAAACCAACATTAGACAATGCAATAACTGGAGCATCATTAATTCCATCACCAATAAAAGCAACATTATGCTTATTATCAATTAACTCTTGCAGTTTATTGACTTTATCTTGTGGTAATAATTCACTATAATACTCATCTACCTTCACGCTTTCACAAACATCAAATGCAACTTTTTGATTATCACCCGTTAACATGATTGTTTTAATATTTAATTTTTTAAGCTGGTTTATCGTTTCTATTGCCTCATCTTTAATTTGATCTTTAATAATAATAACACCAAGAAACTCTAAATTTTTAATAACATAAACTAAAGTACCTATTTCATTATACTGTTTAACCCTTATTCCTAAATCTTGCATATAAGCAAAATTACCAACAAAATACTTATCGTTATCAATAACACCACTTAAACCACGTCCAGAAATTTCTTGGACATCACTGACAACTAAATCAAGTTTATTACCATATTGACTTAAAATACTTTTTGCTATAGGATGATTAGAATTAGCTTCTAAATGAGCTGCGTACTTTAAACACATTTTTTCATCATCTGAAATTATCTTAGATACAACAAAATTTCCTTTTGTTATTGTTCCTGTTTTATCAAAAACCATTGTGTCAATTTTATTTAAAGCATCCAGATAGTTGCCACCTTTAACAAGTATTCCGTGTTTACTAAGCCCACCAATTCCTGCAAAATATGTTAAAGGAACAGATATAACAAGTGCGCAAGGACATGAAATAACTAAAAATGTTAAAGCGCGATATAAGTAATCACTAAATGAAGCATTTGGAATCAACATTGGTAAAACAAAAGCAATAATTACTGCAAGAAATACAACAAATGGAGTATAGTATTTCGCAAACTTTGTGATGAAATTTTCAGCACTTGCTTTATTAACACTCACATTTTCTACAAGATCTAGTATTTTACTAACTGTGCTATCCTTATATTCTTTTGTAACTTTAACTTCGATAACTCCATCTAAATTAATCATTCCACTAACAATATCAAAACCTTCTTCCACAAAATATGGCATACTTTCACCTGTTAGTGCAACACAATCCAAAGATGTTTTCCCATTCAATACAATACCATCAACTGCAACTTTTTCACCCGCTTTAATAATTATAATATCATCAACTTTTACCATTTCTGGTGAAACTTTAACAATTTGATTATTTCTTTTCACATTTGCGAAAAGTGGTTTGATATCCATTAATCCTGCAATTGATTTACGACTAGATTCAACTGCTCTTTTTTGAAAATATTCGCCTACTTGATAAAATATCATAACTGCTGCTGCTTCATGTATTTCACCAAGAAATAGTGCACCTATAGTTGCAATTGCCATTAAAAAATTTTCATCGAAAACTTTACCTTTTAAAATATTTTTAAATGCTCTAATTAAAACTTCAAGTCCTACAACTAAATAACAAGTCATAAATAGCGCATACGAAACATATGTGTACTCATTTAAAACAATTGCTGTAAAAGCTAAAGTTATTGCTATTAATATTTTAGACTTTGAATAATCCTTTTTTACATTAACTTCAACTTCTTGACTTACATATACACCATCTTCAATTGTTTTAATTTTACTATTCAACGTTTTAATTGCCTCATTAATAGACATTTTAGTATCAAAATATATTTTTTTATTCATAAAAGATATTACTACATCATCAAACTCAACAAGTTTATTTAATTCTCTTTCAACTTTAGCTGCACAATTTGCACAGTCCAAATTATTAATATTAAGAACATTTTTTTGTTTGTCTATTTGCTTTTCATCAAGTTTTTGTTTAATACTACAAGAGCAATCAGAACCATGTTTATGAACATGAACTTTATTTATTTCTTGTATAGTTTGATGATTACCACAACCACAATTTTCTTTATGTTTATGATCATCATTACTATTTTTACTTTGTTGGTTTTTATTAACCAACTCATTTATTTTATTATCTGTTGTGTCATTTTTAATTAGATTACCAAATGCTTTCATATTTACCTCCACGTATGAACAGTTGTTCATATATTATTATATGCTTATATAAAATAAAGTCAACATTTTATGTAATTTTATTTATATTATTACAAAAGGCAATCTTTTATAGCTTCTCAATTCTTTTTTTGGTAATCAAATTCATATAAACTAGCATTTTCATTTAACTGCTTAAACCAATTAAAATCATTAATCCATATTCCATTGTAATCATCACTAAAAGGTTTGTAGTTATCCACAAAACGAATTTTATAGAGCTCATTTATTTTTTTATTTATTTCATAATCTATGTCATAGATAAATTTAAATTCATTATACCCGATAGCACTGGATTTTATTTGATATTGATATTTATTCTTTTTTAGTTTTTTATCAGTGTACCATCTTTTTTGACCGTCGATTAAATCAGGTTTATTAACTCTAAATACTTCACCACTTTTTTTATCCACAAATACATTAGGTAAACTAAATGTGCTATTTTCATTAATCATTTTTATTTTGTAGGTACCATTATTTAAATAATCTTTTCTTATTGGTATTGCACCATTATCAAAGATAGCATATGTTTCAAAATCAATATTATTAACACTGCCTACTTCACATTTATAATTATTGACACTTAAACATTCATTGTAATAATCATAACTTAAATTTGTTTCAATACCTTCACCTGCAAAATAAAAAGGCTTTTGCATATTTATTTTCACATTAAAATTTTCATAATAATCAACTTGATCAATATCCTTAGATTTCATTGATACACTTACAGCTTTAATTGTAATATC
Organism: uncultured Holdemania sp.; assembly: GCA_947037125.1. Lineage (GTDB taxonomy): Bacteria > Bacillota_I > Bacilli_A > Erysipelotrichales > Erysipelotrichaceae > RGIG1896. The sequence continues at coordinate 24,200 of CAMQTJ010000010.1, forward strand.
ATCATTATCACTATGATAAGTTTTTTTATCTTTTTTTGCTATTGTTAGTAATTCACTATTAATTTTATCATCGTCAATTATTTCAAGCTTTGCAGTTATGTTATTAGTCCCTTTATGATAATACGGTATACTAATATCTTCAACTTTATTGATGATCATTTCTTTTGTATAGTATAATTCATCATTTAGATATAAGTTAACTTTTATCTCATTATCTTTTTCATCTAATTCATTCCCATATTCAAAATATAATAAATTTTGTTTTTCATCATCATAGGCAAAACTGTACATTTGATTGATTTGTGCCTGTTTAATATTCGCAATATAGGTAGATGATAAACTAATATCACTATTATTTGCATTATCATAACTTTCTGTTTTTATGACATATTCACCGCTTTCACTAATCATAATAATGGATTTTTTATTATCATAAATATAATCACTTGTATAATAAAAAGATTTACCATTGTCATTTGATATACTATATCGATATTTCTTAACCCCGCTATGTTTGTCTTTTACCAAAATGCCAATATTAAATGGTTTTTGATAATCACTAAGATTTTCATCAAAATTCACATACGGACTTAAATTATCCACATGAAATACATTTGATTTAATTGCACCATGATTTCCAAATAAATCATAAATCACAGCCTCAATAATCCATTTCCCCGTATCTTTAATCGTTATATATTGTAGTTCATCTTTTGCTTTCATCAAAAATTTTCGTTTACCTGTATTCTTATCAACTAAATAATATTCAACATAATCAATAACCCTTAATAATGGATCAACTACATTTTTATAGGTTATAATTGTGAGGTTGTAACTATTTAACCTTGAATTATTACTATGACCTATATGTTTGTAACAAGGTGTTTTTCTACTTCCCGTAGTTTCATAACACCACCCAGAATTATATTCTTTAGCAATATAATTTTTTCCTTTTTTTGATGCCCAATAAATTGGTAATGAACTAAACTGTACGCCACTTTTACTTGCATCAGAAATAATATAAGGAAATTGTTCACCACCATCACCATAAGAAACCCATGTCATATATGGAGCACTACCAATTCTTGTGAATCCCTTTATTTTTTTAGCATTACTATCATAATTTTTAATAATATTAGGTTCACTATATGCACCAATATAATTACCACGGCCATAATCGTATGAGGCAATTTGATTTGTAATTATTGGCTTATAATCGATTGCAATTGATGCATCTGGCATAAAGGCACTACTAACAACATTTTCCCAAATACTATTCCCATTGGGCTCATATACCCCATTATTTGCACAAACTAATACATCTTTATAATCAGTATTCACAATTTCATCTAATGTCCATTCTACATGTTCAAATACTTTATATTTAAGTACCTTAAATGATTTCAATACATAAGTACATTCTTTAGTTTTATTATCAAATGTTATATGAATGCTATTAGTTTTAATATCATTAAATTTTAATGTCACAATGTCATCTTTACCACTATAAATTTGTTTGCCACCAACAAGTTCAAAACCATTATCACCAAGTTTAACACTGGACCCTATACTTAGGGTTTTATTAATTTTATTTTGCATATTATCAAAAACATCAATTTCAAATTGGATTTCACTTACTTTAATATCCATACCAAGATCAATTGAAAAATAATTAAGTTCGTCACTTAAATCACTTGATAAAACAGTAAAGTCATTTTGATTATTAAGTGAATTACTATTTATTCTTAAAGGATAAGAGTGATTACCAAAAGCATTAATTTGAATTAATACATCTTTTGAGTTAAGGGTTGCACTATCTTTATCACTAAATGTAGTATCGATTAAATTATTATATTCAACCCAATCTTTTTTAGAATAGTACCTAACTTTAGTACAATTCTTCGCACTAACACTAATACATGCACATATAATCAATAAAAGTATAATCAACAGCTTGTTTACATATTTAAGTTTTTTCAATAGCTCATCCGCCTACTCATTTTTTTACTTATGATTTTATAATCCAATCCGATCAATTTAATCACAACTTTATTAGAAACAATTATTTCATACTTATAAAAACTATCATCAATCTTAACTTCATTTATTTGATAGCTTACATCAGGATATTTAATTGTATGCTTTAAAATAATTGCATTAATTTCATCCATATCATAAACATCATCATATCCCTCAACACAATCAATTGCATACATAACAATACTATTACAACGAGCATACGCCATTGAAAAATTAAGGAGTTGAGGAATAAAGAAGACCATAAAAGTGAAAACTATCAACATACCATATATTTGTATAGCCCCCTTCATTAAGCAAGACCTGACAAATCCATTTTTGTAATAAACATAATAATAACCATACCTATCCATAAAAAATTAATCCATGGTATTAATTGTTGTTTTCCAAGCATATTATCAAATTGCATTTTCCTTGCACTTTTAACTTTATCACTCGCAATCTTAGCTAGTGATGTTATTATTACATCTTTATTTTCACAGGTTATTGAAATACTATATAAAGTACGCATAATTCGTTTAATATCATCCACTTGATCAAACTTATCAGCAAAATCTAAATAAGGCTGTAGCCCAATTCTTTTACCGCTATGAGCATCTTGCACTAGTATTAAAAGGTCTTGTTTAAAGATATCAGGAGAATTATCAATTGACTTATATATTGCATTAATTACAGGATAATCTAAAACTAATATACATAAATTATTTAAAAAATAAGGAAAGTCAATTACTGCCTGATTAAGTTTAACTTTATATTTATTTAACTGGATAAAATATTGTATTTTAAATATCACAATAAATATTATAATCAGTGAAATATAATTAAGACTATTTATTTTATCAATATTTAATAATATATATATGCTACAAGCAAAAAAGCTAAAGAAATAACGCTGTTTAATAATTTGATTCACATCTTTATTAGTAGTATGTTGTACTATAAAATAATAATTTTTTTCAATTAAAATTTTACTTATAGATCCAACATTTAAAATCACATCATTGTAATTTGTATTTATTAACCATATTAATATAATCATAATTACTATAATCATCAAGTTCTCCTTTCCTTTAAATTATTCATTTTATTACAATAGATTTCATAAAAGTACACAGTAAAGATATTTAATAAATAAAAGATGAAAATAATAATTTGTGTACTATTATCACTTTGTAACATTTGAGTATCATTAAACATAGCCTTTATTATATATACTGCAAAAAAATCTAAAAACATCATAAAATAATATGCCTTTTGATTTGCTGCTTTATTTAATTTAAAATTACTAATCATTAATTCATAATCTTCAATATCATGATATAAAAAATCATATAGATTATTATTAATAGTTCCATATTTCAGTTTACCTTTTAGTAAAATATGAAGATTTTTGATACAAGTATGTCTATATTTAGACTCAATATTGTCTAATGCCTTATCAAAATCACTTGTCTTATCAATATATTTAATTGCATCACACAAGTCCTTTTTTAATGGATTAGAAACATTATTAACACATTCATTAAGGATGTTGTATACAGTCTTTTCTTCTTTTAAAAAGATAATTGAACTTTGAGTATAACTAAAAATATTACTTTCAATAAATTCATCAAATCGTGATTTAAAATTTAAGTATTGAATATATGGAAATAGAAATAAACATATTATTAGTAATATTAAAGTATAAAACAGATTATTTATAGTGAAATAAAATGTAGTACCTAAAACAAGAGTCAAGATTGTACAATTAATTAAATATTTGCGATTACTATATTCAATTCCAATAATTTTAAATTTAATTTTCATACTAATAAAAGTTAAATCTATTATTTTATTAATAATTTTATATTTACATAAATTATTATAGTCCATAGCATTAAAATTAAGATTAATTAAAACCAATGTAAATATAATTAAAATAGTGATAATTACCATTGAATACCTCGCAGTTTATTCTCTAAAAAACTTGTTAAATTATCTGAAAAAGGTATTGTTTCTTTATTAAGTTGGTAAATCAAACGATCACTAATTTGATTAGTCTGATTATCAAACATAAATTCTGTAATACTATAAACAAATCTTTTTGTTCCATTAGATGTATTTATTTTATCTAAATACACCACTAAATCAACAAGTGAGTAAACCCTTTTTTGTAAAGATTCATAGGTTTCATTATCATCAATCATTTGTTTAATCCGAGATACAACACTTTGTGCACCTCTAGCATGCATTGTTGTTATTACACTATGCCCAGATGACATAGCATCTAATAAGTCCTTAACTTCAATGCCACGAGCTTCTTGCAAGAAAATTCTTTCTACATTTAAACGTAAAGACATTGCAATTAATTTACGATAATCAAAATTAGGCCTAATCCTAAAAGACGTAACTGATGCTTTAGGATTTATTTTTTTTATATTAAATTCTAAACTATCTTCAATAGTTACAATGACATCTAATGGATTTATATATTGAGCCAAAAACTTAACTAGCTCCGTTTTACCACATCCTGTTTCACCAATAAATAAGATATTAGCCTTACCACTTGTCGCCATAATTAATTGATCCAATGCACTTTTAGTGATATATCCACTACTTAATAGTTGATCATATTTTAAATAGGCTTTTTTTTGAATTTTTCTTATTGCCATAGTAATACCATCAACTGATAGATATTCATGAACAATAGCAATTCGATAATCACAATTAACTGATTGAATATCACCCTCTAAATTAGGGTTGGTAGGGTTAAATTCTTTACCCATTTTGTTGGCAATTTGTAAGGCTATCTTATTTAAGCTGATTTGATCAATTTTTTTAATGTCTTTATAATGTCCTAAAGTATTTGAAGTAACCCATATTTCAGTCTTGTTTTTGCAGCTTATATCTGTGACATCATCACGATTTATAAGGTCTGTAAGCACATTAAAATCAATAATATCAAATAAATTTTTATTCATTATCTGTGCTCTTTACTAATATAACATCAATGGAGTTCCCTAAAATAATTTGTTTCATTTTTTCTAAATCATAATAATTATTAGTTACACTCTCATTTAAATTGTCATAAGAAATGATTGGCGACACATAACCTAAGGCCTTTGCAACATTCACAATATGTGCATCCTCTTGCTTTAATGCAACAACAATTACATCAGTTTCAAAAGCATCTCCATTCATCGAAAATCCATCTTTATCCTTTACATCAATTACTCTTGCACTTTTTACTATTTGTCCATAAACAATAATATTTTCATTACTGTTATAACTCGTGGCATCTCCTTGATAATATAAATCAACATTGTGTCCTACTATAATAGAATTTGCATATGATGATTTTATATCGGCATCAATTTGAACTGCAACTTCTCCACTATTTAATTTATATATTGATGAATCACTTATTTCTGATTCTTCTGTTAGTAATTCAGTATAAAACATTGAATTTTGTGCAACTGAATTAAATATTTCAACGCGCTTATTAATAATTTTATCCACATCAACTATATAAAAAGGATCTTTTAAATGTTGACAAACCTCAAGATAATCAATGTCATCAACTGTAATTAATTGTCCTGATTTTAAATGTTTATTTGCTACAGGAACTAAAATTAAATCCAAGCTTTTATTAACTGCAGCATTATAGGTATAAATTGTTGTAATACATAAAATTATACACATAATAAAGCTTAAAACGATTTTATTTTTATTAAAAAAAGTCATTATTTTATTCATCTTTTATACCTTCTATAATTACTACATTTTCATATTTATTTACAAGCTTTTGATCACTCATTAGCTTATCACTATAACTCTTAACATTCACAGCAATAGCTGCAGGTTCACTATTAACATCAACAATTTTTATTTGATATTTTATATTTAAATCACTGTTATACTCAAAATTATCTTTATAATTTTCATTGATATCTTTAGTATCCATAGAAAAATTTTGATTTACAATTATATCACCAATATTTAAATTGTCCTCTAATGTTGTAATCTGTGTTTGTCTTACACAATCAAATACATCACTATTCATAATAATTGATTTATTTAAGTTTAATGAAATATATAACATAAATAATCCAATAATAATTAGTGCGTATATTTTAATTGAACCTGCCATCTAATTACCTAAATTTGCGATATTTTCCATCTGTGTATTAATATTTTCATTAATAGAACCTATAAACCCTCCTTTAAGTGCAACAATTAATGCACCAATTAAAACAACTGACAAAATAAATCCTCCGTACTCTTGTAATATTTCTTTCATTTTATTTTACCTTTCCGCATTTAGCTAATTACTTATACACCATAGAAAAAATAATCCTAAAATATAGGATTATTTTTCATATTATTTTATTTTCTAAGTTTAATAAATGCATCCGCCTTTTGATATTCTTCATCACTTTTAAAGATATAACTTACTACAAGATATATAATTAAAGATCCCAAAGCACCTATAATAACTTGTTGTGTAGATTGTAATTCCCAAAATCTAGGTAAATTAATCCCTATTGTAATTATAAAGTTATATAAACAAAAGACACTACCATAAATCATTGAAGCAAGAGCACCTTTACTATTACCTATTCTAAAGAAAAATCCTAAAATTAATGGTACAAATACTCCTGTAGTAATGATATCTGAAGCAATCCATGAAACACTTAATATTGATTGAACTCTAAGTGATATCAGTACTGCAACAATAGTTACAACAAGAGTTGATAGTTGACTATATCTTAATTTTTTCTTTTCATCTTTTTCATCATTTAAATCTACAGACAAAGTCATTGCAGCTGTATTAATTAATGAATCAGTTGTCGACATAATAGCAGCAGAAATTCCTACAAATACAATAGCACCTAAAAAGGGATTCATATAATCTTGAATAATTGCTAAAACAACTCCCCCAACAGGCATTGTATCATAAATAACAAAGGCTGCCATACCTGTAAATACTACCATTAAATAAAGTGGTATATAAGCGAAAAAACTCATAATTGTCATTTTTTGCGCATCTTTTATATTTTTTGCCGCTGAAATTCTTTGCCATACATTAGCTTGTATCATCCAAGCACAACCAAATGTAATTATGTATGTTAAATATTTTGATACGCCACTAAAAACATTAGTATAGTCACTTAATCCTTGTTGTTGTGCCTTCATTGCAATTCCACTAAATCCATCAGCATAAAACATTGCTATACAAAAGATTACAATAGCTGACACAAGTAATAAAACAAATTGAATAATATCAGTGATAACTACACCTCTAAATCCACCAAACATTGAATAAATTAAGATAATTGAAGTTCCAACTATAACAGCAAATTCATAATTTAAGCCTAAGTATGTACCAAAGAAGTCACCCAAAGCTACCATTTGTGATGCCGCTGTTATTGTCATAAATACTACAATTAATGCCGACAACATTTTTGAAACTGTTTTGTTATAACGTTCTTTCATCATTTGACCCTGTGTTAAATAATTTACTTTTCTGATCATTTTTGCCATTAAAATCATTAAAAAAGATGAAATTAATACAGGTGCTCCATAATACCAAAAGGCACTAATACCTTCGACATACGCTAAATCAGCTGTAGAAATTGCTGAACCTGCACCCCACCATGATGCAATAAATGTTATTGATAAAGCCCAAAATGGTATTGTTCTTCCCCCAAAGAAATAATCTAAAACATTGTTATTTTTTTTCTCTTTAGATACTGCAAATAACAGTATTCCAAAATAAAGAATTAATCCTAAAATTGATATTATTTGTAAAGTTGACATATTTTTCTCCCATATTTCTCTTTAATTATACACTATTTTGCTACTAGGTAACTTATTACGCTTTTTAATATAATGATTAATTGTTACAAATGTCGGTATTAAAGTATAACTTGAATTTATTTATCACAAGTAATATAATATAATTAAGCATCCCATTTGTAAAGTAAGCACATATTAGTAACTTAGTTACAAAAAGATACATAGCAATTAAAGGAGTCTTTATGACAAAAAAACAATTACCAGCATGTCCTGTAGAAACAACACTTTCACTGATAGGTGATAAATGGAAAATTTTAATAATTCGTGATTTATCAAGTGGCACTAAAAGATTTACTGAATTAAAAAATTCAATCGGTAGTGTTTCACAAAAAGTATTAACTGCCCAACTAAAAACAATGGTTGAAAATGATTTAGTAATTCGTAAAGCATACGCCCAAGTTCCACCTAAAGTTGAATATTCACTTACAAAAACTGGACATAGCTTACGACCTGTTCTTGATGCTTTAGCTATTTGGGGCATAGAATATCAAGCAAAAAATGAAATAGATGACAAATAAAAAGATGTTATTCACATCTTTTTTTATATCAATTTTTTCAATACTATTCAATAATATTAGATAATTTATACCAAAATAATTTAGTATTATAAATATATCAAATAATTTAATTATAAATCACATTAACTGTAACTAAATAATCACCTTGTTGTAATTGTTTTTTTGTATGTTGATCTTGTTTATTAGTTGAAAAGTATGCTTTATCATTTTTTTTAAATTCATCCACAGTATATACAGTATACGCAATTGTGAACTGTTGGTTTACAGAAATATCATCCAATACTTTATTATGAATATTGCTTGATTGCCCTTTTAAATTCGCAGCATAACCACTTTGCTTCACATAAATTAATTCCTCACTTATATTCATATCATTTAAATAAAAGCTTTCACTATGAATAATTTTATCATTTTGAATAAAGGCAACATATCCTTTTTCATTACTAAATCCTGTTGAGAAAATAAATTTTTTATTTGAATCATTATTAAATTCATCCAATTCCACATTAGCTATTTCATTACCTTGATAATCACTTACTTGCACATTTAGTTTTACACTATCAATGTTTGAACTAAATTCATAAGCAGCACCATCTAATCCACTTTCCTTTGCATTCACATCCGATAAAAGTATATTGATAATATTGCTTTTAGTACTGATAAGTTTAATGTTACTATTTAAAGAACAACCTAAAATAAATAATGATATAAGTATTACTATTAGTATCTTTTTCATATAATCTCCTTGTTTGTATTTTTAGTATACCACTAACTTATTACTATTAATAGTTTTCTTATATATTTCACACCAAATAGAATTCATGATATTGTCTTATATTTATTATTCAAATCATTTATTCATAAAATTTAGTAATACTAAAATCTATATATTTATTAACTACAAAAAAAAGTGCCTATGCACTTTTTTATCCACGCTACTTTAAATTATAGTTTCCTAATTATCATTACCATTAAGTAATTGATCTACTGTTATATTATATAACTTTGCAAGTGCTAAAAGATTTGTAGTGCTTGGTTCACAACTACCATTTTCCCACTTCGATACAGCTTGTCTTGTAACACCTATTGACTCAGCTACAAATTCTTGGGTGAATTTTTTGTTGTTTCTATGTTGCTTTAAAATTTCACTTAATTTACGTTTTCCAATAACTGTATTTTTTACTGAATTATTGTTTCTTAAATATTTTCTCATACATTCAATTATTAAATATAAAATATAGAAAATAAAACCATAAACAATTGTCGGAAGTATCATCAATGATAAATCCATCCAATTTATATTAATATCCATAATATCACTCCTTAAGTAGTAATCTACCTAGTAAAATTATAACATATTATACAAGTTGCACCAGTAACTTATCTGTCAACTTTAAGTTGCTATGTAATTAATTGAATATTTTAAACTTTTTTCTTACTTTTTTTCAATAATAAAGCTACTGATGTCATTATCAAAATACTACCGATGATTTGCATTAGACTTACACTTTCGCTTAATAATACTACACTAAAAATCATTGCGGATACAGGTTCAAACATTGATAATAGACTTGCCAAAGAACTACCTATCACATTAATTCCCTCTTTTAATAGTATAACTGCAATAAACTGAGCTAGTATTGCAACTATCAACATTAACAAATACGATTCTATTGGTTGTACAAATATTATTTCATTCGTAAATATATTTAAGATAAACAACACCATTGTAACTATCAATGCCAAATAAAAAGATAATTTGTATCCATGCATTTTCGACAATCCAAATTTATCTATACCTAATAGATATACAGCGAATGTTAATCCACTTATTAATGCCATAATAACACCTGTTAATTTTGTCATGTTATTTAAATTAATAAAACACATAATTCCTAATATTGAAATTATTAATGATAAAAATTGTAGCCTTGTTATCTTCACTTTAAAAACTAAATAATGTGTAATTATTATAAATAGTGGATATAAAAAATGTAATGTAGTTGCTGTTCCAACGTCAATATAATTATAACTATTATACAGCAATAAGGTTGTAATAACAGAACCTGATAATGCAACAATAATAATATTTATTGCTTCTTTTAGAGTTAATCGAAATGAAATACTATTTTTAATCATAAGAAAAAAAAGTACTGGAACTACTAAAGCGCTCCTAAAGAAAGTTAAAGAATATGCATTGTTCCCCATTTCATATGTATATGAACAAAATATAGGTGTTAATCCATATATTAACGCAGACATAATAACGCATATAATTGCTTTGTTTTTAGACATGTTTTTAAATCTCCTTATTAAATTAACATTAATTAAAAAGCACAAATTAGATTTGCGCTTTTTTTACCAAATTGTATGAAACTTTCCGTCTTTATCTGTTCTTTGATATGTATGTGCTCCAAAATAATCTCTTTGAGCCTGTAATAGATTTGCACTTGTAACTTCGCATCTATATCCATCAAAATACTCAAGTGTACTAACAATTGCAGGAGCGTATATTCCTGTTTTAATCAAAGAAATTATTGTATTTCTCCAATCTTTTTCATAAACTAGTAAATTTTCACTAAATATTTCACTCATAATAAGATTTAATGATTTATCTATATCAAAAGCTTTTTTTATTTCATTTAAAAACTCTGCTTTAATTATGCAACCTTCTCGCCATATCATAGCGATTTGACCATAGTTTAAATCCCATCCGAACTCATTAGAAGCATCTTTCAATAAATCGAATCCTTGAGCATAACAGCATATTTTAGCGCAATACATTGCATTTTCAATCTCATTTATTTCTTCAGTACTAATTTTATTAAGTTCATTCGCTTTTAAATTAAACATTTTACTAGCTAACATTCTTTCAGATTTTTTCGCAGATATATGTCTTGCGAAAACTGAGGCTGTTATAGTAGGTATTGTTGACGATATAGCTAATGCTTCTATACATGTCCATTTACCAGTACCTTTTTGTCCAGCGACATCTAAAATCATATCAATTAAATAATTTTCTGTTAAGTCATCCTTTTTTTTAAGAATTTCACTTGTGATTTCTACAAGATATGACTTTAATTTCCCTTTATTCCATTGTTCAAATATTTTTTGTATTTCACATACTGATAGTTTATAACCATCTCTTAGTAGCGAATAAACTTCACATATAATTTGTATATCTCCGTACTCAATGCCATTATGCACCATTTTTACATAATGACCAGATCCATGTGTTCCAATGTATTCGCAACATGGCATTCCATCATCCGCTTTAGCAGAAATGGCTTTCAATATAGTATCCACTTTGTTATATGCACAAAGATCTCCAGATGGCATTATTGAAGGACCATTTAATGCACCCATTTCTCCTCCTGAAATCCCTACACCTAAATAATAAATTTCAGAATTGCTTAAATGATTACTTCGTTTAATTGAATCTTTGTAATATGAATTACCACCATCCATTATTATATCTTTTTTATCAAGATATGGTATCAATTGATCTATTACTTTATCTACTGTGTCTCCTGCAGTTACCATTAAAATTATTTTTCTAGGTTTTTCTAGTGATTCCACAAAATTTTTCAAATCTAAATATGGAAATAAATTTGTCTTATCGCTATTACGATTAATGTAATCAGTAGTTATTTCATTTTCATAATTGTATACTGCCACTTTATAATCATGATTACAAAGATTTAAAGCAATACTTTTACCCATGACACCTAAACCATAAACACCTATATCGTTTTTCATAATATTAATCCTTTCAACAACTATCTATTTATTCATTTTCTAATCTTATTTTTAATTCGTTTTTCGCAAGTTCAATTAAACTCGGATCAATAAATAATTGAATACATGTTCTTGCAATTGATTTACTAGATATTTCAACACATTTTAATCCTGCCTTTGAAACTGCAAGTTGTTTAAATTGTTCTGTGTGGTTTGAAATTTTATATTCTGGAAATATAGTTATATATGGATTGCATATAGGTATATGTCTAGATATATTACCTAAATCTTCTCCACCAAAATCAATCGGCATTCCTTCTAATAATGGTTCATTTAACTTAACTAGTTCATTTTTACAAATATCAGATAATACTTTATTTGGTATTCTACCTTGATATCCATCTTCTATAATAATTTCAGTTTTACACCCCATTGCATTCCCGCAACCAATCGCACAGTTTTTTATTATATCAGCACATTTTTCTAAATCATTTAGCTTAAAACAGCTAAGTGAACCTTTTATTTGTGATAATTCAGGAATTAGACCAGTTTGATTGTTACTATTAACAATAATTTGTGAAAGTCTTATATCAGCTTTAAAATGTTGTCTCAACATTCCGGTTGCTACAAGATGAAGATTAGCAGCAGATAAAGCATTAATTCCATTTTCAGGATGAGCCCCTGCATGAGCAACTTTACCAGTATATTCTATTGATATTCTTTTAGATGATAAACACTCTCCTGCAAGTCTTGATGGAGCACTTGTTGGATGCATCATTATAACCGAATCGACATCATCAAATACATGATTAATTAAAAGTATAATTTTGCCACCCCCGCTTTCCTCAGCAGGAGTACCAATAATTTTAATAGTTCCATTGTAATTATTTGTTTCTAAGAAATTTTTAATTCCTATTGCTGCACCTAATGCTGATGTTGCAATTAAATTATGACCACAAGCATGACCTATTGTAAGTGCATCATATTCAGATAAAACAGCGATAACAGGTAATTTTGTTCCAAAACTTAATGTAGCACAAAAGGCTGTATCAAGTGTACCTATATTTTTAGCAACAGCAAATCCGTTATTTTCTAAAAAAGTACACTGTGCATCACACGCTTTATATTCTTCAAAACACATTTCTGGATTTTCATGAATGTATGTTGAGATATTCCATAATTCATTTATTTTTGAATCGATTGCTTTATCACTATTTAGCTTAATGTTTTCAATTATTTCTTTCATTATATTATCCTAAAATTCCTAAGAAAGCACATCCTAATGAAATTGCGATTAATGAGAAAATAACTTTATTATAATTTTGTCCTTTATGTGTGAAATAATAATATATTCCAAAAATTGCACATAATGGTAAAATACCTGGTAAAATTTGATCTAATATATTTTGTAATACTACAGGATCTGCATTATTAATAGAAAATTGTAAAGGAGTCTCAATTTTTACATAAGCTGAAGATAGTGCACCCATCATAAATAGACCTAGTATACTTGAACCAGTAATAATATCATTTATAAGACCAGACTTCATAACTTGCATGATTGATTCTTTACCAACTTTGTATCCGAAATTTAAACAAGCATAACCGATTAAGTATCCAAATAAAGGGAATAAGAATGGAATAAATGCGCCTAATAAATTACCTTGCATTGCAAATGTACACGCTAGTGCCAAAATAATTGGTTTCATTGTACCCCAAATAATTGTATCTCCAATTCCTGCAACAGGTCCCATTAATCCTGTTTTAAGACCAGTGATTACTTCCCCAGGAATTGGTTCACCATTTGATTTTTGTTCTTCCATTGATAATGTAATACCATGAATTAAGCAACCAAATGTTCCCTCTGAATTATAAAATTGTAATTGTCTTTTTAAAGCATCTTTATATTCATCATCATCACTGTAAAGTTTTCTTAAAGGTTTTGCTAAAGCATTACAGAAAGCTAGTGCTTGTAATCTTTCGTATGAGTTGCTTAGTTCTGTTGATAAATACCAAGTATTATAAGCACCTCTTAAATCTTTTTTTGTTAACTTTGTGATTTTAGCATTTGTCGTCATTATAGTGTAGCCCCCTTACTGTTTTTTCTTGCATTAAATATTGATAAAATAGCAATACATGATCCGAATACTGCTGCAGCCATTGTATTAATGCCTAAGTATGCAACTGCAAAGAATCCAATAAAGAAATATGGTAATAATTCTTTTCTACCAATAGTAATAATAATAATTGAAAATCCTAATGCAGGAAGTAATCCACCAGCTATGCTAAATCCTGTAATAACCCACGTTGGTAAGATATCCATTACAAAAGTAACTGCCTCAGCCCCAACTAAATTAATTAAAAATACTGGGAAAAATCTTAAACAAAATCCAAAGATTGCTGGGTATATAATGGCACATTTCATAATCCCCTTCATATCAGCAGCTTCTGCAAATTTATCTGCTTTATGAACCCAAATTGAGTTAGTTGTTCTACGAATTTGATCAAGAAACACGCCTAATACTCCAAATGGTACTGCAAGACCAACTGCTACTTCAGCACTTAATCCTGTTTGTAAAGCAATAGGTATTGCAATAGTCGCAGCCAACGCTTGATCGGCAGGTACATTTCCACCTGTTGCTATAACTCCTAAATACACTAACTGAATAGTTGCACCAATTAATAAACCTTGAGCCACATCATTATAAATTAAACCAAGTACAAGACCGATTACGATTGGTGAACCTAAAGCTGTTGTAAAATGATAACCAATTTTTGATGTTCCTAAAAAATACATTATTCCACAAACTGCAGCTACAAATATTATATTCATTTTATTTTCTCCCTTATTTTAAAATAGATTTTTCGCTAATACTTTACTAAATTCTAAACTTGGATCATCTGGTACTTGATGTAGGTAAACATGCACACCATTGTCAGAAAGTTCCTTTAATTGATGAATATCATTTTTGTCCATAGTAATTGGTCCATAAACCACTTTACGACCAGGACCTGCTCCTAATCCACCTATTTGTACATCTTTAACCTCAAATCCTTTTTTATAGGCTCTATAGATAGAATCAACATCTTTGAATAATACAAATAATTTCGCATTTTGATAACCATTATTTAACCATTTTTCACAAGCTTCATCAACTGTGTGAGTTAAAACTTCAATACCTGGAGGGGCTGCCATCATATAAATTGATGACATAAATTCATCATTAGCCAAAGCATCATCAATTATTAAAATTTTATTCGCTGTTGTTTGTCTAATCCATTTAGTTATTACTTGCCCGTGAATCAATCTGAAATCTGCTCTTAGTAATTTTATCTCTGCCATTTTGATCTCCCTTTTATATTCTATTGTTGAATTTTTCAATAACGTTTAAACAACTATCTTTACCAGTGCTAACTGCACAAGTGCAAAGTTGCTCACTATCCATAGCCGACATGTTCATGTAAACTTCAAGTAACATAGCTAAGTTAACTCCTGAAACAACATGATTATTATATTTCTTTGATAAGGCTGCAAATGTATTACTTGGTGTTCCACCAAATAAATCAACTAAGCATAATGTTTCCTTAGGCATATTTACCATTGCTTTTTCTATATCAATCAAATAATCTTGCATTGACATATGAGGTAATAAAGAAAACACATAAACATTATTCATTTTTCCAATAATCATTTCTGCCGATTTTACTAATTCCTCACCAAACTTTCCGTGAGTCCCTATTATTAAGTATTTATTTTCCATTTATGTAACCCCTTTCTACATATAGAATACCACAAAATATTTTTTTGTAAATACTTTTATTCAAAAAATATTTTTTTATTATTTTTTTTAGGATTTCATTATCACTTATGATTTTTTAATTTTTGAATCATTAGCATTTTGCAGGCAAATGGTTTTAGTGGAAAAAATTTGTTTATTAATTTTTTAATTTAAGTTAATTTACATTATTTAGTTAATGTGATATTCTATAAATATAGATTTTCACTATATATTGGGGAAATGCGAGGATTAATCATGGTTAATTATTCTGTTAAAATTAAAATAAAAAGTTTGTATCGTGAAATGAGTTCAACAGATAAATTAATTTCAGATTATGTTTTAAAAAATATAAAAAACGTGTCAAGGAGTACTATAAGTGATATTTCAAATGAACTTAACATAGCAGATTCTACATTTTTCCAGTTCACAAGAAAATTAGGATATAAAGGTTTTAAAGACTTTAAAATAGCATTACTAACAGAAAATTTTGATCCTGGTATTTCTATTCATGAGAAAATTTCAAAAAAAGATAATGAAATATTAATGGTACATAAAGTTTTTGATTCTAGTATTCGTTCAATAGAGGACACAAGAAAGCTAATCGATGATAATGTATTTAATCAAACAATTAGTATATTAACAGAATCTAGTTCAGTAACTTTCTATGGTTTAGGTGGATCAAATGCAGTTGCTTTTGACAGCTATCATAAATATTTACGTTCACCATTAAAAGTAAATTACGCATCGGACTTTCATATCCAACTAATGAACGCTTCTTTATCAAGTGAAAATGATTGTGCTTTTATTATTTCTCATACAGGTCTTAGTAAAGAAACAATTGAGATTGCTCAATTACTAAAGGAAAACAATTCTAAAATAATTGTTTTGACCAGCTACCCGCTTTCACCGCTTGCAAAACTAGCTGATACCGTTTTAGTTACATCATCTGAGGAAACTGCATATCGCTCAGAATCATTATCATCAAGACTATCACAATTATGTATTATTGATGCCCTTTTTGTAACTATTATGTTTAAAAAAGAAAAGAAAGCTAAATTATCATTATCAAAAATAAGAGATGCAATTTCAGTAACAAAAGAATAGTAATGCACTTGTTGATTAGTCACTAGATTTAGCTTTGTTTTTCACCAAAAGTTTATTGAGCATATGAAAATTCATTGCTCTTTTTTTTATGTCGTAAAATAACCGATTAATACTAATAATTTTCAACTAAAAAAGCTATTCTATTTAATAGAATAGCTTAATATTTAATTGTATAAACATTATAAATCATTGATATTCATTTTTTTAATTTCTGTTGCCGTAATATTTTTTTTACTTTTTTCATTATTCATCAAATAATAAATAATTCCCATTAAACCTGCAATCATTAATGCATATAATCCTGTTAGTATAAAAAAACAAGCGACTACAAATGGCAGTTTTGATGCGAAAGTTGACTCTTTCTTACAAAGATACCACTGTAATATAAGTAATGATGGTGTAACAAATAGATAAACGAAACCTAACACAGCTATAAATCTCATATATATTCCTTTCTTTATGTTTTCAACATATTAAATAACTTATTATTTCTATAAATTTATTTCTTTTCAGCTTTAATTTTTTTATACTCATTGATTAATATTTTAGCCGTATCAAAATCAAGTTTGTCATCAACAGCTAATCTTTTAATAAGTGAAATATAAGGATCGTTAGTATTATCATCAACTATTGCAATCTTTTGAATTAATTTATCAAGTCTTAGTCTTACTGTAGGATAAGTAACACCATATTGAAGTGCTATTTCTTTAAGTGAGCCTGATGCCAAAAGAAATTTCTTAATGTAAGCAAGATCTTCATCGTCTAACCCAGTTATCCATTCTGGAACTACTTCTAATGCCAAATCAATCACCACCTTTAATAATGTTAAGTATAAACCTTAATATTATTAAAGTCAATATTAATATTATTGTTATTTATATTATAATATTTAAAAGTTTTTATCATATATAAACATTTTTTCCCTTATAAACAAATGATTATTAGATATTTTCAGTCATAACAGCAAGTTAAATGTTGACAACTATATCGGGAGACGTTATACTAACTATATCGACAACCGTTATAACGGCTAACGAATAGGAGTGAATATTATGACAAAACCAACCCCAGCTTTAACTGAAGGTGTATATTATATTTTATTATCTTTAATACAACCAATGCATGGATATGGAATTATGCAAAATGTAGAAACTATTTCAAAAGGCAGAGTTAAACTTGCGGCAGGAACTCTATATGGCGCAATAAATACAATGCTTGAAAAAAATTGGATAAAAGCCCTTCCCGAAAGATGGGATAGTCGCAAAAAAGAATATCAGATTACAGCTGTTGGAAAAAAGGCATTAACAATTGAACTAACTCGTTTAAAAGAATTACTAGATAATGGATCATCATTATTAGGAGGGATAAATAATGATTAAAACAGTACGTAAAATTTATGCAGTATGGAATTATGACGAAGAAGAAACATGGTTGAATGAAATGGCGTCAAAAGGATACAATTTAATCTCAGTAGGATTTTGTAAATATGTCTTTGATGAATGCCAACCTAATGAATATGTTATTCGTATTGAATACCTTAATAAAAATCTATTTAACATAAATTCTGATAAATATCTTAATTTCATAGAAGAAACTGGTGCGAATTATTTAGGTAACGTTATGAGTTGGGCCTACTTTTCAAAAAAATCTGAAGAAACTAACTTTGAATTATACTCTGATAATTCATCAAAAATCAGCTATATAGAAAAAGTTCTAATTTTAATTAAAACTGTATTTTATGTAAATATTTTATTAGGAATAATCAACATTGTATTTTCAATTATTTCACCTTTTTCAATAAACATATTTATCGGATTAATCAATTTATTCATCGCAATAATATCTATAAAAGGTTATCAAAAAATCAATAGCAAGAAAAAATCTCTACAACAAGTTAATGTATTATTTGAATAATATAGCAAGTTTTATTCTCTTATTACTACCTTAATAGTAGTGTAAAAAGATATATCTTAAAATGGGAGGATTTTATAAACAAAGTTATTTATAAATTTTTTTGGATATGTAATTATGATCTAGAAGAAAACTGGTTAAATGATATGTCGAGCAAAGGTTATGAACTTAAATCAGTAGGTTTTTGTCGATACAAATTTAAAAAATGTGAATGTAATGAATATATCCATCGTATCGAATTCTACAACAATTTTATTAAGGTATCAAAAAGAGTAAAATACATCTCATTCATTGAAGAAACAGGTGTAAAATATATCGGAACAGTAAATCATAACCTATATTTTTCTAAAAAATCTAATCAAGGTGATTTTGAAATATACTCAGATAATACTTCAAAAATAAAGTATTTAAATCAAATGCTTATTTTTATGATAACCTTCAGCATAATTAATTTAATAGCTGGTTCATTTAATTTATTTATTGCTTCAACACTTACTAGCTACATTAATCCTATGAATTTTATGGTGGGAATTATTAATGTAATTTTAGGATTAATAATTATAAAAGGTGCTTATATAATTTATAGAAAAAAACAATTATTAGAGCATCAAAAACAATTATTTGAATGATCCACATTAATTATCATTTAAGTCTATAATAATTCACATTCTCTAAAAAAATCATATTAAATTATAGGAGGAATTAAAAATGAATAAAACTATTTATAAATTGTTTAATAGTTATAATTATGAAAAACAGGAAAATTGGTTAAATTTTATGGCAAGTGATGGTTGGATTCTTGAATATGTTTGTATTTTTAGATATGTTTTTAGAAAATGTGAACCTAATGAATATAATGTAAGGATGGAATTTTTACCTGATGTTTCAACCTATGAAACAAGTCTTGATTATATCTACTTTATGAAAGCTAACGATATCCAATGTATTGAATCTAAACCTGTATCCCACTATGTTTATTTTATTGGTAAAAAAGATAATGATAATTTTAATATATATTCAGACAATAAATCTAAAATTAATCATCTAAATCGTATGATTATTTATCATGGTGTAAGTATATTTATTATTACACTTTGTAATTTCAGTATTTTTTATAACAACTACAAAAGACAAGAATTGAATTACTTCTTATTAATACTTTTAATTATTGCATTAATATCAACTATTCCTAGCTATTTTCAATTAATAAAAATGAGAAACAAGCTAAAAAATGAAGATACTTTATACGAGTAAAATACTTTAAACTTTAATAATTATTCATATTTATATATATTGAATACAACATATAGAAAAGAGGATAAGTTATGAATAAAACTGTATATAAAAAATATCGTTATTGTAATTTTGTGAGAGAAGAACTTTGGCTAAATAAAATGGCTTCACAAGGTTGGGTTTTAACTTATGCTGGTTTCTTTAGTTATCATTTTGAAAAGACTGAACCTAATGAATATGTCGTAAGACTACAATATTTAGAGAAGGGTTGTGAACATACTGATAGCTTAAAATACATTATGTTTATTAAAGAAATGGGTGCTAACTATATTTACTATTAAAAGATAATACTGCAAAAGTCTATTTTTCACAAAAAGCAAATGATGAAGAATTCAATTTAATAACTGATAATAAATCACTAATTAAAGTGTATGAGAATTCAATTTCATACTCTATTTTGGGTTTGATTTTATTTCTTCAACATTTTTTCAGATATATCAACATTAGTTATTCTTGGCTTCTTTTATTTGTTTTTATAATCAATATTACTGGCATAATAATTTTTACTAGAGATCTAATTTTGTCAATTAAAAGACGACATATATTAAAAAAGGAAATCAATCTATACGAATAGTAATACTTTAATTAATAACTAATCTAACTATATATAAAGATTTGCTACAAATATTAGAAAATAAAAGCCGTAATATCAATTAAGATTTTACGACTATTTTTTATATAATGGCGCCCTCAGTAGGAATCGAACCTACATTTAACCCTTAGGAGGGGCTTGTATTATCCATTGTACGATGAGGGCATATTAATTTTTCTAAAATAATTAGTACTATAATTAACTATTTATTTCACCTATAATTATATCAAATTTTCAACCAATTTAATAGATATATTTATTTAGGAATAAATTTAAGATTGATTAATCATATTAAGTAAGCAAATAATCCTTCATCTCTTATCATTTCTAATAAATAAAAAATATTAATCAAATTCATTTGACAAATAAAGTTGTCAATGGTATTATTCACATGACAAGAATAGTTGTCATTCAGAAAGGAACTCTATGCCACTTATAAATAAAGTTAAACATTATCGAGAATTAAGTTGCATATCGCAAAGTGAACTCGGTTTGATGTGCAAGACATCAAGGCAAACAATTAGTTCAATTGAACGTGGGGATTATCATCCATCAATTGTACTATCATTAAAAATAGCGAAAATATTCAATACAAGTGTAGAAGAATTATTTCAATATGAGGAGGATGAAAATGTATAAAAAATTAAAACCACTAATCAATATATTAGTACTGATGATTATTACTGTAATAGTTGCTTCGATTGTAATGACATTATTAATTATGTCCAACAATACAAAAGCTATCAACACTCTACAAAAAATATCGTTTTTTGCTCCAATGTTATTATTATTTTTATCAGTTATATCGTTTATATCCCATTTTTATTTTCGATATCATATCAAAAAAGATAATTATAGCCAAGAAGAAAATTCTTACTTTACAACACATGAACAAGTATGGTCAGTAATCTCTGGTTATCTGTGTGAAATATGTATTATACTTAACATTACCTTTATGGGACTAAATTATAATTCTATTTTTCATGAAATATATCCTACAATATCTATTTATAATTCTTATGCATTTTATATCATTGTATTCCTATGTTTTACAATTGAATGTTTAAATAGTAATCTTCAAAAGAAAATGCGCCCAGAATTGAATAGTGACATAACTTCTGTAAACTACAACAATGATATATTTAATAAAATGGATGAAATGGAAAAAAAGCAAATCGGTGAAGCAGCTTATAGATCTTTTGTATTTTTAACTAATATTTATGTATTCACAATATTGTTTGCATTATATTTAATTATTGTATTTGATATTGATACTATCATCGTGTTACCGGTAGGTTTTTTATGGGTATCTCACATGCTAACATTTTATTACAACAACTACAAATTAGAAAAAAAGAAGAAACATAAAAATAAAGGGGAAACAATATAATGAGTGAAATAAAATTAATAGTTACAGACATGGATGGTTGTTTATTAAATTCTGATAAACAAGTTCCAATTGAAATATTTTCAATTGTTGATGAACTAAAGAAAAAAGATATCATGTTTTGTGTTGCCAGTGGTAGACAATATTCTAATATTTATGAAAAACTAAATAAACGAAATGATATATTATTTATCGGTGAAAATGGTGGTGTTGCCATGATGAATCAAGAATTATTACACATCAACAGCTTAGATGATAATATAATCAAAGAAATAATTACAAGAGTTAGAACTATTGATCAAGCATATCCTGTGTTATGTGCAAAAGATGTTGCCTATATCGAAAATACTAATGAAGATTTCACATATCAAGTATCACTATATTATTCAACTGTAATCATTGTGGATAACTTACTTGATGTTAAGGATAAATTTTGTAAGGTAGCAATTTGTGACTTTAAATATGCCCAAGAAAATACATTAGCACATTTTATTGATATGCGTGATAAATACCAAGTAATTGTTTCAGCTGATATTTGGTTAGATATCTTTTGTTTAGGTCAATCAAAAGGTGATACTTTACAAATGCTACAAAATAAGTTTAATATTACAATGGATCAAACAATGGCATTTGGTGATTATTTAAACGATTATGAAATGCTACAAATGGCAAAATATTCATACGCCATGGAAAACGCTGTTGACCCAATTAAAGAAATTGCGAAATACATTGCACCATCTAACGATGATAAAGGTGTAATCACAATCATCAATCAATTTTTAGAAGATTTAGAATAATAAGGCGCTAATATGGAAAAAAAACATATAAAATCACAACTAATTTCATTATTAAAATGGGCTGGTTTTGGTGCTGTAATCGGTTTATTAATCGTTTTGACTAAAATATATGGAATAGAGAAAGCACAAGGTCATGTAGCTGCAATATCAACTTTCTTTATTAATAATGGATTATTAATAACATTATTATTAACTATATTGTCATTATTTGTTTTAATGACTATTCGTTATAAAATAAGCAAAGATAATTATAGCGATGCAGAAGATAGTGTCTTTGAAAAATCGGAATTTATCCTAAATATAACTTTAATGAGTAATGTTGTTTGTATTTGTTTAAACTTCATGTTTTTAGGATTATATCTAAATGCAACCAACACTTCAGTATCACTTATATACACAAATGCTATTACAAATGATTTTAATATGCTCAATATTATCTATTTTATTTTAATACTTGTTGTTGCAGGATTTAATGATTATTTTTCTTTAAAACTAATTAAAAGAATTCAACCAGAAAAATACATTAAAGCAATAGATCCTGATTTTGATGAAAAGTTAATCAATTCTTTAGATGAAGGTGAATTAAGAAAGCAAGGTTATACCGCACTTATTGTTTTAAGAAAGATGATATTTGTTTATTGTATATTATTTATGTTAGGAATAGTCTTGCACTTAGATAATTCATTTTATCTAGCCATTGCAATCATATGGATTAGTCAAAATATTATAACAGTCTATACAGATAAAAACTATAAGTTATCAAATAATTAAAACTGATAATAGTAATAATTATAATTATTTATAAAGTAATAAAATTACTTAAAAGGAGAAAAATATGATTTTAGAAGTTAAAAACATTAAAAAATCTTTTGGTGAAGCAGAAATATTACACAATATTTCATTCACTGTTCAAAGTGGTAGAGCTTTTGGTCTACTTGGAAGAAACGGAGCTGGAAAGACTACAACAATTAGAATCTTAATGGGTGTCTTTAATGCCAATGAAGGAGATATATTACTTGATGGTATCCCTTTTGATCAAACTAAATATAAGATTGGTTACCTTCCTGAAGAACGTGGTTTATATCCAAAAAAACCTGTTATTGAACAATTAGTTTATCTAGGTCAATTACGTGGTTTAAAAAAAGCAGAAGCATTAAAGAATTCAATTTATTGGCTTGAAAGATTAGGTGTAATTGAATACAAGAAAAGAAAACTTGAGACATTATCAAAAGGTAATCAACAAAAAATTCAATTAGCGTCAACTCTTGTGTCAAATCCTGATTTAATTATTTTAGATGAACCATTTTCAGGTCTTGATCCTGTAAACTCACAACTATTAAAAGATGTAGTACAAGAATTAATTGATATTAATAAACTTGTTATATTCTCATCTCATCAAATGAGTTATGTAGAAGAATTTTGTGATGATATCTTAATTATGAATCAAGGTGAAGTTGCAATACTTGGTAGTTTAAACCAAATAAAAAAAGACTTTGGTCATAATCGTTTATTTGTTTCAAGCACAAATTATACGCACCAAAACCTTAAAGAATTCATGCAATCAAATTTTTCTGAAAATGTTAAGGTTGAAGCAATTCTTAAAAAAGGAATTATTATTGAATTATTAAATAATACATCTAAAAAAGAATTATTAAATCTATTATTAAAAACAGATATTGATATTGATACGTTCCAAATGTATGAACCATCATTGAATGACATATTTGTAGATAAGGCAGGTGACAAATAATGAAACAGTTTTTTACGGTATTCAAATTTGAATTATTGCATTACTTTAAAAATAAGGCTTACATTATTACAACATCAATATTATGTGTTGTTGCAGTTATTGGTTTATCAGTTCCAACTATTTTAGATTTATTTGGATTTGGTGAAGATAAAGAACCTACAGGACCATCATCAAGTGAAACTAGTGATTTTGATACTTATGGTGTTATTACAAATGATATCATTGATTTAAATGATCCATCACTTACAATATACTTTCCATCAATTAATTTTATTGAATATACATCACCTGATCAACTTAATGAAGATGTAATAAGCGAAACAATTGAAGCAGGATTTGTAATAGAATCAGATTTTGAATATCAATACCTAGTTAAAAATAGTTCAATGCATGATCCACTAGTATCTAAATTCAGTAATTATTTAAAACATAATTATCAATTAGTTACCTTTGAATCATTAAATATTGATTCAGATAAAGTATTTGAAGTACTAAATACTAAAGTTTCATCAGAAACAATTGTTTTAGGAAAAGATTCAGTTAATAACTACATGTATACTTACATCTTAATTATGATGTTGTACTTTATGGTAATCTTCTATGGTCAAATGATTGCTACAGGTGTTGCTTCAGAAAAAAGTAATCGTGCAATTGAAGTACTTGTTACAAGTGCAAAACCAAATAACTTAATATTTGGTAAAGTATTTGCAGGAGCATTGGCAGGAATTATTCAATTTGGTGCAATTATTGGTTTCTCATATATTTCATACGAAATAAATTCTGCAGCATGGAATAATGGACTAGATATGATTTTCCACATCCCATTAGATGCAATATTATCATTTGCGGTATTTGGTTTATTAGGTTATTTATTTTATTCATTTATCTTTGGTGCTCTAGGTGCTCTTGCTTCAAAAACCGAAGATATCAACACTTCAGCAATGCCAATCACATTAATCTTTGTTGGGGCCTTTCTTGTTGTTATGGCTGGAATGAATGATCCTACAGGTTCATTGCTTACAATAGCATCATATATTCCATTTTCAAGTTTTATGGCAATGTTTGTACGTGTTGCTATGACTGATGTATCAATGGTTGAAGTAATTATATCATTAGTAATTCTAGTATTATCTACAGGATTAATTGGAATTATTGCAGCAAAAATATATCGTCAAGGTACACTTAGATATGGTAATCCGCTTAAACTTAAAGATGCTTTTAAAATGTTGAAATCAAAAGATTAGATTAAATAAAAACACATATCTACTATGTGTTTTTATTTTCCTTGAACATCTGTTTAATTTTATGATTAAAATAACATAACATAATATCACATATTACTAACACACAATCAATTAAAGTTAATGGTATATTAAGTGTGTAAGAAAAATAATAGTTCTTACACATATGAATACAACCCCCTATTGTAATCATAAATATTCTATCCCTTATAAAATAAAGAAACCCGTTGAGGTTTTTTTATTTTGTTTGTTTATATTTATCTATTTAATCAATAAAAATCACTATAACATAATATCACATATTACTAACACACAATCCATTATAGTTAATGGTATATTAAGTGTGTAAGAAAAATAATAGTTCTTACATATATGAATACAACCCCCTATTGTAATCATAAATATTCTATCCCTTATAAAATAAA
>CAMQTJ010000011.1 GCA_947037125.1 uncultured Holdemania sp.
AACAAGTTCAAATATTGATGGTGAGACTACAGCATTATATTTAAATAAAATATTAAGTAACACAGATACATTAGTTACACGAATAGCCTTTGGACTTCCAATAGGTGGCTATTTAGATTATGCAGATGAGTTAACACTTATCAAAGCAATCGAAGGTAGAAAGGTAATTAAATAGGGGAATATATGAAAAGTGATTTAGAAATAGCGCAAGCTAATACAATGGAAAAAATAGAGTATATAGCAAAAAAAGCAAAAATATCAAATGATTACTTAGAATACTATGGAAATTATAAAGCTAAAGTTGATTTATCACTTTTAGATAAATCAAATGGAGATGGTAAGCTAATTTTAGTTACAGCTATTACACCTACTAAAGCTGGTGAAGGTAAGTCAACTACTACAGTTGGTTTAGTTGATGGTTTATCATATATTGGTAAAAATGTTATTGGTTGTTTAAGAGAACCAAGCCTTGGACCAGTTTTTGGAATTAAAGGCGGAGCAACAGGTGGTGGTATGGCACAAGTTGTACCTATGGAAGATATTAACTTGCACTTTACTGGAGATATGCATGCTATTACAACTGCTAATAATCTAGTTAGTGCAATACTTGATAACTCAATTTATCATGGTAATGAATTAAATATTAATCCAAATGATGTTGTATGGAAAAGATGTTTAGATTGTAATGATCGTACATTAAGAAGTATAACAATAGCGCAAGATAAAATAACAAATGGTGTTGAAAGAAAAGATGGATTTGTAATAACAGTAGCAACTGAAATCATGGCTATCTTATGTTTGTCAGAAAATTTAAAAGATTTTGAAAATAAAGTAAATAAATGCGTAGTAGCTTATACATATGATAGCAAACCGGTTACCATTAAAGATTTAAATATTAGTGGCGCGTTAGCTGTTGTTATGAAAGAAGCAATCAAACCAAATCTAGTTCAAACTTTAGAAAAAACACCAGTACTAATTCATGGTGGTCCATTTGCTAATATAGCACATGGTTGTAATAGTATAATTGCTACAAAAATGGCACTTAAACATGCTGACTATGTTGTTACTGAGGCAGGTTTTGGAGCTGACTTAGGTGCTGAAAAATTCTTTGATATTAAATGCCGTAAAGCAAATTTAAAGCCGAATGCTGTCGTAATTGTTGCAACTGTTAGAGCTCTTAAATTACATGGTGGTGTTGATAAAGATGAATTACAAAATGAAAATGTAGAGGCATTATTAGAAGGTGTAAAAAATTTAGAAAAGCACATTGAATCTATCAAAAAGTTCAATGTTCCATATGTTGTTGCAGTAAACAATTTTGTGAATGATACTAAAAACGAATTAGATGCACTTAAAAAATGGTGTAATGAGAATGATCATTTAGTAGTAAGTTCTGATGCTTGGAAAAATGGTGGTAAAGGTACACAAGATTTAGCACATGAAGTAGTTAGGCTATGTAATGCTGAGTCATCATTCAATTACTTGTATGATTTAGAAGAAAGTATTGAAGATAAAATTAGAATCGTATCTAAAGAGATGTACGGTGCAAAAGATGTTGTCTTTACAGATAATGTATTAGAAAAAATCAAATATTATAATCAACAAGGTTGGAATAAACTACCTATATGTATGGCTAAAACACCAGCGTCTTTATCAGATGATCCTAAACTATTTGGTAGACCAGAAAATTTTGACATACATGTAAAAGAATTAAACATTTCAGCAGGGGCAGGATTTATTGTGGTACTTACAGGAAACGTTATGACATTACCAGGACTTCCAAAAGTTCCGTCTGCAGTTAAGATTGGAATTGATGAATCAGGAAATACAATCGGCTTATTTTAACAATATAAGATGATTTAGTAAATAAATCATCTTTTTATTATCATTTTCTTTAAATAAGTAATTTAATTTGTTAAACTATATAAGAGGTGATATTATGGCATCAATAGCGTATATAAGTGATCGAACAATGTTAGAGTATCATCGACTTAATGGTCACAATGAAATTAACTTTCACAGGCCTGCAAGTGATAAAAAGTTCTCTAATTTTACAGAGGGTGATTTATTATTTTTTCTTTCAAAAAGCAATAGCAAAGTAAGTGATAAATCCTTATTAGGATACGGTAGGCTAAAAGAAATTGATAGTTTAAGTATTAATAAAATGTGGGATAAATATCATACGCTTAATGGCTTTAATGACAAAGAAAAAATGATAGATACAATTACACGGAAAACGAAAAATAATATCACACCAAAACAAATGGACTGCTTATTATTAGAAAATGTAATATTTTTTCAAACACCAATATATCTAAGTGAAATAGGAATTAATTTATCTAAAAATTTAGAGGGGTATATTTATATTGATCGTAAAGGTAGTATCAATACTTCTAAAATATTAGAAATCGCGAAAAGTGATGGAATCGATATGTGGTCTAATCTAAATGATAGTGAAATAGAAAATGAAGATATTTTTGAATACGATCAAATAAGACAAACTCTGAGTAACTCGTTAATTGTTATTAAGGAATTTAATCTTAACAATAAAGAATATAGAGAATTCAAAAAAGTTGTAAATTATTATTTGATTAATATTAACTATTATTTTGTAACAGGTTCAAATTTAATTTTGTACAAGATTGATAAAAGCAAAGTTAAAATATTAATACCTATCACAAATACTAATCAAAATCATAGATTATTTCGAGAGGTAGTAGCATTTGCATATCTATATAAAAATGAAGTATCAAAAGGGTTAAATGAAAAATATGAATTAGAAGTATATATTGAAGGTATCGATTATAAACATAAAATATAATGATAATCAATATTACAATGGAGAAAAAATATGTATGATATATTAGTAATAGGTGCAGGACATGCAGGAATAGAAGCTGCTTTAGCTAGTAGTAGAATGAATATGAATACTTGTATGGTTACTCAAAGTATTGAAAACATTGGTAAAATGCCTTGTAATCCATCAGTTGGTGGACCGGCAAAAGGTAACGTAGTCCGTGAAATTGATGCACTAGGTGGACAAATGGGTATTACTGCCGATGCTACAGCAATGCAATTCAAAATGTTGAACACGACTAAAGGACCAGGTGTACAATCTTTAAGAATACAATCTGATAAAGTTTTATATAGTGAAATGATGCAAGAAGTATGTTTGAATCAACCTAATCTGAAAATAATCGAATCAATGGTTAGTGAAATTATTGTAGAGGATAATGTTGCAAAAGGTGTGATTTTAAATGATTTTACTAAGGTATATGCAAAATGTGTAATCCTAACTACAGGTACTTATATGGCATCATTAATTATGGTATCAGATCAAATAAGTAAGTATGGACCAGATGGTGAAAAAACAACAAGTGATTTATCAAAATCTTTAGTTGCGAATAATATCGAACTATTTAGATTAAAGACAGGAACACCTGCAAGAGTGAAGGCGGCAAGTATTGATTTTTCTAAAACAGAAGTTCAACCAGGAACAAATGAAAAAATTTATTTCAGTGAAATGACTGATGAAGTACTCGCATTTGATAAACAAGCACTATGCTATCTTACGTATACAACGGCAAATACTCATAAGATTATTTTAGATAACTTAAAAAAATCAAGTATGTATTCAGGTGCTGTCAAAGGCGTTGGTCCAAGATATTGTCCAAGTATTGAAGATAAACTTGTGAGATTTAAAGATAAAGAGCGTCATCAAATATTTTTAGAACCAGAGTCTAATACACTTGATACAATTTATGTACAAGGATTTAGCACATCAATGCCTTTTGATATACAAGAACAAATGATTCAAAGTTTACCAGGGCTTGAAAATGCAGTTATTGATCGCTACGCCTATGCAATTGAATATGATGCTATTAATCCTGTGCAATTAAAATCAACATTAGAACTTAAAAATATACATAACTTATTTTCAGCTGGTCAGATTAATGGTACATCAGGTTACGAAGAAGCAGCAGGTCAAGGCTTAATGGCAGGGATTAATGCAGCACTAAAGATACAAAATAAAGAACCATTAATATTAAAAAGAAATGAAGCTTACATCGGAGTTATGATTGATGACCTTGTAACTAAAGGAACACTTGAGCCATATCGTCTTTTAACTAGTCGTGCTGAATTTAGATTGCTTTTAAGGCATGATAATGCTGATCAAAGACTTACACAATTCGGATATGATATAGGTCTTGTGAGTGAACAAAGATTTGAACGTTATAATAATAAACTAAATGAACTTAGTAAATTAAAGAATTATTTAATTGAAACAAGATTTACTAGTAAGTCTGATATTAATGAAACACTTGATTCAAAAGGCTTTGCGAAAATAACTGATGGACAAAGTGCATATGAGTTAATTAAAAGACCGCATATCACATGTTTTGATTTAATTGCACACTTAGATTATGATATTGATTATGCAATTGCAAAGCAAGTAGAAATCGAATGTAAGTATGTAGGGTATATTGATAAAGCCAATAAAGAAGCTTCAAGAATTAATAAAATGGATAATCTAAAAATTAGTAGTGAGATTGATTATACACAAGTTGAACATCTTTCATTAGAAGGGCGTCAAAAGTTAATCAAAATTAATCCAGCAACAATTGGACAAGCTGGGAGAATTTCAGGTGTTAGTCCATCAGATATAACAATGCTGTTAATGCATATAGAAAATAAAAAAAGACAAAAAGGAGAATAACATGGAAATTAAAGATATAATAAGTAAGGTAGATATATTCGGATTTGATGGTGCAATAATTGGTTCTAAGTATCCAATGGCTACGGATTTAAGTGTGGTTACAAGTGAAGTTACAAAGACTGTTAAAAAACTTGGAACTTGTCCAACAGGTGAAGGACATGATAATTTCTTAAATGGTATAGTAATGCAATTTGATTTAACATTCACTAACAAAGCATGGGTAGAAGCAGAAAGATATCACTTTTTAGACTTTGTAAGTAGTCAATCAACAATGCACAGAATTACGCGTTTTGACTTAGATAATTCTTACATTAGTCATGTTGATCAAAGAATGATTGATATTATGAAAGAAAAAGTTGATGAGTACAATGAATTAAACAAACAGTATAAATTAAATCCGGATGAAGAAACAAATGAAATTTTAAAAGAAAAATACTTACAAATACTTTATAGTAATCCTGCAGGATTTAAACTTACAGCAAGAATGGTTACAAATTATCGACAACTTAAAACTATATATAAACAAAGAAAGACTCATAGATTAGAAGAGTGGCGCGTTTTTTGTGATTGGTGTGAAACACTTCCATATAGTGAATTTATTACAGGAAAAGAGGCATAATTATGCTTCTTTTTGATATACTTTAATAGCGAGGTAATTTATGAAAAAAATAACTGGTTTACTAGCATTAATGATTATGCTTACAAGTTGTACAAGCAATAAGACTGATTTTGATGAAATTAAAGCAATATGGATTAGTTACATAGATTACACTCAAATGTTATGGGGACATAGCCAAAGTGAATTTGAAACAAATGTTGATGTCATGTATCAAGACATTGTAGATCTTGGACTAAATACTGTATATGTTCATGCCTCAGCATTTACAGATGCTTACTATGAATCAGATATTTATCCAACTCAATATGTATCAAATGATATAGGCGATAATTTAGACTTTGACCCTTTAGAAATAATGTGTGAAAAAGCTGATGAATATGAATTAAGAATAGAGGCATGGATTAATCCATTAAGATCTTTTGATAAAGATAAAATGAGTGAAGTTCCTGATGATTTTATTGTAAAGAAATGGGTTAATGATGATAGTCGTAATGTAGTTTGGTACGAAAATAGGTACTACTTAAATCCTTATTATGATGAAGTTAAAGATTTGGTAAGTGCTGTTGTTAGCGAAATACTTGAAAATTATGATGTTGATGGTATTCATATGGATGATTATTTTTATCCTGATATGGTGGATGAGTCATTTGATAGTATTGAGTTTTCAAATAGTGAATTAACATTGCATGATTTTAGGACAAACAATGTTAATGAACTAATCAAACAAGTTAATCAAACTATTAAAAAGCATGATAAACATTTAGAGTTTAGTGTAAGTCCGGCAGGTAATTTAGAATATTCAAAATATACAATTTTTGGGGATGTTGAAAATTGGGTTAATAATAATTATGTAGACTACATTGTTCCACAAATTTATTTTGGTTACACTAATGAAGCAAGGCCATTTTTAAAAACACTTAATCAGTGGCAAGAGGTAGTTGATGGTACCGATGTCGGTTTAGTAGTTGGACTTGCTAGTTATAAAATTAATCAACCTAGTAGTGCAACAGATAGTGATGAGTGGAATAATGAAAATGATATAATAGCTCGACAAATCACTGATTCAAAAGCAATGAATAATTATATGGGTTATTCATTATTTAGTTATTATTCAATGTATCATCCTGAAAGTGATGATATAAATGCAATTAATCAACAAATTGAAAATATTAAAGAACTTAATATAAGTAAATAGTAGTAAATTATTGGATATATATAATAATATAAGTAAATAAAACTAATACTTATAGAGTAGTTAACATTTTTTTGGTATAATAGAAGGACGGAGGATTAGTATGAATATAGATGAATTTAAAAGTGAATGTGAAAAAAACAATCTATTGCTAACTGAAACTCAAATACAACAGTTTGTTAGTTATGCAAGATTATTAAAAGAGTGGAATGAAAAAATGAATTTGACAGGTATAACGGAATTTGAAGAAGTGTTAGATAAACATTTCTATGATTCTTTATTAATATCATTTAATATAAGTTTACAAGGTAGCTTATGTGACGTAGGGGCAGGAGCAGGTTTTCCTTCAATCCCATTAAAGATTGCATATCCAGATCTTAATGTCACAATTTTAGAACCACTTAAGAAAAGAGTAGTATTTCTTAATGCTGTTATAGCGGAATTAAAACTAGAAAAAATTACATGTTATAGTGAACGAGCAGAAGACTTTGTTATTAATCATCGTCAATCATTTGATTTTGTAACAGCAAGAGCGGTAGCGAATTTAAATATCTTATCTGAGTTATGTATTCCTTTTGTGAAAATGGATGGTTATTTTATAGCTATGAAAGGTTCACAAGGGGTTAGTGAAGATGAAAATGCTACAAAGGCAATTAATACATTAGGGTGCAAACTTTATAATAATGATAATAGACTATTAAGTGATGGTTCTATGCGTGTTAATTTATTTTATAAAAAAATTAAGAATACTCCAATAATTTATCCTAGAAATTTTGGGAAAATTAAAAAGAGTCCACTTTAGGGGGAGCAAATATGCAACAAGTAATATTAATACCTATACATAAAATACGACCTAATGTTAATCAACCAAGAATTGAATTTAGTAATGAACGTATTGAAGAATTAGCATTATCAATTCAAGAAAATGGTTTGATTCAACCAATTGTTGTTAGGGATAAACTTGATTACTATGAAATCATTGCTGGTGAAAGACGATTTAGAGCATGTACATTAAATAAGATGCAAACTATTCCATGTATTTGTGTGACTAAAAATGAACTTGAATCAGCACAAATGGCTCTTGTTGAAAATGTGCAAAGAGAAAATTTAAATGCGATTGAAGAGGCCAAAGCATATGTAAATATCATTCGGTTAACTAATTGTACGCAAGATAAAATTGCTGAAAAAGTTGGCAAATCACAATCGTCTGTTGCAAATAAAATAAGATTATTAGCATTACCTGAAAATGTGCAAGATGCAATTTCTACAAGAGTTATTACTGAAAGACATGGTAGAGCGTTATTAAGTGTACAAGAAGAAAATGTTGAAGAAGTATTTAATCATATTGTTACAAGTAAATTGAACGTTTCTCAAAGTGAAGTTTACATAAAAGATAAATTAGGTAAGAGTAAACCAGTACCAAAAACAAAGGCTGTTGCACGAAATGTTAGGATAGCACTAAATACAATATATCAAGCAATGAAAATGATAAAAGATGCCGGTATCAGTATAAATCATACAGAAATAGATAACGATAATGAATATCAAATCATTATTAAAATACCGAAGAAATAGGTGAAATTATGGGAAAAATAATCGCAGTGGCAAATCAAAAAGGTGGAGTTGGTAAAACTACTACTAGTGTAAATTTATCATCAGGATTAGCTTATCTTGGTAAAAAAGTATTGTTAGTTGACTTTGATCCACAAGGTAATGCAACTCAAGGTGTTAGTGGAACGAATTTAAAATTCTCTAAGAGTGTTTATGATTTAATTATCAGTGAAGCTACTGGTGTCGAATGTATAACTAAACTTCAAATTCCGCCAATTGATTTAATTCCAGCTACAATTGATTTAGCTGGGGCCGATTTAGAAATGGCAAATTATAAAGTTGGTAGAGAAGTTCAATTAAAAAAGAAGTTAGATACAGTTAAAGATCAATACGATTATATTATAATTGATTGTCCACCATCACTTGGACTTTTAAATACAAATGCACTAACGGCAGCAGATTCTGTTATCATACCAGTGCAATGTGAATATTATGCTTTGGAAGGTTTAACACAACTACTTTCAACTATTAGATTAGTACAAAGATTATTTAATGATAAATTAGTTATCGAAGGTGTCTTACTTACAATGTTTGATTCTAGAACTAAACTTTCTGTTGAGGTACAACAAGAAGTTAGAAAATATTTCAAAGAAAGTGTATACAAGAGTTTCATCCCTAGAAATGTTAAGTTATCAGAAGCTCCATCATCAGGTCAAACGATATTCGAATATGATGTTAAATCAGAAGGTGCAAAGGCTTATGCTTCTTTAGCAAAAGAATTAATTATGCACAATGATAGAAAGTCGGTCAAATAATGGCAAAACTTGGAAAAGGTCTAGAACAAATATTTGGTGAAGGTATTGGAAATGTACTTGAAGAAATTCAAGCTGGAAAATCAGAACATTCAAATAATATTAATGAAATAGTAATCGAAGAAATTAGATTAAACCCATATCAACCAAGAAAAGTATTTGATGCAGAAAAACTTAAGGAATTAGGATCATCTATTAAAGAACATGGTGTATTTACACCTATATTAGTAAGAAAAAGTATTCAAGGGTATGAATTAATTGCAGGTGAAAGAAGACTTAGAGCTTGTAAATTAGTTGAATTAAAATATATTCCTGCAATCATTTTAGATTTTAATGATGAACAAATGATGGAAGTTGCCTTACTTGAAAATATTCAACGAGAAAATTTGAATATTATGGAAGAAGCAAATGCTTATCAACAACTTGTTGAACGTTTAGGATACACTCAAGAAAAACTTGCAGAACGAGTTGGTAAATCACGTGTTTATATTACTAATACTTTAAGATTATTAAAATTACCTGCATCTGTACAAAAATTAGTGTCTGAAAATCAATTAAGTATGGGACATGTTAGACCATTAATTACTTTAGAGGATGAAGGTGTAATGTACGACATCGCAATGAAGACAATTGAAGAAGGTCTTTCTGTTAGAACTGTAGAAAAATTAGTTAAAGATTATAAAGTTGTAGATACAGAAAAACCAAAAGAAAAAGTGCGTAATAATAATTTGGTTTATGTTGAAGAAATAATAAAAAATAGATTTCAAACAAATGTTCGTGTTGAAAGTAAATCAATAACAATTGCATTTAACGATACGAATGATTTAAACCGCATACTTGATATTATGGGGTGTATTGAACAAGACTAATAGATATTAAAAGTTGATTAATTATCAACTTTTTTAAATATATAATTTATGTTTTTAAAACATCGTTACAAGTGTGGTACAATTATAAAGAAAGAAGGTATGTTTATGTTTAATGAGACAATTGTTGCAATATCAACGGCTAGTTTAGATAATGCAATTAGTATAATAAGATTAAGTGGCGATCAGTCAATTGAGATAGTAAATAAGATTTTTAGTGGTAATTTACTTAGTAAAGAATCACATACTATATCATATGGTTTTATTGTAGAAAATAATGAAAAAGTTGATGAAGTTTTAGTTAGTGTATTTAAAGCACCTAAAACTTTTACCAAAGAGAATATTGTTGAGATTAATTGTCATGGTGGAAAATATATAACTCGTAAAATATTTAGTATGTGTATTGCAAGTGGCGCTAAAATTGCAACAGCTGGTGAATTCACTCAACGAGCATTTATTAATGGTAGAATTGATTTAACACAGGCAGAAGCTGTGAATGACATAATTAATGCAGATAGTGAGAAAAATGCTAAATTAGCAATTAAAGGAATCGATGGTTCTATTCAAAAAATTGTAAATCCACTGATTGATGATTTATTAGAAATTGTCGCAAACATAGAAGTCAATATTGATTATCCAGAATATGATGATGTACTAATGTTGACTAATGATATTATCTTACCAAGATTAATAAATTTTAAAGCAAAACTTAGTGAGACACTTACAAAATCTGAAAGTGGACGCATCATGAATAAAGGTGTTAAGACTGCAATTATTGGAAAACCTAATGTTGGGAAAAGTTCTCTTTTAAATTGTTTGATTAAAGAAGATAAAGCAATTGTAACTAATATAGAGGGAACAACTAGAGATTTAGTTGAGGGCGTAATCAATTTAGAAAATGTGACATTGCATTTAATTGATACAGCAGGAATTCGTGAGACTGAAGATATTGTCGAAAAAATTGGAATCGAAAAAACATTAAAAGTAATTAAAGAAGCAGAATTAATTATCTTAGTAGTAGACGGAAGTACAAAAATTGATGAATATGATCAAAGATTATTTGAATTAAGTGCAGATAAAAATCGTATTGTTGCTTATAATAAATCTGATATTTTTGAAAGTACGGCTGATCAATTAAATATATCTGCGCAGTTTAATAAAGTAGATATGCTTATTAATGAAATTAATAACCGTTATCAAAAACATTTATTTGCTTTAGATGAACCAACCATTAATAACGATAGACAAATAGGCCTATTAAATAAAGCTATGATTTGTTGTGATAGTGCAATAGATGCCATTAACAATGAATTTGAACTTGATTTAATAACTATTGATCTTCAAGATTGTTATAGAGCATTAGGTGAAATACTTGGTAATGTAGCAAAGGATGATTTACTTAATGCGATATTTAGTAAATTTTGTTTAGGTAAATAATATGGGATATATTGATAGTCACGCACACCTTTGTTGCAAGGATTTTGAAAATGAATTTGATCAATTATTTGATAAATTTAAAGAAAGTAATATCGAAAGAGTAATGATTGTTTGTTGTGATAAAAGTGATTTACTTAAAGCATTAAAACATCAAGGTACAAATGATAAATTCGATATAGCATATGGATTTCATCCAAGTGATATTAATAAAATTAATGATAATGATATTGATGAATTAGAACAATATTTATCAAATAATAAAATAGTGGCACTAGGTGAAATAGGACTTGATTATTATTGGGATAAAGAAAATATTGATAAACAAAAAGAATACTTTATAAAGCAAATTAAACTTGCGAATAAATTAGATTTACCGATGATAATTCATAGTAGAGATGCTGCTTTGGATACATATGATATTTTAAAAGAATATGATAAAAATGGTAAAGGTATCATTCATTGTTATTCTTCTAGTTATCAGATGGCACAGATGTTTATCAAACTTGGTTACTTAATTTCACTAGCAGGACCTGTAACATTTAAAAATGCCCTAGTTCCAAAAGATGTTGCGAAAAATATTGATTTAAAAAATTTATTAATTGAAACAGATTCACCTTATCTAACTCCTCACCCAAATAGAGGAAAAAGAAATGATAGTAGCAATGTTGTTTATATTGCTCAAATGATTGCAGAACTTAAGGAAATTGATGTGTTAGAAGTAATGGAGCAAACAACAAAAAATTATTATGATTTATTTAATACCAAAAAATAATATTGGAGGATTTAATGAAGAATAAGATATTACTAATAATGATTATTATTTTATTATGCGGTTGTAGCAAAAATGATTTAAATACAATTGAAGATGTTATCTTTACTTATGATAATTTAAAACTAAATACAGAAATATCACAAATTAATCATCCTTTTGGTTATAGTTGGATAACTAATAATAAGGGAATGGTTGAAATCGGTAGTGAAATAACTATGCGAAAAGCAACGGTATATGGTGCTGATTGTGTGGGATGTTATAGCAATAAAGACAGTTCAGCATCGACATCAGCTCAAATTTTATTGAGTGTTAATCAAGTTAGACAAAGCAATGGTAAATGGCTTGATGGTATAACTT
Source organism: uncultured Holdemania sp. (assembly GCA_947037125.1). Lineage (GTDB taxonomy): Bacteria > Bacillota_I > Bacilli_A > Erysipelotrichales > Erysipelotrichaceae > RGIG1896. Next base: position 12,324 of record CAMQTJ010000011.1, read on the forward strand.
ATGATGGATATTATATCGTAGCAATGGATAGTGCCATTCCTTTGTGTACTACAATCAAAATAACAGATCACGGATACGTTGGGGCAGGAATTCAAGCGGATCAACCATTCATGGCTATTGTTCTTGATAGAGGAAGTTTAATAAGTGGTAATGCAATTGATTTGTTTAGTGGTTCGGAAGCGAACAGTAAAGTAAAAGTATTAAGCAATACCAACACTAAAGTAGAAATAATAGAATTTAATGATCTGAAATCAAATTCGTTTGATCAAAAATATTGTGAAGTTAATTAGTAGGAGTTAATATGAAAATAAATGAAGTAATTGTTGTTGAAGGGAAAAATGATACGAATACCCTAAAGTCTTATATTGAGTGTGATACGATAGAAACTCATGGTACTTGCTTATCTAAATATACGTTAGAATATATCAAAAAAATGCAAGCTATAAGAGGTATTATAATCTTTACAGATCCGGATATCCCAGGCAATAAAATAAGAAGTATAATTAATGAAAAAATACCTGGATGTAAAAATGCCTTTTTAGCAAGAGAACTTGCAAGAGGTAAAAATAAAATTGGAATCGAACATGCCAATAAAGAAGATATTATTGATGCATTAAATAATCACATGACATATAAAGAAAGTATTGAATCATTAAGTTTAGAAGAATACATTGATTTAGGACTTAGTGGTGGAAATGGTAGTAAAGCTAAAAGGGAATATATTTGTAATAAATTATTCCTTGGCCAAGCCAATGCTAAAACAATGTTTAAACGATTAAATATGATTGGATGTACCAAAAATAAATTAGAAGAAATTATAAGGAGTATGCATGACTAAACCTATAGCAAGTGCTCAACGCACAAACGAAATACTTAAAAAATTTGATATGTACGCAAAAAAAAGCTTTGGACAAAATTTTATTATTGAGGGCGGAATTGTAGAAAAAATTGCAAGAAATTGTAATTGCGATGATGTAGCAGTAATTGAAATAGGTCCAGGAATTGGAGCTCTTACAGAACAATTGGCTAAAAGAGCAAAGAAAGTTGTTTGTTATGAAATCGACGAAAGATTAAAAGATGTACTTGATTATTCACTAGCAGAATATGATAATGTTGAAGTTATTTTCGAAGATTTCTTAAATATTAATTTACTTGAAAAAGTTAATGAACTTAATAATCATTATCAAAGAGTTGTTATATGTGCTAATTTACCATATTATATAACTACACCAATTTTATTTAAAATATTTGAAAGTAAAGCTGATGTCGATAATATTACTGTTATGATGCAAAAAGAAGTTGCTGATCGTTTCTTAGCAAAGGTTGATACTAAAGATTATAATGCTTTAAGTATCATTGCATCAGTCTATTATAATTGTAAATCAGTTATGAAAGTATCTAGAACTATTTTTAACCCAAGACCTAATATAGACTCAACAGTTATTCAATTTTACAAGCAAGAAAATGCAATTGAAATTAAAGATGAACAAGGATTATTTTTATTAATTAAAGGGTGCTTTAAACAAAGAAGGAAAACAATTTATAACAATTATCGTGAGTTTTTACAAGACAAGGATAATGCTACACATGATTTAGAAAAGGCAAACATAGCATTAAGTGCAAGAGCTGAAACTTGTACGTTAGATGACTTTATTAAATTGAAAGGAGTTAAAGATGAAAGAGAGAGCCTATGCGAAAATTAACTTAAGTATTGATGTTGTACAAAAATTAGAAAATGGTTATCATGAACTAGATATGATAATGGTACCACTTGATTTTTATGATGTTGTAGAAATAGAAATTGCTGATGAAATGTCTTTTGAATCAAATATTAAATTTCTAGTAATGGATAGTAAAAATACGATTATTCAAGCAATTGAAGTTTTGCGTGAGGAATGTGGTTTTAGTGAAAACTTTAGAGTTAACTTAACAAAACATATTCCAACTCAAGCAGGACTTGCAGGTGGTAGTAGTGATGCAGCAGCAGCTTTAAAACTTGTCAAAAAACTATTGAAATTAAATATCAGTGAAGAAAAAATGTTGCAACTAGCGAAAAAAGTTGGAGCTGATGTGCCGTTTTGTTACTATTCATCTCCAGCTGTAGTAAAAGGTATAGGTGAACAAATAGAGCTTATAAATATTGAATCAGATTACTATGTTTTCTTAGCAAAACCAAAAAAAGGTGTATCAACAAAAATTGCTTTTTCTAAAATTAACTTTGAAACATTGTATCACCCAAATATCGAACAAGTTAAGCAAGACTTAATTAATAATGATTATGATAGTCTTTGTAAAAACATCGGTAATTCACTAGAAGAAAGTTCATTTTCGATTGTTCCAAGTATTCAACTTTTAAAAAATAACTTGTTTCATTATGGCTTTGATGTTGCATTAATGTCAGGTAGTGGATCTACTGTTTTTGCTTTAACTAAGGATAAGTCACTTATGGATAAGGCAGCAATAGAGTTTAGAAAACAAGGATATTTTGTTAGAAAAACTAAAATATTAAAATAATTGATACTACTATCGTGTAATTGGATAAAATAGTAGAAATATTTTAACTAATTTGCCAAATAGACTATTAATTTATTACAAAAGTTAGTAAAATATAAGAGGAGGATATTTATAATGAAATCTGCAATAATATTAGCTGCTGGTAAAGGCACAAGAATGAATTCTGATATACCAAAGGTAATGCATAAAGTTTGTGATCAAGAAATGTTGTCACATATTGTTAATAATTGTAAGAAAGCTAATGTTCAACGTGTAGTAACAGTTGTCGGTTATGGTAAAGATTTAATTATGGATACCATGAAAGATAAATGTGAATATGCTCATCAAGATGTTCAATTAGGAACAGGTCATGCAGTAATGATGGCTGATACACTTAGCAAAGAACAAGGATATACACTTGTAATTAATGGTGATTGTCCATGTATTCAAACTGAAACATTTGAAGAATTATTAAAAGCATGTGAAGGTATCGAAATGGTTGTCTTAACAGCAATTGTAAAAGATGCTAGAACATATGGTCGAGTTGTTAGAAATGCAGATAACTCAATTGAAAAAATAGTTGAATATAAAGATTGTAATGAACAAGAAAAATTGATAAATGAAATCAATACTGGAATTTATTGTTTCAATAATCAGGTATTATTTGATAATTTACAATGTATACAAAGTAATAATGCACAAAATGAATTTTATATCACTGACTTAGTTGAAATTCTTAATAAGAAAAATCTAAAAGTTGGGGCGCTAATTGCTAAATGTAGTGAAGAAGTTGCAGGGGTTAATGATTGTTATGAACTATCATTAGCAAATGAATGGCTACAAATGAAAATCAATAAAAAACATATGCTTGAAGGAGTTACAATAATTGATCCTAAGGCTACTTATATTGGTAGTGAAGTAACTTTTGGAAAAGATGTTACAATTTATCCAAATAGTCATTTTAAAGGTAATGTTCATATTGGCGATAATTCAGTTATTTTACCTAATTCATTCTTGATAAATAGTACAATTGGGGCAAATACAACTATTGATTCATCTCGCATTACAGATTCAAAAGTTGGTGATGAAGTATCAGTTGGACCAAATGCTCATCTAAGAATGAATACAGTAGTAGAAAATAAAAATCGTATTGGTAATTTTGTTGAACTTAAAAACTGTAAAATGGGTTATAATAGTAGATGTGCTCACTTAACGTACTTAGGAGATTGTGAAATAGGTGCAAATGTAAACATTGGTTGTGGTGTTGTTACAGTAAATTATGATGGAAAAAATAAATTTAAGACAATCGTAATGGATGGTGCATTCATCGGAAGTAACGTAAATATGATCGCTCCACTTACTGTAGGAAAAAATGCAGTAGTAGCAGCAGGATCAACAATAACAAAAAGTGTAGCTGATGGTGATATGGCAATTGCTAGAGATCGTCAAACTAATTTAGAAGGATACGGAAGTAAATACAAAAACAAATAAGGGAGATATAACTAAAATGAAAGAAACAATAATTTTCGCATTAACGGCTAGTGTTGAATTAACCAAGGAAATCTGTAATATTCTAAATTTACCAGTAGGTAATGTTTCAGTTAAACATTTTGCTGATGGAGAAATCTTAGTTGAACCAGAAGAGTCAGTAAGAGGTAGATCAGTTTATATTGTTCAATCGACTTGTGCTCCTGTATCGGAAAGACTTATGGAAGTATTGATTGCAGTTGACGCTTGTAAAAGAGCTTCAGCAAAAGAAATAAATGTTGTTATGCCATATTATGGTTATGCAAGACAAGATCGTAAAGCAAGACCAAGACAACCAATTACTGCAAAACTTGTTGCGGATTTAATCCAAACAGCAGGGGCTGACCGTGTAGTTACTTTAGATTTACATGCTACTCAAATTCAAGGTTTCTTTAATATCCCAACAGATGATTTATCAGCAGTACAAATGATCGGACAGTATTTCCGTTCTAAAAATTTAGATAACGTTGTTGTTGTTTCTCCAGATCATGGTGGAACTACACGTGCTAGAAGACTTGCTGATTTATTAGATGCTCCAATGGCAATTATTGATAAGCGTAGACCTAAAGCAAATGTTTGCGAAGCTATGAATGTTATCGGTGATGTTGATGGTAAAAATGTAATTATTATTGATGATATGTGTGATACAGGTGGAAGCCTTATTGCAGGAATTGATATTCTTAAAGCTCACGGAGCTAAAGATATTTATGTATCTGTTACACATGGTTTATTCTCAGGACCAGCAATAGAACGAATTAATAATTCAGTAATTAAAGAATTTGTTATAACAAACTCTGTTGCACTTTCTGAAGAAAAGAAAGAAGCTTGTAAAAAAATTACTGTGTTATCAATTGGATATATGCTTGCAAAAACAATCGAAGCAATCCAAACACATGCACCTGTAAGTGAAGTTTACGATTTATTTAAAGATTAATATTTAAGCCAGGTAGAATATACTTGGCTTTTTATTATCTAACTTGATGAATATTAATAATGTATTTATAATCGTTTGAAGCAATTTTTACGAATTTTTATAATTATGTGGTAAACTAATATTGAGGTAATAATATGAACTTAATTGATTTGATAATAATAATTACAGTTGTAGCACTAGCAATAAATATAATCTATAAAAGATTATTTAAAAAAAATAGTTGTGATGGAGCATGTAGTAGTTGTAGTAAAAAAAAGAAATAGGAATAAAAAAATTGACTAGATTATCTAGTCAATTTTTATCATTTGATTTAATGTAAAACTATAAATATATGTATCAATAATATGATTCGGATAAATAATTTTCATATCTTCTTTATATTGAATTAACTGAGATTGATAATTTTCAATATAGTAATTTTCATCAACTATATTATCACTTTTAAAATCGATAATCACTATTGATTTGTCGTTTATAGCGAAATAATCTATTATTCCATTCACAATATCGGTATTTTTGATCATACTATATTTATACTCACAATATGTTTCATAATTTATAAGAGAGTGAAATAAATCATTATTGTAAAGATCCATAATCTTTATTATATCTTCATCACTTATAGTATCCCACAAGCTTTTAATAATATTTGGTGACCAACCAGATTTAGGAAGTAATTCAATAATTTTATGCATATCATTTCCATGAGTGTAAGCCTTTGGATTCAAATTAAGTTTAAACTTAGATTTAAAATGAATTGATGGACTAACTCTATTTAAGATAACTTTATTTTGTTTGTAGCGATTAATTAGATTTTTTATATTTTGTAATTTATCATTAAGATATAAAATCTTATAATTACAATCAATAACTTTATATTCATAAAATTCATTTATACTAGCAGATGCCGGAAGTATTAAACTTGTGAATCCCTTTTTCTTATAAAAGGTATTTAAGGAAATTGGTTCATAATTGTAATTAGCGTTATGCTTATCGATCATTATTAATTTTTGTTGAGCACGTGTTAATGCTACGTATAATAATCTTGTGCTCTCGGCAAATTCTTCGAGTATATTTTTTTGTCTAATTGCAATTTGTTGGATGGTATCAAACTGGATTCTTAATGGATAAGTTAAATAACTAAGACCAATTCCTAAATTATCGTCCAAATAATTTTCTCTAATTTTTGTAGTAGAACTTGACCAGTAAAAAACAACTGGAAATTGTAAACCTTTTGAATGATGAACTGTCATTATTTTTACGGTGTCATCACTAGGATTTTCATAAATTGCTTCAGATGATCGTAAATCACTAATACTATTTATATAACTCATATACAAAGACAAGGAATTACTATTAGACTTCTCGTATAAACTAATTTTTTCTAAAAATAAATCAATATTGGTACGTTGTTGATTAGTTGTATAATCTTCAAAATAGTTATTTATATTAATTATTTTAGTTACAAGCTTAAATATTGTATCAGTTGAGCTAGCTTTTTTTAGTAATTCATAATCCTTTATCAATTGATGTTTATTTTCACTGTTACTTAAATAATTAAACAATGTTGATTTATCTTTTTTTAATGAATAATTAGTTATAGTCTCAAAGCTTTCATTATAAAAATTAGAACTCAATAAACTTACAATAGATAAATCATTTGGATTATTGATGAAACGTAAAAACTCCAAAATATCCATAATAACTTTCGATTTATAAAAACCTGATTTGACGTCCATAGAATATGGAATATTATAATGATCAAATGCATATCTAATTGCATTTTTATATTCGTGTGATCTAACAAGAATACAGTAGTCACTGAAGTTTTTGAATTCTGTATCAATACGCATTTCCATTATTTTTTTCGCAATGTAATCAGCTTTAATGTCTCCTACAATATCAATTTCCGTATCTTTAATTTCTTCATCATCACTATCTAATTTGTCTTCAATAATATCTTTATCTAAAGAAGCAAATTCAACTAGTAATTTGTGATTATCATCTTGGCCTAATGTTCCAATTGATACAAAATCATATTTATTGTATGTCTGATTAATACCTTTCACATTCATTAAGATATTAAATAATTGATTATTGTATTCCACTATTGATTTTTTAGAACGATAATTTTCATTTAAATAAATAACATCATTTGTGTTATCTTCATTTTCTATAAGTTTTGCCATAATCATAGGCTTTGCATTTCTAAATCTATATATTGATTGTTTAACGTCGCCAACTCTAAAAATGTTGTTGCCTCTAGATATCATAATTATAATTTCGTTTTGTATATCGTTTGTATCTTGAAATTCATCTACCAAAATATCGATAAATCGTTTTTGGTATTTTTTCGCAACACTTTGATTATTAAAAGATAATATTTGATAAGCGAATTTTTCCATATCATTAAAATCCATAGCATCAATTTCTTTTTTGTGTTGATTAAATAATTGAAGATACTTTTGAGAAAAATCAGTTAACGTATTAATAATTTCAGCACAACCATTATTATTTATAACAGCCATTTCATTAGAAACTACGCTACTAACTAATTTTTTGATTTTATCATTGATGCTTGCTCTTAATAATTTTAATTCAGCATTTTTCGCAATTGGCAAAATAGATTCACATAAATTTTTATGACAAACATAAAATTCAAAATAACTTTCTATATTTAATAAATTAATACAATTATTTACTTTTTCAATATTACTTGAAACAACATTAGTAAACTTTTCTTCATTACAACCCATTGCAAGATTTAAACAATTATTTAAAGAAGAAGCTAAATCATTTAATATAACTCTTATCGAATCAAAATATAAATTAAGATATTTTGGTTCGATCTCTTTAATATTATTAATCTTTATATATGAATTTTTCATATTATCAAAATAATCATCCGGATTAAATGAACCGTATGCCTTAATTGCAATTGTTTTAGTATACTCTTTTAATGTGTCAAAATTAGTAGGGGAGCTTGAAAAATAGTTGCACAGTAGATTAAGATTTTCACTATCAATATTATTGAAGTACTCAAAAGTTTGTTTAAATACTAGTTCATGAATAGAAACTAATTGATCATCGGACAAGATATTTTCTAAAACAGTAGGGGCTAAATTAATAATATAATAGTTTTCCTTTATTACAGATAAACAAAATGAGTGAATAGTTGATACATTAGATGTCGCTAATAAAATTAGTTGTTGATTACAATAATCAATTTCTTCTTGATCATTTGATGAATCAATCAATTCACTTAAACTCTTAAATAATCTAATTTTCATTTCACATGCTGCAGCATCTGTGAAGGTCATAGCTAAAATATTTGATACACTAACTTTGTCTACTGTTATTCTTTTCTTTAATCGTGCAGTTAATACTGCAGTTTTACCAGCACCAGCTGAAGCTGATACAACGATATTTTTTCCTAAGCTATTAATAGCTCGTGATTGATTTTCACTATACTTCATCTTCTTCCTCACTTTTCGCAAAAGCATCTACTTGTTCTTGTGGTGAAATAATTGATTTAATATGCATTGAATTAAAACGACAGATCGATTTATAATCACAGTAATCACAAGCTCCAAGTACTGGTGTACATTTTATTGAACCATTTTTTATTTCATTCACAAGATATTTGTATATATAATTTATATGTTTTTCTAATCCATCAATATTCTTAATATAAGCATTTGATGGTAAACCTTCTTTATTTATGCTTTTAAAGAAACGGGCTGAAGAATCAATTAAATCAGTTGATAAAAAGTGCCATCCATTGATTTTATTGTTTTTATAAAAAATATCCTCATGATCACATTCTACATTTTCACTTATTTCTTTAGCACGTAAATTTAAGCTTGCGAAGCTCATTGAAATATCCTTATAACTCATAGGTACATAATATATGCCACATGGTTTCGAATTTTGTTGTTTAACTAGCACATACATATAAGTCAGAAGTTGCAGTTGGATACCACTAATAACACTATTTTTAACTAATTTTTTGCTACTACTCTTATAATCGATAATTCTTGTGATATCGGCATTCATATCAATGCGGTCTATAATCCCTTTAATTTGAACCATAACTTGATCGTCTTTATATATAGTATCCTTAAATTCAAATTCACTATATGTTGGTATAAGCTGACTATTATCTTCCATTTCACTTAAATGTTTTAATACTAATTGCAGATTAATAAAACAACGCTTTTTGATGATATCTAAGCGACTAAGATCTTTGATATATAGTTTTTCATATTTAGTAAATTCATTAGTGATTAACTCATATAATTCTTCATTGTCACAATTTGCGTATTGCTTACCATATTTTTTAGTTAACTTTTCCATAATCAAATGTTGAATTGTACCAAGATTTGCGATATCAAAACTTTTTAAATCGCTCTTATTCAACTTTAATCCATATTGTAGATAAAATGAGAAGGGACAATTAAAGTATCTCTCAAAACGTGAAACACTTCCTTTTAAAGCATTATCATTGAAAAATAATTTATTGGCGACATCACTATCAAGATTATCAATAACACTATCATTTATATAGTGATTAGAAATAATATTACTATCACTTATTATATTTTGTAACATAGAGGCTATTTCAATGCTTGGATCTAAATGCTTACCTTCATAATTACTTAATGCATAACTAAATTGAATATGTTCACCACAGCTATAAATCCAAGATAAATAATTTAAATTGAATTTTTGTCTGTCGGCCAAAGAGGGGTAATTTGTAACAGTATTACAATAGTCTTCATCAAAAACACCAGAGTTACCACTAAAGTTTGGATAATTTTTTTGAGTACATCCAATAACAAAAGCATAAACGTTTTGTTCTATTGGATTTTTTAAGTCGGTCACAAAAGTTGCACCCTTAATGATTTGATTATTTACTTTATTGATACTCTTAATAAATGAAATGATAATATTGTTGTACTTAGGCATTGATGTATATGGATAGTACTTTTCAATAATTCTTTTTAAAGCTACAATTTCGTCTTCAAAAATATTGATACTAGCTAAGCGACTGTCACAAATAATATCGTAAGCTCTTAAATAATTATTTGAACATTGTTGGAATAAAAGCAATATTTCTTTTCTTACTATATTGGCGTTTTTCTCCAATTGTATATAGCGATCATATTCATATTTAAAAACTTCACTATCTATATTATTAACTACATGACAAAACTCGTTATTTAATATAGAAATATCCTCAATGAATAAATCGAAATATAGATTAAAATCATTGATATACTTACTTTCATAAAAACTAGAATTAATGGCATTAATTAAACTATCACAATTAGGATTATTTAAAAAATTAAGTATAGCTAGATAACTTTTCGCAACTAAAGATGTTTCATTATTGATAATTGAAAAAGTAGGTATACGATAACGTTCAAAAATTGCGTTAAATATTTCAATATCCTTCGCATAATTACACAAAACAATATTTACACTATCAGCCTTTAAATTATTATTGCATATGTATTGTGCTACATTTTCAATTTCTTGACGTATATTTACACTTCTTATAAATTCCATATTCGTTACATTATTTTGTTTAACTGGATAAATTGTTGCATTATTACTAATTAAATAGTTAGTGATTTTTTGATTATATAAGTCACTTATTACATTAGAATCAATTTGCACAAGACTAAAATCTTTACTCTTGCTTAATATTGATTCTATACTTTTCGTAGATGTATTAAGATCTAAAAGATTTAAAAGAATTGTTTTAATTTCTTTATTTATTAAACTTGTTTCATCAAGTTTAGTTATATCAATATTATATTTTATGGTGTCATTGTAGAATTTAAACACTTGTTTAATAAAACTAGTATCATCTATCATATCTTTAAAGAAATTTAAGTTAAGCTTTAGCTCTTGTAACTTGTCATAAATTTTGAATAAGCAAATATTATCATCAATTTGATTAGTGCCTAATTTATTAAAAAAGGCGGTTAGTGTCAAATTATCATTTTGCTGTATATAAAAATTCTCTTGCATTTTAGATAGTCTAATTAGATTCACATAAGTATTTTCAATTATTGTATTTTTCATTTTTGTACCTTGGTTGCAATAACCATTCCTTACTTATCTATTATAACAAATTCAATGTTATATTACATGACTATTGAATAATAATATTTATAACAATAAAAAAAGCGAAGCATTGCGCTTAGCTTTAATTAGATCTATTTTTTATGATTTAATAACTTAACAAATCAGTGTGATAATTATTGATAATACAAATAAAGCTACAATGATTATTGCAATTGATTTATATGATTTTTCATCCATTATATTACCTCACTTTCCTTAATGATAATTGTGAATAGCAAATTTTATTTATTAAATGTAATATAATTACCAACTACATTTAATTTTTCGATAACATTTTGATTCGCAATTACTTCAAACTGAATAAAATTTCCTGAATCCATTGATACTATTTTATTAGCTTTTAAAGCATCAAATTGAATTTTCATAACACCTTGAACTTCAGCTAAAGTATTATATGCACTAAATTCATAAATTGATACCTCATATAAAGGTGCAATTATTTCTTCTGGTTCTAAAATTTCTTCATTCTCTTGATTATCATTCGAATTAATATCATATTCAGAACTTTCAAAATAATATGCATCTGTGTGTTTTATTCTAATAATAATTGAATCATCACTCATTGTTTCATCATTTGTTATTATTGTAGAGTTATGACCATAGCCTGTATGAATGCTATTTAATGACGCTACATCATAACTAAAATCGGTTGTTTGATAATCATTTTCATCAAAATATTCTTCATAATCAACTATTTCATAATTCAAAAATTCGATAAAACTGCATATTCCACCAAAACCAAAGATAGATGCCATTATACAAATAGATATAAATGTTGTAAGGATTGATCCTTTTTTACCTAAAACTATTCGATATGTGAATTCTAATAAGATTACAATTCCAATAAAAATTGAAAACATAATAGCAGTTAATCCAAAAACACTAACACCTGATATTAATAGGCTGACACAAATCCCAAAACATACTGCCATTATAATTGCTAAGAAGACAAAAGGGATAGTACAAAGCATTGCGATAGATTTTGTACAAAATACAATAATAGATACAAGTAAACTACCTAAAGAATTGATGAATTGGCCAATGCTATTGTTTGATTTCTTTCTTACTTTTGGTTCATTACTATTTAGCTTTTTAGATTGCTTTTGATCATATTTTGCATAATTAGTATCATCACCATTACTGCAATAATTTTGCTTATTCAAATCTAAATTTAATACATCTTCAGCACTTGAATCATCACTATGACTTGATGTAAAAGTATCTTGATCACCAAGTGAAAATTCATCAGAGGCTACGTTGTCATTCATACCTTTATCGATATTATTTTTTTCTATGCATGATTCAGTTGGGTTTTTTTCTTTTGATTCACTTAGAAAATCATCGCCATTGATGTTATCAAGGTCGCTAAAATTATTGTTGCTATCATTGTTATCGCTGTTAATACCGTCATTATGATTGTTTCGCCTATTTTTTTTATTGAATTTATTACCATAATTATTTTCCTTTTTATTAGTAGGATTAATATCTTTTTTACCCTTATTGAAGTATTTAGTAACAAAATCGAAATCACTATTTTCACCATCATTTTGACCTGTGATTGATTTATAGATACCGATAATAACGATAATTAATATTAATAAGTAAGCCAAGCACGTAAATACCGTCCATACATCACAAAGTACATAACTAATTGAAGAAGGCAAAGCAATTGAGATAAGTGAATGCCCAATACCTTTAACTAAGTAAAATGGTATTTGCATAAGTGCAATAATAATAAGCACTACAAATATTGAAACGATAACTTTCGCGATATTATCAATAGATATATTTTTTTCAAAAGAAAATCCGTCAAGAAATTCAACAATACTCTCAATTGCTTTTTTAACTAGTTCAACGATATCATCAATTACATCACCAAATTTTGATGATGTGTTTGACTCAGGCTCCTTATAGTTTGATTTAACTTTATAGGCACTAAGGATTTCCTTTGCAAATTCATCAATATCACCAAAATCTAAAACAGCATTTTCTTCACTGATACCTTCAGAAATTTTTTCGTCGATACAATCAGAATACTCGTTAATGATATCATCAATTTCGTCATCCCTTAATATATCTAATTTTGATCTAAGTTGAATTAAAAATTCATTTTTTGTCATATTAATTATCTCCCTTATTTATAAATGTGTTTATTTGATTACTAAATTCCAACCAATCTTTTTTCAAAGCCATCATAGCTAATAAACCATTTGCTGTGATGTGATAATATTTTCTTGGTGGACCCTCAGTTGATTCTTGTAAGTATGTTTCAAAATAACTTTCGTTTGTCATACGTTTAAGTAACGGGTAGATAGTACCTTCATTTACTTGTACTACTTCACAGACTTTTTTGACTAATTCATAGCCATAAATATCTTTTTCACTTACGACGATCATTACTATTAATTCTAAAACACCTTTTTTAAATTGTGTATTCATCTCATCACCCAATATAATACTATACCTACTACTATGTTTTGTCAAGTACTGTAATAAAAAAATAGTAATAAAAAAGATTAACGTTAAGTTAACCTTTAGAATCGATGAATTTTTGTTTGTGATAGGCACCTATAAGATTCGCAATTAAACATATGCAACCATAGATAATTCCATAAGACATTGCGGTGTAATTAAAATGAATGAATAATGTACTCCAAAATAAAATACAGGAAACAATAGGTAAGATGTAATCAAAGCCAGAACGACTCCCTGAAATATAACCAATTGTTGCATTTAAAAAGGGGAATACCAAAAAGAGTAGTAGTATAAAATAAAACATATTAATTTTGAAAAAAGGTAAAGTAAAATAAGTTATTAGTAAAATTATATATTTAAGCATTATAGTTTCCTTTCAATTATTTTTGATTTTATTAAATTAGGTAAATACTTACCTGAAGTTAGTTCCTTTAATATTTGGTGTATATCACAAGACTCACTCATGAAATCAATAATTACATCAATATCATATTCAGTATTTAAGATTATTTCATTTTTTAATGCATATGTTATCTTTCCTTGTAGACTATAAGGAATATTAATTTGATAAAAATACATTAATATAGTATCTAGTTTATCAGCTTTAGCAAGGGTATCACTTACACATCCAGAATAAGCTCGAATAAGTCCACCTGTACCAAGTTTTATCCCGCCAAAGTAGCGTACAACAACGGCAACGATATTTTTAATGCCACTACCTTTTAGTGATGCTAAAATAGGCATACCTGCCGTTGATGAGGGTTCACCATCATCACTACTTCTAGTAAGTTCATTATTTTCACCAATAATAAATGCACTACAACAATGATTTGCTTTTGGATGTAGCTTTTTAATACTTAATATATAACTGCGTGCCTCTTGTTCATCAAAACAACGATTGACATAAGTTATGAATTTTGATTTTTCGATTACGTACTGTTGTGTGCTTTCTTTTTCTAATTGCATATATATCACCTATATATTATTATACCACATCAATTGTTTAATGGATAAACATAACTTTGTTGTGAAAAATAAATAAAAATTAGTTATAAAAATTAATAAATTGTAATATAGTTAAATTTGATGAATAAGTAATAATATAACACAAGTTAATTAATGATATTAAATAGTTACATTTTATAATAAAAATAATTCGTCATATTTTAATCATAAAATGAATATAATAATCAATATCATAATGCATCACAATATTGTTGAAATTTGAAAAAATAACTTATAATAGTATCGCTATTACCTGTAAAAAGGTATAATATAGATGTATAACAATAAAGGAGAAGCAAATGCAAAAAGTACATAAAAAAAATCATAATGGCAATAATCAAAATAAAATGATGATATCAATAATTCTATTGTGTGCATGTATTACACTAATTTGCTACATTACAACACTAGATTTTGATAGTTATACAGATAATAATGATAGTTTAAATAACAATGGTGAAATAGCAACAGCTACACCACAAACAAGTGTTACACCTACAATAGAACCGACTATAGGACCTACAATTAATACTGATGCTTGGAATCTTATAATTGCGAATCCATGGAATAAGTTGCCTGATGATTTTAGTGTTGAACTAACTAAGTTATCAAATGGGCACTATATAGATGAAAGAGCATATGAAGATCTTCAAAATATGTTTGATGATGCAAGAGCTGAAGGATTATCACCATTTATTTGTTCTTCTTTTAGGTCAAATGAAAAACAAGAAAAGCTGTATAATAACCTTGTAAATAAGTATATTAAACAAGGTGATAGTGAGGAAGCTGCAAAAACAAGGGCAGCTACACTAATAGCAGTTCCTAAAACTAGCGAACACCAAACAGGACTTACTTTAGATATCGTTGCTAAAAGCTATCAACAATTAAACACAGAACAAGAAAATACTGATGAACAAAAGTGGTTAAAAGAAAATTCATATAAATACGGTTTTATTTTAAGATATCCAAGTGATAAAAGTGACATTACGGGCATTGTATATGAACCTTGGCATTATCGCTATGTAGGAATAGAGGCAGCGAAAGTGATCAATGATGAGTTACTTTGTTTAGAAGAATATCTAGATAAAGCTAACTAATTTAATTATCAAATTGTTACAAAATCAGTTAACATATTATTTTAAATAATAACAGTAATAATAAATGCATATTTAATATTGTATATAGTGATATAATGATAACAAGTGGAGGGTAGTATAATGACAAAAGAAGATAATAGAGATAATGTTCAACAAGAACTATTTGAGTACAGAGAGAATATATTATTAGCACTAAGAGAAGAACCATATAAGCAAATAATTGAAAATAATAAAAAATTCGAATATCGCACAAGATTCACAAAAAATAAAACGAGAGCTTATATATATATTTCTCAAACAATAAAAAAAATAGTTGCAATTATCGACTTTGATTGTCCAATTAGTGGTACAGCCCAAGAAATCGCTAAGTTTGCACAAGATAATGATGGATGCGATTATAATGAAATACTGCAATGGTTAAATTCAAGAGATTGTAATGCACTACCTATTCAAAGAGTTTATCTTATAGAACCAATCGAAATGGATGATATAAAAAATCTTGCTTTGAAGTTTTCAGTACCACAATCATATTATAGATTAGATAATAAACAAGATTTACTACAATATCTTGAAAGTAACAGTAAAGTAATAAAAACAATTGAATTTTAACTAGAATCAAATTTGATTAACCATTAAATAAACAAAGATAAAAGCATAGATATGCAATAAATTGTACATCGATAATGAATATTAAGTATATTTAATATAATTAATAAAAGGAGGATAGTTGTGAAGGATTCTAGAATCAATAAAGCTTTAGAAATAATGGATGAAAGATTTGGTAAGGATAGCTTAATATCAATAGCTACTGTTTGTAATGGTATTCCTTATGTAAGAAATGTTAATAGTTATTATGAAGCAGGATGTTTTTATATAATTACTCATAACTTATCAAATAAAATGAAGCAAATAAATACTAATTCGACAGTTGCAATTTGTGGGGAATGGTTTACAGGGCATGGAACTGGAATAAATTTAGGACATGTTTGCTCAGATAATAATGTTAATATAGAAAATAAATTAAGAAAAGTATTTGAATCATGGTACTCAAATGGTCATATAGATGAAAGTGATGTCAATACTTGTATACTATGTATAAAACTAAGTGATGCAGTTTTATTTAGTAATGGTACAAGGTATGATATTGATTTTTAAAATAACTAACTTAATATAAAAAAAACTTCACAATAATATAAGTAGTATTTCTTAAATTATAAAATTAAAAGAGCTTTCTATAAAGAAAGCTCTTTTTGTAACAATATTAAGCACCTTTTAAAAGTGTGATTAATACCGATATTGTAAAAAGTGAAATTATTAAAATAATAGCTTTATTGTTTGTTTTTTCCTTCATATTGAATCTCTCTTCCTATTTTTATAATGTATAATCTTATTATATATAAACAACACAAAAGGTGTACCTAATAGATTATAGACAAAAATATTTTATACATACAAAAAAAGACAAGAACATATAATATTTTCTTTTCTTTTGATTCCAATAAGAATTTCTATTATGGAATATAGTGAGCGGCTAAAACATTTTCTTGATCATCTTTAAACTGATATTTGAAATCAAGATATTCTTTTGTTTCTACATCGTAGAAACTAATAAATTCATTACTCTTTGAATCTCTTTGATATAATGTGACAACGTTTGTATCGTTGGTATTTTCAATAGTTGAAAAATCATCATCAATTGTTTCCTCAAGTAGTATAGAAGTTAATATATCATCAGTAATAGTATCTAAATAAAGTTTATTTCCATTATCACTATAATTACTTCTTAAATAACTATCGCCATATCTTTCGATTTTATAATTTGTTACATTATTTTCAACTTCAATAACATTTGTTATATCTTTTGGATATTGGTAATATCCATCGTTTCTTTCAAAGATTAATTCATTATTATCATATGAAAGTATTTTATTTGCTGAACCAACATTAACCTCATTGATGATATTAAAATCTAAATCTAATGTAACAAGGTTAGAATTATCCATACCATAACCTTCTAATATGTTAATCTCATTATCGACAAGGATTAAATCTAAAATGTTTTCATGATTAGGAATACAAGAATAATCATCTTGATCATAAGTATTTTTGTCTGTAAAATCTAGATAACATACACTGTTATTAGCACTTGTATCGTCAGTAACTTTTTGACCATTATGATATGAAACATCATCAACCTTACTACTTCCACCTATAATAAAGGCCATTGATTTTTCATTCATGGATGTTATATCAATACTATTAAAGGAATCAAGTGTAGCGATTGTTGTAATTTCACCTGTTACTAAATTTATTAAAATATTGGTATTATCACCAAGGATTGATACTACATTATTAGAATAGCTAGAATGCCATGGGGTGTTTTCATTATCGATAACTATTTCTTCAACTAATGTACTATCTTTATTATAAGTTGAAATATTGATTTTTGTAGCAAATAAGCTATCTGAACCTGAAACAATGATATAATCACCTAATTCAATATGGGTTGGAACAGGCTTATACTCACTTGCACAGCCAATTAATAGTAAACATATTGCAAGGGTAAATAATTGTCTAATTAATTTCATAATATACCACCATTTGTTATTTTTATTATAGCATAATATAAGTTTTAAATAATTAAGAAAGCCACACGAAATACTTACGAAATTATGATATTAAGATTATTGATATCAGTAATACTTGAATATGTAATTAAAAGATTGTATATATTGATTAAATTTTAATTGAAGTATATTCACAATGTCGAAAAAGATATTTTTAAAAATATAAAAAAAATACAATATAAATTAATAAACCGTGTATAATAGTTACATTAATAGGAGAATATATGAGCATAAATAAAAGCGATAAAATGGGCACGATGCCCATAAAAAAATTATTAATCACGATGAGTTTACCATCAATTTTTTCAATGTTGATACAGGCAATGTACAATATTGTAGATAGTATTTACATTGCACAATTATCGGGTGAAGCACTATTTGCAATAGGGCTAGTATTTCCAATTCAAATGGCAAGTTTATCAATAGGTATTGGTGCTGCTGTTGGAACAAATGCTTTGGTTGCGAAAAGACTTGGACAAAAAAGAAATGAACATGCAAATCAAACAGCAACAACAGGTTTGATAATATCATTTATTCATGGAATAATTTGTGCGATATTTGGTCTGTTAGTATCAAAAGCTTTCTTACAAATGTTTACTACTGATACAAATGTAATTGAATTAGGTACTAGTTATTTGTTTATTGTCATGGGTTTTGCATTTGCACCACATGTACAAATTATGGCTGAAAGAATATTACAAGCAACAGGTAACATGATTATACCGATGTTTACTCAATTATTAGGAGCGATAATCAATATCATTTTAGACCCTATATTCATTTTTGGTTACTTTGGAGTTCCTGCTATGGGTATGAAAGGTGCTGCCATTGCAACTGTAATTGGTCAAATTTGTGGTATGAGTGTTATGCTATATATTATCTTAAATGGGAAACATGACATTAAGATTAAGTTTAAGGGATTTAAATTTGAAAAAGTTGTCATCCAAAAAATCTATAAAATTGGACTTCCTGTAATGGTAATGAATGCCATAGGTTCAGTAACAACAACTTTAATGAATGGTATTTTAGCGACAATAAGTGTGGCAGCAGTTAATACCTTAAGTATATATTTTAAAGTTCAATCTTTTGTTTTTATGCCTATATTTGGAATGACTCAAGGAGCAATGCCAATACTTGCTTATAATTATGGTGCTAAAAATAAAGAACGCTATGTATCTACAATCAGATTAATGTTTATTGCATCATTTGTAATCATGTCATTAGGTACAATAATCTTTATGGCTTTCCCACAACAATTAATATCAATGTTTAATCCAGATGAACAATTGTTAAGTGTTGGAACTATTGCACTAAGAATTATTTCTACCCATTTTGTTATTGCAGCCTTTGGAATAGTAATGACGACTATATTTCAATCGATGGGAGATGGCTTAATTTCAATGATTATGTCTATGTTAAGACAACTTGTATTTATTGTACCTACCGCTTATATATTTGCGAATTATTTCGGGCTTAACTATGTTTGGTTTTCATTCACAATAGCATCATTATTAAATGTTATCATTTTTGCGCCATTATGTATCAAACGAGTAAAAAAAGCATTTAGATAGGAGATTTTATGTCAGTTAAAATTACATATTTTATATATTATTGTACTCTAGCTTTGGGGAGTATTAATCATTTATCACAACAAAATTACGATAAAATAATTTATTTACTAATGGCACTTATTTGTCCATACTTAGTATTAAAGCTATTTGATTTAGTTAAATTAAAATATACATCAAGTATTATACTTGTAAATTATTGGTTTTGTTTCTTTTCTTTAATAATTGGGAATTTGTTTAAAGGTTATTCAATACCTTATTTTGATAAGGCACTACACTTTACTTCAGGTATATTAATTACTCTTTTATTTGCAATGCTATTTAAATTTATATGTAATCAAAAAATAAATAATATAATTAAATATGGATTTATATTAGGTATGAATATGCTGGTTGCTTATCTATGGGAGTTATTTGAATATTTGTGCCTTGTATTACTTGATATCGATGCAATTAATCATTATACCCAAGGTGTTTATGACACTATGAATGATATGTCGATATGTTTTGTAGCTAGTTTTATAGTAATTATCTTGATCGCTAAAAAGAATAAACTATTAAATAATTTAATTAATGATTTTGTAGCGATAAATATTGATTAATTCATTAATAAAATCTAAAAATATGCATTATTGCATAAAGTGTATGTAGTATAATAGTAAATAAAATGTGGTATAATACAACAGAGGTGGACTATGGAATTAAATAAAATAATAATAAAAGGTGCAAAAGTAAATAACTTAAAAAATATCGATTTAGAAATACCTAGAAATCAAATGGTTATCATGACAGGTTTATCAGGATCTGGAAAAACTTCATTGGCTTTTGATACAATTTATGCGGAAGGACAAAGACGTTATGTTGAATCTTTAAGTGCATATGCAAGACAATTTTTAGGTGGAGTAGAAAAGCCTGATGTAGAACTAATTGAAGGACTAAGCCCATCAATTTCAATTGATCAAAAGACTACAAGTAACAATCCACGTTCAACTGTTGGAACTGTTACTGAAATATATGATTATTTAAGATTACTTTATGCAAGAGTTGGAACACCGTATTGTCCAAATCACAATGAAGTTATAGAGGCTCAAACAATAACTCAAATGGTTAATCGTGTTATGAACTTAGAAAATGGTGCTCGACTAGAAATAATGGCGCCAATTGTAAAGAATCAAAAGGGAACTTTTAAAGATACATTAGAAAAATTACAAAAGGATGGATTTGTTCGAGTAAGAATTGATGGTGAAAACCGTACATTTGATGAAGAAATAGTTTTAGATAAAAATAAGAAACATAATATTGATGTAATAGTTGATCGAATTAAAAAAAATGAGGAATCAAAATCAAGGATTCATGATTCAATTGAAACATCAATCAAATTAGCAAGTGGTATATGTATTGTGAAAAATGGCGAGGATGAAATATTGTTCTCTAGTTTATATTCATGTAATGTTTGTGGCTTTTCTATTTCAGCACTTGAGCCAAGGTTATTTTCATTTAATAGTCCATTGGGTGCCTGTGATGTGTGTAAGGGTTTAGGTGTAACACAAAAAGTTGATATAGATTATTTGATACCAAATCGTGATAAAAGCATCATGGAGGGCGGTATTGTCTACTATAAAAATATTCGTGGTACAGAAAATATAGAATGGCAAAAATTTGATATATTATGTAATTATGCAAAAGTTGACGTCAATGAACCATTGCGTCTTTTAACCCAAAAACAATTAAATATTATTTTATATGGTTCAGATAAACCAATTCAATATACACTTACTTCATCATCAGGTAATAAATATGTGCGTAATGAACATATAGAAGGTATAGTAAGTTTAATTGAAAGACGATATTTAGAAACAACTTCACAAAGTTCTAAAGACTGGTATCAAACATTTATGTCTGAAAGTACATGTGCTAAGTGTAATGGACAACGTTTAAATGAAATGGCGTTATGTGTAAAAGTTGGTGGTATAAATATTAATCAATGGACTTGTATGTCAGTAGACCAAGCAATTGAATTTATGACAAACTTACAATTGGATGCAACTAAAGCTGAAATAGCGAAATTAGTTAACGTAGAATTATTAAATCGTTTAAGATTTTTAAAGGATGTAGGACTTGAATATTTAACACTTGATCGAATTGCAGGTTCATTATCAGGTGGGGAAGCACAAAGAATAAGATTAGCGACACAAATAGGTTCAAAATTAACTGGCGTATTATATGTACTAGATGAGCCATCAATTGGTTTGCATCAAAGAGATAATGCCAGATTAATTAAGACATTAAAGAATATGCGTGATTTAGGAAACTCACTAATAGTTGTGGAACATGATGAAGAAACAATGATGGAATCAGACTATATTATCGATATAGGACCTGGTGCTGGAGTTCATGGAGGATATGTAGTTGCAGCAGGAACACCAAAACAGGTAATGGATAATGATGATTCTATTACTGGTCAATATTTGAGCGGTAAAATGAAAATTGATTGGCCATTAAAGTATCGTAAAGGTAATGGAAATTTTATTGAAGTTATTAAAGCATCAGAAAATAACTTAAAAAATATTAATGTAAAATTCCCATTAGGCACACTTTGTGCAGTAACAGGTGTTAGTGGTAGTGGTAAGTCAACACTTGTAAATGAAATATTGTGTAAGGCTGCATTACATCATTTAGGACGGAATAAAGTAAAGCCTGGAGCTTATAAAGAAATTAAAGGATTAGAAAATATTGATAAGATAATTGAAATTGGTCAAGATCCAATAGGTCGTACACCGCGATCAAATCCTGCAACATACACAGGTGTTTTTGATGATATACGTGATTTATTTTCTTTATCACCAGAAGCTAAAATCAGAGGTTATGATAAAGGACGCTTTTCATTTAATGTGAAAGGTGGTCGCTGTGAAAGATGTCAAGGAGATGGTGTTAAACGTATTTCTATGCACTTTTTACCAGATGTCTATGTACCTTGTGAAGAATGTGAGGGTAGACGTTATAATAGTGAAACTTTAGAAGTTACATATAAAGGTAAAAATATTTATGATGTTTTAGAAATGACAGTTGAAGATGCAATTGAATATTTTAGTTCAATCTTAAAAATAAGAAATAAGTTACAAACTTTATTTGATGTAGGTCTTGGATATGTAAAACTTGGTCAATCAAGTACAACATTATCAGGTGGAGAAGCGCAAAGAGTTAAACTTGCAAGTGAACTGCAGAAAAAAGCAACAGGTAAAACAGTCTTTATACTAGATGAACCAACTACAGGATTACATACACACGATGTCAAAAAATTATTGCAGGTATTACAAAGAATTGTTGATAATGGTGATACAGTTATTGTTATTGAACATAATTTAGATATTATCAAATCAGCAGATCATATTATTGATATGGGTCCTGAGGGTGGAAATAATGGTGGTACTGTATTAGTGAATGGAAATGTTGAAAAAATAATGAAGTGTGACAAAAGCTATACAGGTCAATACTTAAAAAAAATAAGAAAGTAAGGTGAATTTATGAATTATGAACTAGAAGGTAGTGTAACGATCAAAGAGATTGTAGATCATTTTGAATATGAAATTATTTGCGGTAATGAAGATTCTTTATTACGTTGGGTAATAGTTCCTGATATTAATCGTCCAGGACTAGAACTAACAGGATTTTATGAACATACTGAACCAAGAAGGATTGTAATTATTGGTGATAAGGAAGAATCGTATATTAAGACATTAGATTATGATACACAAGTAGATCGCTTTTCAAACATCCTTGATGGATTTACGCCTGCTGTTATTTTGACTAAAGGGCGTGAATGTCCTATGGCCTTAATTGATGTAGCAAGCAAAAGAAATTTCCCAGTTTTATCAACCAAAGCACCAACTTATAGAGTAATGACAGATATGATTACTTATCTGGATTCAAAACTAGCCCCTGTCGATAATTTGCATGGAGTATTCTTGAACGTTTACGGTGTTGGTGTATTAATTGTAGGTGATAGTGGCATGGGTAAAAGTGAAACAGCACTAGATCTAATTAAACGAGGTCATATATTAATTGCAGATGATCGTGTTGATGTTAGTCGCGTACATAATAAAATAAAAGGTCGCGCACCAGAATTATTAAAAGGAATGCTTGAAATTCGTGGAATTGGTGTAATAGATGTTGCGAAAATGTTTGGTGTTACTTCAATATTGGAAGTTAATAATGTTGATTTAGTAATTAAATTAGAGCCTTTTGATAATTGTAATGCCTATAATCGTGTAGGTAATGAAGAAGAACACTGCCTAAATATTATGGATATACGTGTTCCTATGACAATTATACCTGTAAGTAATGGACGAAATATTGGTGTTTTAGTAGAAACGGCAGTAACAAATTTCAGACTTAAAGCTAGTGGATTTAATAGTGCAAAAGAATTTGAACAAAGAGTATTAGATTATATAGAAAAGCAAAATGTAATAAATAGACAAGAGGTTAATAAATGATAGATTTTTTCCCAAGTGATAAAATATTTGTAGAAATATTTGGTACATTAAATATAACGTATTATTCATTATCTTATTTACTAGGTACTTTAGTAGCTTGTTATTTTGGCTATAAATTATTTAAGAAAAATGGTTATGGAATTGAAGAGATAGAAGATTTGACTATGGGTTGTTTCTTTTTTGGAATTATGGGCGCTAGAATTTGGTATTGTCTATTTTATGATTTTAGCTTTTATATGAGTAACCCTGTAGAAATAGTAAAAATCTGGACAGGAGGCCTGGCAATTCAAGGCGGACTTTTTGGAGGAGCATTATTTGTTATTTATTATTGTAGAAAAAACAAAATAAATGTCTTTAGAATGGGTGATGCAATATTAATTAATATATTATTAGCTCAAGCTATTGGGCGTTGGGGTAATTTTGCCAACAAGGAAGCTTATGGTGATGTTGTAAGTGCGAGCTATTTTGACGGTTGGCCAAAATTTATCGCCGATGGAATGTTTATTGCGGGTGAATATCGTATGCCCACATTTTTCTTTGAAAGTGTTTTAAATTTAATTGGATGGGCATTAGTCTACTTTATATTTAGGAAAATAAAATCACGTAAACGTGGTGATATGATGTATGCATATTTAGTATGGTATGGTATTTCACGCTATATCGTTGAAGGATTAAGAACAGATAGCTTAATGATTGGGTCTTTTAGAATGGCTCAGTTAACATCGATAGTGTTTATCATTATCGGTTTGGTAGGATTTGCCGGTGTATTTAGGAAAATATTTAAATCTAAAAAGCCAGTTATCTTATTTGATTTAGATGGAACAATTCTAGATACAGAAAAAGCGATATTGGAAACTTATCGTCAATTATTTATAAAATATAGTACAGAAAAAGAATTTACACCTGAACGTCAATTAGAGGTGCTTGGTCCACCACTTAAAAAAATGTTTCCAGTTTATTTCCCGGGACAAAATGTTGATGACTTAATTGTTGAGTATCGTGCAATAAATATGGATATACATAAAGAATTCGTTGTTGCTATGAACAATGCTGAAAAATTATTACACAGCCTTAAACAACAAGGTTATAAACTAGGGATTGTGTCAACTAAAATGAATGCAGCGTGTACTTATGGTTTAGAAATAACTAATTTATTACAATATTTTGATATCGTAATAGGAGAAGATGAAGTAAATGTTGGCAAGCCAAATCCTGAAGGGATATTTAAAGCTTGCGAATTATTAAATGAAGGTCATGATAGTTGTATTTATGTAGGTGATAGTGCAACAGATATTTATGCAGGTAAAAATGCGGGAGTATATACTATAGGTTATATCTTTAATCAACAACGTAAAGATGTACTTATAAATACAAAACCAAATAAAGTAATAACTGACTTAATTGAAATAGAAGAAATTCTAAAGGAGAAAGTACAATGGACACACGATACGATGTAATTATTATTGGTGCAGGCCCTGCAGGTATGACAGCAGCGGTTTATGCATCAAGAGCAGGTCTTAAAGTTTGTATGCTTGAAAAAAGTGCCCCTGGGGGAAAACTTATCAAAACATATGAAATCTCAAATTGGCCAGGAGTAAAAGAGAGTAGTGGTGTTGATTTAGCAATGCAAATGTTTGAACATTCAACACATTTCAGTGCGGAATACGTTTATGGTGATGTAATAAATATCATCGATGGTGATATCAAACAAGTGGAATGTGCTGATGGAAATATTTATAGTGTAAAAGCTATTATTATTGCAACAGGTACTAATGAAAGACTATTAAATATTGAAAATGAAACTAAATTAACTGGTAAAGGTGTATCTTATTGTGCTATTTGTGATGGAGCATTTTTCAAAAATCAAGAAGTAACTGTAATTGGTGGTGGAAATTCTGCTTTAGAGGAATCACTTTACTTAACACAATTTGTAAGTAAAGTTAATCTTGTTATTCGTAAACAAGAATTTAGAGCTGAACAAGAAATACAAGATAAAGTATATGCACATCAAAAAATCAATATCATGAAAGGTTATGTTCCAGTAAAAATTAATGCTGAAAATGATAAAGTTAGTGAAATTGTATTGGAAGATGTCGCAAGTAAAGAACAAATTATTGTTCCTACAAAAGCAATATTCCCATATATTGGATCTGATCCTGTAACAAGTTTTGTGAAGTCATTAAACATCAGTGATGCACAAGGTTATATATTGGTTGATGAAAATATGGAAACCTCACACAAGGGAATCTTTTCAGCTGGTGATGTAAACCAAAAGAAATTAAGACAAGTAGTTACAGCTGCAAGTGATGGTGCCATTGCTGCACAAAGTGCATTTCATTACATTAAAGATTAGTAAAAAAAGTCTTTTCCATAAAATTTGGAGAAGACTTTTTCTTATATTTATTAATAAATATTAATATACTACAAAATTTTTATTATGAACATTTTAAAATAGTAAGCGTATTTTCAATGATGTCAAAAACTTCTACGGTACTAGCCAAACTTTTAGTTGAAACATTTTCATTGTCACCAAATTCAATAAAATAAGCATCTAGAGCCTCACATAGTTTCGCAATAGATTGCTTTAAATCGCAGTCTTCCATGTTTATATATTCAAACATCATTTGTTCGATAAATGTAATTAGGTCAATTTTAGAAGTTATTACTTTCTGCAACAATTCAATTATAATATCTCTTTGTCTATTTTTCATAAGTACCCTCCAATTGGTATAATGAATATTATAGTTTCATTTTAGTAATAGTACAACACTTTTATTGATAGAATATGATATATTCAAGAGTTATTAAACGTACTTGTAGATATGAACAAATACAGAAAAATAAGTTATAAGAAGTTTTTGAATATATTAATTAATTATATAATATTTGATGCGAAAATTAAGAATTATTAAAAAAATATAGAGTATAAATATAAATAAGTGAATAATGATGTCTTATATGTTAAAATTAAGAAGCGAGGTGAAAATATGATAAAAAAAATTGTATTAGTAAGTGGTATGTCTGGGGCCGGTAAATCAAATGCCACAAGTGTCCTAGAAGATATGGGTTATCATTGTATTGATAATTTCCCGATTCAATTATTAAGTTCGTTTGTTAGTGTTATTGAAAGCACTAATGATCAAAGATATAATAAGGTTGCACTAAGTACGAGTGCTGCAGATTTTTCAGAATGTTTTCATGTAATATCGGCATCAAATTTAGACTTAAGAGTGCTATTTTTAGATGCGACGAATGATGTATTACTTCATAGATATAAGTCTACAAGAAGAATGCATCCTTTATTAGTAAATAATTTATGCAATACCTTAGAAGAAGCTATTTCAATTGAGCGTCAAATGTTTTTAAATTATCGTGAATATGCAACAGAAGTTGTAGATACTACATTTTTAAAGCCGTATGATTTAAAAAATAAAATTGAAAGCTATTTCGCAATTGCTAATGTCCCAAGTTTTTCAATTAGTTTTATTTCTTTTGGATATAAAACAGGAGTGCCATTAGATTCAGATTGTATGTTTGATGTGCGTTTTTTGCCAAATCCTTTTTGGGAAGTTGAACTACGACCATTTTCAGGTGATGATAAATGTGTCTATGATTATGTAATGGAAAAAGATGAAACGATAAAATATGTAAATAAATTAGTAGAATTTTTAGATTACTCATTTACACAATATATTAAAGAAGGTAAAAATCACATCACAATATCAATAGGATGTACAGGTGGGCAACATCGTTCTGTATCAATCGTCAATTATTTATTTGATAATTATCAAAAAGACTTTAGATGTCATAAGCAACATCGTGACAAAAAGGAAGTGTACAATGACTAAAAAGGTTGTTGTAATTGGTGGTGGACATGGACAAGCTACTATATTACAAGGAATTAAACATATTGAAGATATTGATATAACTGCAATTGTAACAGTTGCCGATGATGGTGGAAGTACTGGACGTTTAAGAAGACAATTTCAAATTCCTGCTATGGGTGATATTCGAAATGTTATTATTGCAATGTCTAAAAGTGAGAGTTTACTAAAAGGATTGATGGATTATCGATTTGACTTAAGTGATAGTGTAGAAGATGTCATGGGTCATAACTTAGGAAACCTTATTTTAACCGCTATGATTCAAACATCAGGAAGCTTTACTGAAAGTATTGATGAGTTATGTGATATATTGGATGTTAAAGGGAGAATAGTTCCATCAACTTTAGATGTTATCACACTATTTGCGAAAATGGATGATGGTACCATTGTTAAAGGAGAATCAAATATTCCTAATATTGATAATCATATTCAAGAAGTCTATTATGAGTATGAAATAGAGGCGACAAACGAATCAGTTGAGGCAATTAATAATGCTGATTTAATAATATTAGGGTGTGGAAGTTTATATACTAGTATATTGCCAAACGTAATTATTCCAAAGATAAACAAAGCATTAAATGATAGTAAGGCTAAAATAGTTTACCTATGTAATGTGGTTACACAACCAGGTGAAACAGATAACTATAATTTAGAAGATCACATTCAAGCATTGAAAGATCATAAAGTCGATATTGATGAAGTTGTTATTGCATCAGATAAAATATCACAAGAAATCATTCAAAGGTATATTGATGATAAAAGATCTATCGTACAAATGACTGAAAGTGAACATCAATATAAAATCGTAGAATCAAATTTATTAAGTTTTGATAAGCTTTTAATAAGACATGATCCTTTAAAAATAAAAAGCTGTATAGAACAACTATTGAAAGAGGTATAAAATGTCTTTTACAACTGATATAAAAAAAGAAGTAGCAAATAATGAATTAAAAGATTGTTGCGTTATTGCACAACTTAGTGCTTTGATACAATTATGTTCAACTTTACAAATAACTTCTAATGGGATGATGATTTTAATCAAAACCGAAAATGCATCTGTAGCTAAAAGAATGATCACAATTGTTAAAAAAGAGTTTGGGTGTGAGACTGAATTATCAGTAATTAAAAAAATGAATCTTAAAAAAAACAATATATATCAAATAAGAATTATTAATAAGTGCAAAGAGATTTTAGATAAATTAGAAATCTTAACCGCTAAAGGTCTACAGGAACATCCATCATATAACTTAACAAAAAAAGATTGTTGTGCAAGATCATACTTAGCTGGAGCCTTTATGGCAATGGGTTCAGTAAATGCTCCAAATAAATCTAACTATCATTTAGAAATAAAAACAAATGTTTTATCTCATGGTGTATATATACAAAAATTAATGTTAAGATTTGATTTACCGGCCAAAATAATTAAGAGAAGAAATAGCGAAGTGGTTTATATAAAAGCTGCAGATAAGATTGCGGATTTTTTAAGATGTGTAGGATCATTTGAAGGACTAATGAAATTTGAAGATATTAGAATAACTAGAGATTTTCGTAATTCAATGACACGACTTGATAATTGCGAACTTGCAAACGAAGTAAAAAGTGTGGCTGCTGCAAACCGTCAAGTTATTGATATTGCTTTAATTAAAGAAGCATTATTGTTTGATGGACTAGATGATAAAATAAAATCAATAGCTTATTTAAGATTAGATTATCCTGAAGCAAGTCTTAACGAACTAGCAATAGAATATGAACGAATAAGTGGAGTAGAAATCAGTAAATCTGGAATGAAGCATAGGCTTAAAAAAATTAGTGACATCGCTCAAAGTATAAAGGATAAAGAGTCTAATTAAGTAAATTTGAGCAAAATGATGAAAAAAGAATTAAAGTATGTTAAAATCGTAAGATAGAAATTGAGGATGAAAAAATGAAATTTTTTAATACAGTGTTCGGGATATTATTTGCTATCGTGCTTTTTAATATATTTTGGCCATTACTAGTGTTTTTTGGAATTGTAATATTAATTTATGTAATTTATATTCGTTTTAAAATAAAAAGTGCAATGAATAATCAAGAAAATATGTATCAAGATAATCAAAGTAGTTATGATGAGGAATATACAAACACAAGCTATTCGAATACAAGTTCAAATCAAAATAGTTCTAGTGATGTAATTGATGTGGAATACAGCGAAAGAGAAGTAAAAGATAATTAAGTTAGTATATTAATACATTATATAGTTCATTTATAGTTTATAATAATGAATATATAAGTATTAAAAGGGGGATAACGATGATTACTCAAACGCTAATTAATGATAAAAAACAAATTCAAAGATTGTGGAAACAATCTTTTTGTCATGAAGACAATGGAGTAATCGATGTTTTCTTTAAAAAATATTACAAATCAGAAGATATGTATGTAATTAAAGATGGAGATGTTATCTTATCTTGCGCAACAAGAAGCAAAAATGTTATGAAACTACATGATCGTTTTATTAATACTTCGATTTTGATTGGAATTTGCACAGACAATGATTATAGAAATAATGGTTATATGACAAGTGTTATGGATACCGTTATTGATCATGCTGAGCATCAAGAGCTAATAACATTAATTCAAGGTTATAATCCAAGTATATATAAGAAATA
>CAMQTJ010000012.1 GCA_947037125.1 uncultured Holdemania sp.
TGGATTTGAAGTATTGTATTATCAAAATCATTATGATTTAAAAAGAGTTAATTTACCTTATTTTCTTGATGAAAGTGATATTCAAATAGGTGCACAAGCCCAAGATATGCTTGCTTTATATATCGGGTTTGTTAAAAGATTTAATGGATATTTTATAAGAGATGTGGATTATTATCGCAATTTAATAGCTGATGTAAACGAAATGAATCAAAAGATTATTAGTATTACAATTGACGGAAAATTAAAAGGGTACAGTATAGTTGATATTACAGAAAATAAAGTTATTATAAAGGAAATAATATATTTTGATGCTTTGACACTAGTTAAAATATGTAACTATTTAATCAATCGTTATGATGATGTTGAATTAGTTGTTTCTTCACATGAAAATTTGGATAAAATCTTTAAAGATGCAAAATGTCTAAAAAAAGAATATACAATGGTAAGAGTTAATGACTTCGAATTATTTAATCGTTTATATAATTGTAGTATTGATAATATATTTGATGCAATGAATTTAAATAATTTACCATTATATTTAAATGATTGGCGTTAGATAACATAAATTCACACAGTTAAACGATAAGTGTAATTAAATATATTAGTATAGTATACTTATAAGAAATATAATAATTCTTATAAGTATGAATGCAAACCCCTAATGTAATTCATGCATATTCTATCCCTTATAAATATAAAATAAAAAAAGCCAAACGGCTTTTTTTATTTTATGTCATGATTATGTTTTAAAGAAACTTAAGATAAATGAATGTGATTAATTTTAAACAATGAATAAATTGGATATAATTTATTCAACTACTGAAATTATTTTTAATATAAATTCTTCAATTGTTGGTTTTTTATTTCCAAATAACTTAATAAAGTTATTTTTGATTTCTTTATCATCGTTTAAA
The DNA here is from genome assembly GCA_947037125.1 of uncultured Holdemania sp. Lineage (GTDB taxonomy): Bacteria > Bacillota_I > Bacilli_A > Erysipelotrichales > Erysipelotrichaceae > RGIG1896. Next base: position 915 of record CAMQTJ010000012.1, read on the forward strand.
TAAGCAATATCAATAGACTTTTGAATTTCAATACGAACATTATCAATTGTAGTGTTTTTTTGAATTGCGACTTGTTTAAGTAATATATTAATATCAAATTTCATAATAAATCCTCATATTCTAGAATAAAGGTATAAAAAGCTATAACAAGTAAATAATACACCTGATAAGGTTTTGAGTCAACACATCTAATAAGGTTTAGTATATTGTTGAGTCTAGAGGTGATTAAATTGTATTGTTATCCAAGATTGAAAGATTTAAGAGAAGATAATGACTTAACTCAAGCAAAGGTTGGCGAAATACTAGGGACAACGCAACAGCAATACTATAAATATGAAAAAGGAATTCAAGAAATACCTGTACATCATTTAATAACTATTGCGAAAGTTTATGAAGTTTCAGTTGATTATATAGTAGAAAAAAAAGTTAGAAAACAATGAAAATATTTTCAGCATAACTTAATATCACATATTTAATCGATAAAAAAAATAAAATTTATTGTTATATTAATAGTGTAAGAAAAATAATAGTCTTACACTCTATGAATGCAAACCCCTAATGTTATTCATAATTATTAAATCCCCTTATAAATAAAAAAGCCTAAAGGCTTTTTTATATTATTAATATTTCATGCAATCTGAAGTACATGATAATAATGATGAATTTAACATAATATCACATAGTTAAAACACAAAAAAATTGAAAGTATTTGTTATAGTAAACGAGTAAGAAAAATAATAGTTCTTACATAGTATGAATGCAAACCCCTAATGTTATTCATACGACTCCTCTTTCTTATAATATAGAAAACTAAAAAAAAAGCCAGAAGGCTTTTTTTTATGTTATAAACATTTCTACGTTACCAATAATCTTTGCACCATTTTTAATTGAGATACTACCACAAGTAATATCACCAATGATTTGTGCAGTATTTGTGACTACAAGACTTTCATCACAATTTACCATACCACTAATTTTTCCTGATAATAATCCAGACTTAGTAAGTACATTTCCGTTGATTGATGCATTTAAAGAAAGATTTAAACGATTCAGTGCAATAACATTTCCTGTAATATTACAATCAATTAGATCAATATTATATGCTACAACATTTCCGACTATATCATTTGTAGCTACAAGATTATAAGGACATTTGACATCGCCATTTATTTTACATAAAACTTTTAAATGGGTATTACATTCAATACCACCATCTAATAACATATCATCATTCAAAATAGTTTCACTTATATTTGATAATTCATCAATAGTATAGCTGATAGCTTTTTCCGGCTTTTTTACTATATGATTATCTTCTTCTATATCGTTATCAAAACTAAAATTTCTTGGTTTAAACATATTCACCTCTTTACTTAATTACGGAATCTTTTCCATTAAGCTTTTCTTATAATACTTTATCTATTATACCATAATCGACAGCTAAATGTGATGTTAGAAAATAATCTCTTTCAATATCTTTTGAGATAGTATCAATATTATTGTTTGTATGATTACAAATAATTTGAATTAAATTGTTTTTAGTGTAAAGCAGTCGTTTGGTGTGAATGTTAATGTCGGTAGCTGTTCCTTGTAATTTAGTGAGCGGTTGATGAATCATAATTTCACTATTTTTTAATGCGAAGCGTTTATTTTTTGTTCCGGCCATTAATAATATTGCAGCCATTGAAGCACACATTCCCATACATATCGTTGATACATCTGATTTAATAAAATTCATAGTATCGTATATAGCTAAGCCACTACTTATAGATCCGCCACAAGAATTGATATATATTTGAATCGTATCTTCTGAAATAGAATCTAAGTATAATAGTTGTGCGCAAATACTCGATGACATATTATCCTCTATTTCTCCAGTACACATAATAATTCTTTCCTTTAATAACAGTGAATAAATATCATAACTTTTTTCAGTATTGTTACTTAATTCAGTAATTGTTGGTACAAAATACATATAATCACACCCTTCATTATATATTATGTCGTAAATAAGAAAAAAAATACAAATAAAAAATATATTAGTGTTTTCACATTTGACATTTAGGCCATAAAAACTTATAATAAATGTGTGTTCTAAGGAGGACTTTAAAAATGACTGTAAGAGTAGCGATTAATGGTTTTGGACGTATTGGACGTTTAGCATTTAGACAAATGTTTGGAGCAGAGGGATATGATGTAGTTGCAATTAACGACTTAACTAACCCTAAGATGTTAGCTCACCTATTAAAATATGATTCAGCACAAGGTAGATATGATGGAGTTGTTGAAGCTAAAGAATCTAGTATCGTTGTAAACGGTAAAGAAATTCAAATTTATGCAAAAGCTGATGCAAATGAACTTCCATGGGGAGACCTTAATGTTGATGTAGTTTTAGAATGTACTGGATTTTATACTTCAAAAGCAAAAGCTGCTGCACATATTGCTGCAGGTGCTAAAAAAGTTGTTATCTCAGCGCCAGCTGGAACTGATTTACCAACAGTAGTATTCGGAGTTAACGAATCTATTATTACTGCTGAAGATACAATTATCTCAGCTGCTTCATGTACAACTAACTGCTTAGCTCCTATGGCTAATGCACTTAACAAATTAGCACCAATTCAATCAGGTATCATGACAACTGTTCATGCTTACACTGGTGACCAAATGATTCTTGATGGTCCTCACCGTGGTGGAGATCTTCGTCGTGCAAGAGCTGGAGCTGCTAATATCGTTCCAGGTTCAACTGGAGCTGCAAAAGCTATCGGTCTTGTTATCCCTGAATTAAATGGTAAATTAGTTGGTTCTGCACAACGTGTACCTGTTATCACTGGTTCAACAACTATCTTAATTTCAGTTGTTAAAGGTAGTGACTTAACAGTTGAAAAAGTAAATGCTGCTATGGCATCAGCTGCTGATGCTTCATTTGGTTATACTGAAGAGCCTTTAGTATCTTCTGATATCGTTGGAATTAACTTCGGTTCATTATTTGATGCTACTCAAACTTTAGTTGCTAAAATTGCTGAAGATACTTATCAAGTACAAACTGTTTCTTGGTATGATAATGAAAATTCATATACAAGCCAAATGGTTAGAACTATCAAATATTTCGCAACAAAATAATTTAATTGACATACTTCGGTATGTCTTTTTTTATGTTTTTTTGATGTGATAATGTACATAGTATAGGTATTAATCAATTATTGTGCTAAAATAGGGGTGCAATAAGCAATTGAAAAGGAAATACAAATATGAAATATAAATTAAGCGATAAAATCATAAATTGTAGAAAACATAAAAAATTATCACAGCAAAGATGTAGTGAAGTTTGTCAAATAGATTTAAACGAATATATCAATTGGGAAAATGCGTCAATGGTTCCAAGTGAAACTGATTTAATTATCTTAGCTAGTTTATTTGAGGTAGAAATAGATAGTTTAACTGATGATGAAATAAATCTGGAGTATAATGATGTTATTGATTCTGAGTTAGTTATACCTTTTTTTAATAATAGTGATTTAGGAACTACAGTTCAAATGTCGTATATTACCGAGGAAATTAAAGAAGATTTTTTACAAGATGATAATGAAGAAATAATTACAACAAAATTTATATCTACTCTAAAAAAATATCTTACCAAGAAAAATATAATAATTTCTAGTATTATCTTAGCAGTTCTTATAATGGCAGTTGCTATAATTTCAAACGATAATGCTATAGAGCCTGAAAAAACAAATAACATTATGATAGATACAAATCGCCTTGCATCGGGTGATGGTTTTACATTATCGATAAATGATGACTATACAGTTACTGGGCATGGGGATAATCAAGAAAAACAAATTGATGTAGCTAGTTGGAATAATGTAGTTCAAGTAACAGCGGGTTCAAACTTTAGTATTGGTTTGTTAAAAGACGGAAGTGTTGTAGCTGTTGGACAAAATAATTATGGACAACTAAATGTTGTTGAAGAAGTTAATGTTATTGATATTGATGCCGGGAAAAGTCATGGTGTTGTGTTAACTAATGATAATAAAGTTAAATGTTATGGTGATAATAGCGAAGGTCAATGTAATGTTGATGATTGGTCTGATGTCATTGCAATTAGTGCAAACGAAAATGTCACAGCAGGATTAACTAGTGATAATCAATTACTGATTACAGGGAAATATGATTTTAATAATGATTTAAAAGTATCAAATATTAAAGATTTTGAAGTGGCACAAGATTATCTTTTTGTTATTACTAATGATAATAAAGTTGAATATTCAAATGCATCAAAATATGATTTTAGCGAAATCGATAATATCACTAATATCAAAGATATCGCTATTAGTAATAATCATGTCATGCTACTTTCAACAAGTGGTAGAGTCTATGCTTATGGTGATGATAAAAATAACCAACTAGAGGTATTTGAATTTATAAATATTCTTGCAATAAGTGCATCTGATGATTTTAGTGCGATATTAACTCAAGAATTAGAGGTGCAAGGTGTAGGAAACAATCAGTTTAATCAATTTATCAAGATTGAACAAAAAGAAGTTGCGAAGTTAGGAAGTGTCAATAACATAATTATTGATATTGATAAACAAGTAAAAATAACATGGGATGCAGTAGATAATGCAGGTTATTACTTAGTTGAAATTACAGAAATAGATTATTCTGTAAAGGTTGCAGACACAAATCTTATAGTGGCAAATAGCGAATTTATTGATTTAAATGACTATACTGTTAAAGTTACAGCATATAGTAGTAGTAGTGATGATTATACAGAATCAGAATCTGTTCAAGTTGTTTTCACCTTTTTATCTCCTATTATAGAGGAAACACAGCCACCTATAATTGAAATTATACCAACCGAAACACCGATTACGACCCCAGAGCCTACTCCAACCCCAACGCTGACTCCAACTCCGACCCCAATCTCGACCCCAACCCCAACTCCGAGTCAGACTCCAATTCCAAGTGTTGTTCCTACACCAAGTTTAACTCCAGTTGTAACTGATGAACCTACTAAAAAGCCAGAGTAATCATCATAAAATAAAATGTTATTTGACTTTTTGAAATTGGCATTACAAATAGAATGGGAAATAATTAATGAAAAAAAAACGCAGTAAATTTATAGCGCTTGTAATATTGTTAGGAGTAATAATAGTTTTAGGAGTTTATTTATGGCCGATGACTTCAGTTTTAGCAAGTGAAGTAGGAAGAAATCAATTAGTAGAATTCATTCGTTCAAAAGAAATATTGGGAGTATTTATCTTTGTATTGATTCAAGTAATTCAAGTAGTTATATTTATAATACCAGGTGAATTTATTGAAGTTGTAGCAGGGATGATATATGGTCCGATTTGGGGATTTATATTGTGTCAAATTGGAATGATAATTGCAAGTGTCATAATTTTTTACAGTGTTAAGTTTTTAGGATATGATTTTATAGTAAATCTAATTGGAGAAAAAAAGTTCAATGAGTTCGACTTTTTAAAAAACAATAAAAAAGTAGGAAGCCTAATTGCTCTGCTTTACTTTATTCCAGGAACTCCAAAAGATGCACTAACATATTTTGTTCCGTTTACAAATATTTCGCTGACTAAATTTATTGTAATATCAAGTATTGCGCGATTTCCGTCAGTTATTTCATCAACACTTGCAGGATCAAGTTTTCAAAGAGGTGATTATAAGGAAACAATTTTAATCTTTATTATCATTGGAATCTTTAGTTTAATTGGAATTATTGTTCATAATTTATTATTTAAAAACAAAAAATAATTTTACAGTATAAATAAATTATGATATATTATGATTAGCAAGTAAGGAGAAAAGTTATTATGAAAAAAGATAAACAGTATTATTTAAGCAAATTTGTGTTCTTTACACTTATTGTATCAATAATATTTATAGGGGTTAAAATTTATTTTGCACCAGTACACATTGATCCAACGGCTCCTTATATAAATGTTAAAGGTGATTATGTATTAATGTTTACTCAATGTATTTTAGGGATTATAGCAATGTTACTACCAAGTAAAATTGAACATAAGTTACAAATATCAATACCTTCAGGAATGATGGTGCTTTATGTTTTATTTTTATACTGTGCTATATTTTTAGGTGAAGTGAGAAGTTTTTATTACACTGTTCCACATTGGGATACACTACTTCATGCATTTAGTGGAGGTATGTGTGGTGCGCTAGGATTTGCTTTTGTATCGTATTTAAATAAAACTGATAAAATTCCGATGATATTAAGTCCGTTTTTTGTTGCATTATTCGCGTTTTGTTTTGCTGTTACAATTGGAGTTGTATGGGAAATATATGAATTTACTTTCGACGGTTTATTGCAATTAAACATGCAGAAGTTTATGCTAGAAAATGGTGAACAATTTGTCGGTCGTGCTGCTTTGTATGACACAATGAAAGACTTAATAGTCGATTGTGTTGGAGCGTTCATTGTAACTTTTATTGGTTATATTAGTTTGAAAAAAGGCAATGGATGGGTGCAGTCATTACAATTCTTAAAAAAGAAGAAGGTTTAATTGTAAATAGATAACATAATAGGTTATAATCTAAGTGAATGAATAATTTAGTTAGATAAATACATCAAGTAAGTATAATGTATGCGTCTAGTTAATAGGCGCTTTTATTATGAAGTGCTAGATAAAAATAGAAAGAAGAATAAAATGATTAAATTATACAATAGTAAATCAAATAAAGTTGAAGAATTTAAACCAATTGTAGAAAACAAGGTAAATATGTATGTGTGTGGACCAACAGTGTATAATCATGCACATATTGGTAATGCAAGACCAGTTATTGTATTTGATACTTTAAGACGACTATTTGAAAGTTGTGGATATGATGTGAAATACGCATCAAACTTTACAGATGTAGACGATAAAATTATCAATAAAGCACAAGAAGAAAATGTCAGTGAATCAGTTATTTCACAACGTTATATTGATGCATATAGTAAACTTAGGGATGAACTTAATACACTACCATTATATGCAACACCTAAAGTAACGCAGGTTATGGATAAAATTATTAGTTTCATCAATAGCCTTGTGGAAAGTGGAAATGCATATGAATCACAAGGGGATGTATACTTTAGTGTTACAAGTATTGATAACTATGGGGTCTTATCAAAACAAAAAATAGAAGATTTATTAGTCGGCGCAAGAATAGATGAGAATACTAAAAAAGTTAATCCTTCAGATTTCACGCTGTGGAAAAAAACTGAAAAAGGATTAAAGTGGGATAGCCCATGGTCAACAGGTCGTCCGGGTTGGCATACTGAATGTGTTGTTATGATTAAGGATGTATTTGCTGATATGATTGATATACATGGTGGAGGTATGGATTTACGCTTTCCACATCATGATAATGAAATTGCGCAATCATGTGCTTTTCAAAAACATGAATTAGCAAACTTTTGGATGCATAATGCTATGATTAATATTGACGGTGAAAAAATGAGTAAGTCACTTGGAAATGTTCGTTGGGCAAAAGATATTGTAGATTTACTAGGTACTAATGTTGTGAGATGGTTAATGCTTGGAACACATTATCGTAGTGAATTAAACTTTAGCGATGAAACAATTGAAACTGCAAAAAAAGAATTAAGTAAAGTTGAAACTGCTCTAAAACTTGGACAGGTAAAATTAGCGATAAGTCGTTATAAGTTAGATGATGAAATTAATGAAGATTATGATAAATTTATTAGCGAAATGTCTAATGACTTAAATACTGCAAATGCTTACGCACAAATATTTGATAGTGTTAAAAAAATTAATTCATTAATTAGAGCAAATGATGATGATTTAACTAGCCTTAAAGTTTATATCAATAGTGTCATTAAAATGCTTGATGTATTAGGAATCAGCGTGAAAAATATTTGTTTAAATGATGAAGAGATTTTAATGTATGAACAATGGGTAGCTTACAAAAAAGCTAAGGATTTTGACAATGCCGATAAACTTAGAAATATTCTTGTAGAAAAGGGTGTGCTATAATGAAAGTATCAGAACTTACAGGGAGTACACTTGCTTATTTAGGTGATGCAGTTTGGTCACTTTTAGTAAGAGAATATTTAATTGAACAAGGTTTAACAAAAGCTAAGGACTTACAAGTTAATAGTATTAATTATGTAAGTGCAAAGTCACAAGTTAGAATATTTAGACATTTTGAAGAATTGAATTATTTTGATGAAAAAGATTTAGAGATTTACAAGCGTGGTCGTAATTTTAAAAGTGATAGCATTCCAAAAAATACTGACGTAAAAACATACCGTGCATCAACAGGCTTTGAAGCTTTGATTGGTTATTGGTATATTGAAAAAAAAGAAACTAAATTGACAGTATTTTGGGAAGATGTTAAGACTTGGATGGGAGAATAATATGGCACAATATATCTATGGTAAAAACCTTATTGTTGAAAGAATAGGGCAAAGAAAAGCAATAACAAAAATATTTTTAATGAAGGATTTAAATGATCAAAAATTAAGTTATGTAGTTAAGGCTAGTAATATTAATTTTGAGATTTGTGAGCGTAAAGTATTAGATAAGTTAGCTAGTGGAAATAAGCACCAAGGAATTGTTGCGGAAATTGAAGATTATAAAACAGTATCTGTAGAAGAATTACTTGCGAAGTGTAAAAACAAAAAGCAACCATTAATTGTTATGCTTGATCAATTAGAAGATCCTCATAATTTAGGTGCTATTTTAAGAACATGTGATGCAATTGATGCTGATGGAGTTATCTTTAAGAAAAATAATTCTGTAGGATTAAATGCAACAGTAGCTAAAGTATCTACAGGTGCTATTGAAACAGTTCCAGTATGTGAGGTAGTGAATTTATCTGCAACACTTGCCACACTTAAAAATGCAGGTTTTTGGGCTTATGGAACAGATGCGCAAAACTCAGTTGATTATCGTACTCCAAAATATGATACTCCTGTTGTTTTAGTTATAGGGTCTGAGGGGAATGGAATTTCTCAACTAGTTAAGAAAAACTGCGATCAAATGATCAACCTACCTATGAAAGGTAGTATATCTTCATTAAATGCATCAGTTGCTTGTGCAATTTGCTTGTATGAAATAAACAGCAAGCGTAATCCAGTATAGGAGAAAGCTTATGGCTAAAAGAAATTATAAAGAATTAAACGATTATGAATTGTTATATTTAATTTATCAAAGTGATGATCTTGCTTTTAATGAGCTTAGTTGCAAGTATGAAGCATACATAGTTTATCTTGTTGATAGTATTTATCGTACAGATCCATGTGGTGTTTCTAAAGAAGACTGCATTCAAGAATGTAAATTAAGATTTTATGAGGCTGTAAAAAGTTTTCGGGATGATCAAGGATGTTCATTTCTTACTTACCTAACAGTTTGTGTTAAGCGTAAGATGATGGGATTTCAAAGATACAAACACCAATATGTTCAAAGAGCTGTTGGGATGATGTCTTTAGATATGATGATTGGTGAAGACGAACAAAGCTATCTTGTTGACAATATTAGGTGTAAAGATAAAATGCTTGAGCCTGAATATCGTACAAGATATAATGATTCTGTAAGAAAAGTTAATTCGTTTATAATGGATTTAAGTGAACAAGATCAAAAAATATGGCAAATGATGAATGCGGATTTATCGTATCAACAAGCTGCCGATTTAATTGGAATTAGTAAAAAAACATATGATAATCGCTGTCAAAGTATAAAAAGACGAATTATTAGAAGTATTTATCAGGAATAATGCATTAGTAGTTTGACTAAAATTTCTCGATATGGTAAAGTGAATAAGCATAATTAGTGACGGAGGTGTTTTAATAATGGCAAAAACAGATAGAGTAATTTTGACATGTACTATATGTCTATCACGTAATTATACGACTAGTCGTAATAAAAAGACTCAAACAGAGAGATTAGAACTTAATAAATTTTGTAAAAATTGTAACGAACATACAGTACATAAAGAAACAAAATAGGAGGGTATTATATGTTGAAATGGTTTAGTTTAAGTGGTATTGCAAAAGAAGTAAAACGTATTCGCTGGCCTAGAACAAAAGATTTAGTTGAACATTCAACAGAAGTAATCGCATTTACAGTTGCTTTTGGTGTGTTTTTTGTAGCTTGTGAATTTCTAATTTCATTCTTTTTAAAGATGATAGGAATAGGTTAGGTAAATATAAATGGAAGACAAACAGTGGTACGTTGTTAATACGTACGCAGGACATGAAAATCGTGTAAAAGAAAACTTACAAAGACGTGTTGATTCAATGGGTATTAGTGAGTTTATGTTTAAAATATTAGTTGCTGAAGAAACTGAAGTTGAGTATAAAAATGGTAAGCCTGTTGAAAAAGCGAAAAACTTATTTCCAGGGTATTTATTCGTTCAAATGATTATGACGGATGAAGCTTGGTATGTAGTTCGTAATACACCAGGAGTTACAGGATTTATCGGATCATCAGGTGGTGGAGCTAAACCGTTCCCAGTATCTCCTGAAGAAATCGAATCAATTTTACGTAGAATTGGTGTTGGCGAGAAGAAAATTAATGTTGACTTCACTGTTGGAGATCGCGTTAAGGTTTTGACTGGTCCATTAATTAATATCGAAGGTGTAGTTGAGTCAATGAGCAATGAAAATTGTGAAGCTACAGTATTATGTGTTTTATTTGGTCGTGAAACACCAACAGAAATCTCATACGATGACTTACAAAAAATAGATTTTATCTAAAAATTAACTACTAGCATATAATATGTTAGTAGTTTTTATTTATAATTTATGAAAAATAAGTTAAAATAGAATAAGAAAAGAGGATTATTATGAAATATGTTGAAAGAGTAATAAGTGAATACGAAATAAAAGATAAAAGTATGCCAGAATTTATACAAGCTTTAAAAGAAGTTTTACTATCAACTTCAGTTATATTTGAAAAATATCCTGAATATGAAAAAATGGCTATCCTAGAAAGACTTTGCGAACCAGAAAAAATATTACAGTTCAAAGTACCTTGGATGGATGATCTTGGGACAATTCATGTAAACCGTGGATACCGAGTTCAGTTTAGTGGAGTATTAGGACCTTATAAAGGTGGGTTAAGATTGCACCCATCTGTAAATCTTGGAGTATTGAAATTCTTAGGTTTTGAACAGGTATTTAAAAATGCCCTAACTACATTGCCTATTGGTGGTGGTAAAGGTGGAAGCGATTTTAACCCTAAAGGAAAAAGCGATAATGAAATCATGAGATTTTGTCAAAGCTTTATGACAGAATTATATTCTCACATTGGACCTGATGTCGATGTTCCTGCTGGAGACATGGGTACAGGTGCACGTGAAATTGGATTTTTATTTGGGCAATATCGTCGTATCAAAAAAATGTCTGAACGTGGTGTAATAACAGGTAAAGGACTTAGCTATGGTGGTTCTTTAGCGAGAAAACAAGCTACAGGTTATGGATTAATTTATTTTGTTAAGGAAATCTGTGAATATCACAATATCGAAATGGCTAATAAAAAGGCAATTGTTTCAGGTAGTGGGAATGTTGCAATTTATGCTTGCGAAAAAGCGCAGGAATATGGTATTAAAGTTGTAGCAATGAGTGATTCGAAAGGCTATATCATTGATAATAATATTAATCTTGATGTAGTTAAAAATATAAAAGAGCAACTTAGAGTGTCTTTAAGTGAATATCCAACACTTGCAAATAGTGGAGAATATTTTGAAGGTTCAATATATGATGCAAATATTAAAGCAGAATTTATTTTACCTTGCGCTACACAAAACGAAATTAATGAAACAAGAGCTAAGCAATTAGTTGATAATGGATGTATCTTAGTTGGTGAAGGCGCAAACATGCCAAATGATAATGAAGCAATTAAAGTATATTTAGAAAATGGAGTAATCTTTGCGCCAGGTAAAGCTGCAAATGCTGGTGGTGTTGCAACTTCGGCATTAGAAATGACACAAAATTCAATGAGATTAAGTTGGACATTTGAAGAGGTTGATGAAAAATTACAACAAATTATGGCAAGTATTCATGAACAATGTTTAACTGCTATGCAACGTTATGATCTAGATAGTAAAAACTATGTAGCTTCAGCTAATATTGCTGGTATGGAAAAAGTAATAGAAGCAATGATTGCACAAGGCGATTACTAAAAATTAGCTATAAAAATTAAAAAATAAGAATCCTATAAAGAATCAGTATTATGCTGAAATCTTTAGAGGATTCTTTTATTTGAAATATATATTAATAAACTTATAAATTATTGATAAGCTAGCTTGGTATATGTTAATATTTAGATACCAAGTAAACTTGGCAAGGGCGGTGCTTATATGAATAAGGGTGAAATACTAAAAAGAAATATCAAAGATTGTAAAGACAACGATGAATATTTAATGAAGGTAAAGATTAATGCATATAAATATTCATTATTTGCTATTTTATTTGTTAGTATATTTTTTACAATTGGTTTAAGTAATCCAGAATTACCAACAATTATGTTTTTAAATATAAGTTGGGAAATTAATGAAATTGTTCAATTACCAATTTATATATTTTTTATAGTTTATTATTTGTATTATTATTCAGTTTTAAAAGAAAAGAAAGATTTGTATATTGCTATATTTTTTATCACATGTATTAGTCTTATATTATTTGGTGTAGTTTTAGTAGATTTATTTTGATGTTAGATAATATGGACGTTATAAACTAGAAAAGAGGATAAACAATGAACAAAGATGATATTTTAAAAAGGAGTCAAAAAAATGATAAAAGCCAAGATGAATATTTAATTAGTGTTGAATTGAAGGTTGCGCAGTATACACTTTATGCACTAGCGGTTGTTTTTGTTTTCTTAACATTTGCTGGAGCTGATGGAACAATAAGCTTTCTAAATGTAACTTGTAGTTTAACTTCGTTCATCGTGTTTTTAATGGCATTGTGTGGAGTGGTTAAAGGAACTATTAGGTTTAAGATGTTGAAGAAAAAATCTAGCTTATTTCGGGTGGTTGTATGGAGTTTATTTATTTTAAGATTTTTATATCTACTTTAAAACATAAATATAAAATAGGAGGTAATCAAATGAATAAAGATGAAATCTTAAAAAGGAACATTAATGATTGTAAGAATAATGATGAATATAAAAGAAGTGTTGAAAAAAGAGCAAGTGAATTAGCGATTTATGCTATAACTTCATTAGCACTATTGTTTGGGTTTTTTCAGTATTTTGGTGTTGATGGTACTGTTTTATTTTTAGGAGAAACATATAAACTAAGCTCTTTTATGATGGTACCTTTAGTTTTATATCAAGCCGTATCAAGCGGGTATTATTTCTATGCCTATAGAAAACCTAAGAGTCTTGTTTGGTCATTATTTTGTATGTTAGGGCTTATTGTGTTTTTTGTTAGAATATTTATATAGTAATTATATATGATATCAATATAATGATGCGCTTGTCTAATAGATTAATAAGCATTATAATAATTGTTAGGAAATGTGATTTATATATTTTCAATTGAGTTGATAATATAGATACAAAATAACTATAATTAGTTGGTACTTTATAATAAAGTAGTGGGAGCGATATGGAAAAAGATGAATTAGTTTTATACAATCGCTTAAAAGAAAGACGAGCGATATTGAAGATGTCACAAAGTGATTTAGCAAGCATGGTAGGAGTATCAAGAAATACAATAAGTTCAATTGAGACGTTGCAATTTGTATGTAGTTCTAAACTTGCTTTAGTTTTATGTGCGGCATTAGATACTAAGTTTGAAGACTTATTTTATTTTAAAGAAGATTAAAATAAATGGTATTTATGTAGTTAGTTCAGTAAGTTGGACAAATAAATTAAGATATTGCCTAGGTAATATCTTTTCTTATATATAATTGGTTTATGGAATAAGTATAACTGAATATTCAATATTTAAATTGGTAATTTTTATAAATGATCAATCAATTCATTCTTTTAATTAAGAAAAATAGCCACTTAATTGTAAAATGATGTCACTTACATAAAATCTATTGTTTAATATAGTAACTTTGCGTAAAATGTAGTTAAGTTATGGGGGTGATCAAATGAAAGTTAAATTAGTGATAGATGAAACACTTGTGGAAGATGAAATTATTGTTAAATGTCGTGAACTTAGCGATGAAATTATTTTGTTGCAAAAGCATATTAAAAACTTGAAGCAAGAAAGTAATAAAATATGCTTGAGTAAAAATGATATGGAATACTACATCGATACTAAAGATATACTTTTCTTTGAAACAACAAATACTGAGGTTTGTGCTCATACAGTCGATGATGTATATTATATTAAGATGAAGCTTTATGAATTAGAAGAAATGTTGAAAAACAATTTCACAAGAATATCAAAATCAACGGTTATAAATATTGATCAAATATATGCAATTGAAAAAAATATTTATTCTAGTAACTTAGTAATATTTAAAAATTCTCATAAGAAAATATATGTAACCAGAGTTTACTATAAAAGTATGAAAGAAAAACTACAAGAAAGTAGAGGAAGATAAAATGAATAAAAGTAAAATATTTGGAGTTTTTTTGATAGTAGGTTCAATAATGATGTTGTTAAGTGGGATGGATATTATTGCGGATTTTAATATGTTTAAAGTATTTGGATCAATATTTTTGGTTTATATATTAATTGAAAGTATCTTTAAAGGTAAGTATTCAATGATTGTATTTTCGATTGCATTTTTAGCGATAATGTTTGCAAGTGAACTTGAAATTGAAGCAATTTCACCATGGCCAATATTTTTTGCAGCAGGAATGATATCGGTAGGAATGAATATTATTGGAGTTAAAGATAGAAAGTCTAAATTTAAAGGAAACTTTAATAATAGATGGGGATATAATTGGGATAAAAGAAACAAATCATATTATAAAGATTCAAATGACTATGAAGATTATTCAAGTAATAGTGGTAGTGTAATTAATGAAACTGTTAGTTTTACAGAAAGTGTACGATATATCAACTCTCAAGATTTCAAAACAGCAAATATAAAAACATCTTTTGCGAGTGCTATTTTATATTTTGATAATGCGATTATCAAAGAAAGTGCACATGTTAATTTAAATTTAAATTTTGGCGAGGTTAAAATGTATGTTCCAAAACATTGGAATGTAGTTGTGAATACAAGCCAATTTATGGCAGGTGTTGAAATTAATGATCGATATGCTAATCATAATGAAAATTCACCTACACTATATATCAATGGAAGTGTTGCTTTTGGCGGTCTTGAAATAAATTATGTATAAAAGACTTGCAGTATTGATATAACTGATGTATGATATTAAAGCACTCGTGTAGTGCTTTTAATATTGCGTGGTAGAATTGACTAATTCGTTTACCACTGCACAAGCAATCAAAATAAGGAGGTAAGTCTTGTGAGTAAAAGAGTCGCTAAAGTCGCTAAGTTGGTATTCCCAGCTGGTGGAGCTAAACCGGGACCAGCCCTAGCATCTGCTGGAATTAACATGCCTAAATTCTGTACTGCATTTAACGATGCAACTCGTGACAGAATGGGGGACAATGTACCTGTAATTATTACAGCGTTTGAAGATAAATCATTTACATTTATCCTTAAAACATCACCTGCATCAGATTTAATTAAAAAAGCTGCTGGAATCAAATCTGGTTCTGGAAGTCCTAAAACAACAAAAGTTGGTACTATAACTGCTGATCAATGTAGAGAAATCGCTACATATAAATTACCAGATTTAAATGCTAATGATGTTGAAGCTGCAATGCGTATCGTTGCAGGAACTGCACGCAACATGGGTGTAGTTGTTGAAGGGATGGATAATTAAATGGCTAAACATGGTAAAAAATATTTAGAGGCTGCTAAACTTGTAGACAGCACAAAAACATATAGTGTTGAAGAAGCAATTGCTTTAGCACAAAAAACAAATGTTGCTAATTTTGATGCTTCTGTTGAACTTGCAATTAATTTGAATGTTGATCCTCGTCATGCTGATCAACAAATTCGTGGAGCTATGGTTCTTCCAAACGGAACTGGACGTTCTCAAAAAGTTCTTGTAGTAACTCAAGGTGCTAAAGAGCAAGAAGCAAAAGATGCTGGAGCAGATTTTGTTGGTGGTAAAGAAATTCTTGAAGACATCAAAAAAGGTTGGTTTGATTTCGATATTATCGTTGCAACTCCAGACATGATGGCTCAACTTGGTAAATTAGGTAAGATTTTAGGACCTAAAGGTTTAATGCCTAATCCAAAAACAGGAACTGTTACAATGAATGTTGCTAACGCTGTTTCTGAAATCAAAAAAGGTAAAGTAGAATACCGTGTTGACAAAGAAGGAAACATTAACTGTTTAATCGGAAAATGTTCATTCACAACTGAAGCTTTAGTTGAGAACTTTAATGCTATTCATGGTGTTATTGCAAAAGCTAGACCATCAGCTGTAAAAGGTACTTACATGACAAGTGTAACTGTATCTACAACAATGGGGCCTGGAATTGCTGTATCTGCTGATTAATTAATCTATAAAACTTCTGTCGAGAAATCGTTAGAAGTTTTTTTTATGTTAATTATAAAATAAAACTATAATGATAGGTTATGCAATAAATATCATTTGTTGTAAAAGCGATATAGGCGTGTTATAGTTATAATCATTACTTGAAAGGGGAAAAGTATGGAAAAAACTAAATTTTCATCAAAGTTTACATTTGTTTTAGCTGCTGTTGGATCGGCTGTGGGGATGGGTAATATCTGGATGTTCCCATATCGTGTTGGACAATACGGTGGTGCGGCGTTTTTGTTGCCATATTTTTTGTTTGTGGCACTATTCGCCTATGTAGGTCTTTCTAGTGAGTTTGCATTTGGTAGATTAACGTCTACAGGACCTGTTGGTTCATTTGATTTTGCATTTAAAGAAAAAGGTAAAAAACATGGAGCCATTGTTGGATGTATTCCTATGGTTGGTACTGTTGGGATTGCTATAGGTTATGCAGTAATTGTAGGTTGGGTTTTTAGGTATTTATTGGGTTCTATAGATGGAAGTATGTTCTTAGTGGAATCAGATATCTTTTTCTCACAAATTTCAAACTCTTTTGGTAGTATTCCTTTTCACTTAATTGCAATTGTGGCTACAATGCTTATCATTGGAAGTGGTGTTTTAAAAGGTATCGAAAAGATTTCAAAGTTTATGATGCCGACATTTTTTATATTGTTTTTAATTATAGCAATTAGAGTTGCGTTTTTGCCAGGTGCAATTGAAGGATATAAATATTTGTTCATACCTAAATGGGAGTTTTTACTTAATCCAATGACATGGATTATGGCGATGGGGCAAGCGTTCTTTTCTCTATCGATTGCTGCATCTGGAATGATAATTTATGGAAGTTATTTAAGTAAAAAAGAAGATGTTGTGAAATTATCAATAGTAACAGCAATTTTAGATACTTCTGCAGCACTTTTAGCTAGTTTTGTAATTATACCTGCAATTTTTGCGTTTGGTATGGATCCGACAGCGGGGCCGAGTTTAATGTTTATAACAATGCCTAAAGTATTTGCTCAAATGCCTATGGGAGAATTGTTTGCTATTGTCTTTTTTACCTCAGTATTATTTGCAGGAATTACATCTTTAGTTAATATGCTAGAAGTGGCGAGTGAGGCTTGTATTACTCAACTTAATATTAGTCGTAAAAAAGCAGTAATAATAATTGGTATTTTAACTTTTGGTGTTGGTATATTTATTGAAAATGTTGATGTGCTAGGTCTTTGGATGGATTTGGTTACAATATATATTGTTCCGTTTGGTGCGTTATTAGGGGCGGTTGTTATTTTTTATATTTTGCCTAAAAATAAATTAATGTGTGAAATCAATTTAAATGCAAAAAAGGCTAAAGGTAACTTATATTATAATACAGGTAAATATATTTATGTTGCAATAACATTGATTGTTTTAATTTTAGGGATTATTTTAGGTGGTATTGGTTAGTAGCTAATGAGACAGTTATATATAACATTGTTTTTTATAGGTAATATTAATGATAATAGATTTATTTAAGAAAAATTATTGTTATGTTTAAAGTTTTGTATTTCTGTGAATATATAATTAAAAAAAATAGCGAACATATAATATATATATATAGAATAGAGGGGTTTTTGTGAAAGTTATAGATATATTACAGAACTATAATTTATACTCTGTAATGTTTAGGTTGTTTTCTTCTTTGATTATCGGTGTAATAATTGGGTATGACAGATCAAAAAAAGGAAGTCCTGCCGGAGTTAAGACTCATTCTTTAGTGTGTATTGGCGCTTCACTAGTGATGCTTACTGGGGAATTTTGCAATATTAAATACGGACAGAGTGATATAACAAGGATGGCTGCTCAAGTAATAAGTGGGATTGGGTTTTTAGGTGCTGGAACAATATTAGTTACAGGGAAGAATCAAATAAAAGGATTGACATCTGCTGCAGGTATTTGGTTTAGTGCATGTGTTGGTATTGCGATAGGTGCAGGTTTTTATGTTGGGGCATTTGTTGCTGCTTTAATGGAAGTTGTAATTATGAATTTATTTACTAAATTAAAGATCGATGATGCAAGTGATACGATAAAATTTAATCTAGGATACAATAACCATTTAAATTTAGGCGAACTTATCAAAGTAATAAAAGAAAGTAATGCTGAAGTGATATGTGTAGATCATGATCTATTCTCAGGGTTTGATGTAGATGCTAATAAATATGCCGTTATAACAATACAAATGGAAGATAAAGATAAAACTAATCAATTATTTAATGATTTAACTAAGGCTAAAGGGATTATTTATGTTAGTGTTGTGTAATAGTGTAATTTTGGTTATTGGATAAAATAAGGGGATAAAAGCGATAATAATTTCTTTTATCCCCTTATTTATATATATAATAAATAAAAATAAAAAAAGTTGTAATATTTATTGAAAAAGATTGACTTTAAAAATCAATAGTGATATTATGTTAAAGCTTAGCGATACTAGGGTTCCGTAAGGGAACTTATTATTAGGCTAAAGTATGACACACTTGGATGTGTGTGCACAAATCTTGAAAGGAGAAACAGTATGCCAACAATTAATCAATTAGTTCGTCAAGGTCGTACAAATAAAGTTTGGAAATCAAAATCACCAGCTTTAAATAGAGGATATAACTCTAAGAAACGTGTAGTAACAGAAATCTCTTCACCACAAAAAAGAGGAGTTTGTACACGTGTAGGAACAATGACACCTAAGAAACCAAACTCAGCACTTCGTAAATACGCTCGTGTTCGTTTAAGTAATGGTATGGAAGTTACAGCTTACATTCCTGGAATCGGACACAATTTACAAGAACATAGTGTTGTTTTAATTCGTGGAGGTCGTGTTAAAGACTTACCAGGAGTTAGATATCACATTATCCGTGGAACACTTGACTGCGCAGGTGTTAGCGAACGTAGACAATCTCGTTCTTTATACGGAACAAAAAGACCAAAAGCAGCTAAGTAACTAACTAAGTAAGGAGGAAAATAAAATGCCAAGAAAAGGTTATATTGCGAAAAGAGATGTACTTATAGATCCAATTTACAATTCAAAACTTGTTACTCGTTTAATCAACAAAGTAATGATTGACGGAAAACGTGGAATTGCACAAACTATACTTTACAATGCTTTCGATATCATAGAAGAAAAAACTGGTCGTGAACCAATGGAAGTATTCGAAAAAGCTTTAGAAAATATTATGCCACTTTTAGAGCTTAAAGCTCGTCGTGTAGGTGGAACAAACTATCAAGTTCCTGTTGAAGTTTCTAAGGAAAGACGTTTAACTTTAGGGTTACGTTGGTTAGTAAACTATTCAAGACTTCGTAATGAAAAAACAATGGAGTTAAGATTAGCTAATGAAATTATTGATGCAGCTAATGGTTCTGGAGCATCTGTTAAGAAAAAAGATGATATTCACAGAATGGCTGAAGCAAATAAAGCATTTGCTCACTACCGCTGGTAGGAAAGGGGACACCATAGATGGAACGCGAATTCGCACTAGCAAATACACGTAATATCGGTATCATGGCTCATATTGATGCTGGTAAAACTACTACTACTGAGCGTATTCTTTTCTATACAGGGAAAACTCACAAAATTGGGGAAACTCATGATGGAGCTTCTCAAATGGACTGGATGGCTCAAGAGCAAGAACGTGGTATTACAATAACATCAGCTGCAACAACAGCTGCATGGAAGGGTCACCGCATCAACATTATCGATACTCCAGGTCACGTTGACTTCACTGTTGAAGTTGAACGTTCACTACGTGTATTAGATGGTGCTGTTACAGTATTAGACTCTAAAGCTGGAGTTGAACCTCAAACTGAAACAGTTTGGCGCCAAGCTACAACTTATAAAGTTCCTCGTATCGTATTTTGTAATAAAATGGATGCAACAGGAGCTGATTTCCAAATGGCAGTTGATACTATTGGAGATCGTTTAGGGGCAAAAGCTTGTCCAATTCAATTACCAATTGGTGCTGAAAATACTTTTAGCGCAATTATCGATGTATTGGAAAGAAAATGTCACGTTTATAAAGATGATTTAGGAAATGAAGTTACTATAACTGAAGTTCCTGAAGATATGAAAGAACTTGTAGAAAAAACACGTTATGAACTAATCGAAATGGTTGCTGACTTCAATGAAGAATTGATGATGAAAGTTCTTGACGGAGAAGAGCCAACAGTAGAAGACATCAAAACTGCTATCAGAAATGGTGTTATCGAATGTGAATTCTTCCCAGTATTATGTGGTTCTGCATACAAAAATAAAGGTGTTAAATTAATGCTTGATGCAGTAATTGATTACCTTCCATCACCTTTAGATGTACCAGCTATTGAGGGTACACTTGAAGATGGTACAATAGAAACTAGACCTTCTGATGATAAAGCTCCATTTGCTGCTTTAGCATTTAAAGTTATGACTGACCCATTTGTAGGAAGATTAACTTTCTTCCGCGTGTACTCAGGTACTGCAAAATCAGGTAGTTATATTACTAATGCTACAAAAGATACTCGTGAACGTTTCGGGCGTCTTGTACAAATGCATGCTAATCACCGTGTAGAAATTGAAGAAGTACATGCTGGAGACATCGCTGCTGCTGTTGGACTTAAGGTTACAACAACTGGTGATACTCTTTGTGAAGAAAAATCTCCAATTATCTTAGAATCTATGAATTTCCCAGATCCTGTTATTCAGATGTCAGTTGAGCCTAAAACAAAAGCTGACTCAGATAAAATGGGTCTTGCATTATCTAAACTTGCAGAAGAAGATCCAACTTTTAAAACATATACAGATGATGAAACTGGTCAAACAATCATCGCAGGAATGGGTGAACTTCACCTAGACATCCTTGTTGATCGTATGAGACGTGAATTCAAAGTTGAAGCTAATGTTGGTGCCCCTCAAGTTGCTTACCGTGAAACAATCAGAGAATCTGCTGAGTGTGAAGGTAAATTTGTACGTCAATCTGGTGGACGTGGACAATATGGACATGTTTGGATCAAATTCGAGCCTAATGAAGAAGGTAAAGGATTTGAATGGGTTGATGCAGTTGTTGGTGGAACAGTTCCTCGTGAATATATTAAACCAGCATACGAAGGTTTAAAAGCTGCTTTAAACAACGGACTTCAATTCGGATTCCCTGTTGTTGATATTAAAGCTACTTTATTTGACGGTTCTTATCATGATGTCGATTCAAGTGAAATGGCATATAAAATTGCTGCTTCAATGGCATTAAAAGTTGCTGCTAAAAAATGTAAAGCTGTATTATTAGAACCAATTATGAGTGTTGAAGTTACGGCTCCAACTGATTACTTAGGTTCAGTAATGGGTGATATTACAAAACGTCGTGGACAAATCAGAGATCAAGAAGAAAGAGCAAATGCTATCGTTGTTAGATCATTTGTACCACTTTCAGAAATGTTCGGATATTCTACAGACTTACGTTCATTCACACAAGGTCGTGGTAACTATACTATGACTATGGACCATTATTCAGAAGTGCCTAAGAGCATCGCTGAAAAAGTTGCAAAAAAATCATCTGAAGAATAAAAAAATATTGATTTTATCTGTTATTTGATTTAAAATGTAAGTGCATATTGCACAAAATATAAACTAATAGGAGGAATTACAAAATGGCAAAAGTTAAATTTGACAGAACTAAAACGCATGTTAACGTTGGTACTATTGGTCACGTAGACCACGGTAAAACAACATTAACTGCAGCAATCACTAATCACCTTGCAAAATCAGGTATGGCTGAAGCAAGAGCTTACGACCAAATCGATGGAGCACCTGAAGAAAAAGCTCGTGGTATCACTATTAATACTGCTCACGTTGAGTACGAAACAGAAGCTCGTCACTATGCTCATGTTGACTGCCCAGGACATGCCGATTATATCAAAAATATGATCACGGGAGCTGCACAAATGGATGGTTCAATCATCGTTGTTGCTGCTACTGATGGACCTATGCCTCAAACACGTGAACATATCTTACTTTCTCGTCAAGTAGGTGTTCCATTCATCGTTGTATTCTTAAACAAATGCGACATGGTTGATGATGAAGAATTAATCGATCTTGTTGAGATGGAAGTACGTGAATTATTATCTGAATATGGATTTGATGGAGATAATGCTCCAGTTATCCGTGGATCAGCTCTTAAAGCTCTTGAAGGAGACCCTGAGTGGACTCCAAGAATTGATGAATTAATGGAAGCTGTTGATACATATATTCCTTCACCAGCTCGTGAAGACGACAAGCCTTTCTTAATGTCAATTGAAGATGTTTTCACAATTACTGGACGTGGAACTGTTGCTACAGGACGTGTTGAACGTGGATTATTAAAACTTTCTGAAGAAGTTGAAATCATCGGTATTCATGACACTAAAAAGACTGTTGTTACAGGAATCGAAATGTTCCGTAAATTATTAGACTTTGCTAACGCTGGAGACAACATCGGAGCTTTACTTCGTGGTGTTAACCGTGAAGAAGTTGAACGTGGACAAGTATTAGCTAAACCTGGTTCAGTTACTCCTCATACTTTATTTAAAGCTGCAGTTTATGTTTTATCTAAAGAAGAAGGTGGACGTCATACTCCATTCGTAACTAACTACCGCCCACAATTCTATTTCCGTACTACTGACGTAACTGGAGTAATCCGTTTACCAGAAGGAACTGAAATGGTTATGCCTGGGGACCACATTGAAATGGAAGTTGAATTAATTTGTCCAATCGCTGTTGAGCTTGGAACAAAATTTTCTATCCGTGAAGGTGGACGTACTGTAGGTTCTGGTAACGTTACAGAAATCATTAAATAATTTATATTTAATAAATAATTAGAAGACTTCGGTCTTCTTTTTTTATATTTGAACATATATTGTATTTTAGTGTGTGAAATGCAGTCCATTTTGTTTTTTAATTATAAAGGTACATAAGATATCAGCGATATATTAAAAATGTGTATTAGAATATTTAGAGTTAATATGTTACAATGATATGCAAACGGAGGAATTATCATGTGGGAAAGAAGTGAATTAAAGGCAAGTGCAAAAGTTGTTTTGAAAAACAAATATTTTGTGCTGTTGTCAGCGGCAATAATTATGTGGTTTTTTGGCATTTTCAATTTTTCAATTGATTATGAGACATTCGTTGCTAGTGTGACGGTTTTTGGAATGAATTTCAATGTAGATTATCAAAAAGCTTTAGATATAGCACCAATTATTTTAATCATTACTTTTCTGTGGTCTACTTTTATTTATGCGCCATTAGTGGTGGGTGTAGTGAATATTCATATGAATGCAAAAAACGGAAAATGTGTATTAAAAGATGTTTTTTTGCCTTTTAAGAATAATTATATGAATAATTGTATGGTTATGCTTCGGATGACGATTAAAATTTTTCTATGGTCGCTATTATTGCTTTTTCCGGGATTTATTAAGGCGTATGCTTATTACTTTGTCCCATATATTATTTTAGAAAATCCAAATTTAAATTCTAAAGAAGCGCTAAAACTTTCAGAAGAAATGACAAAAGGCTACAAATTTGAGTTGTTTGTATTGAATATTTCATTTTTTGGTTGGATATTACTAGCGACAATTGCTGTGCCGTTCACATTTGGGTTGTCGTTCATCCTTGTTCAACCATATATTTCCGCAACTGATGTGCAAGCTTATTATTATATAAAAGATAGGTTTAATAGTAAAAATAGTGAAATATAATACATTTTCATTATAATGGAAAGACAAATAGATGAGGGATTAATTACATGGAGAATATAAAAGCAGTAATTTTTGATTTAGATAATACATTAATAAATAGACAAAAGGCATTTGTTGAAATGCTTAATGAAAAAATAATCGAAACATTACCAACAGATAAGAAAGATTTAATAAATGATGCAATTAGAGATATATTGATTTGGGATGATAACGGAATTGTTTCACGTAGTGTAACTTTTGCGAATTATTGCGAAAAATATCAGGTAACTTCAATGACATCTGATGAATTAAATGAATATTGGTCTAGTATTAGTGGTAATGATGTTTATTTATTTGATGACGTTTTAGAAATTGTTGCATATCTTAAACCAAAATATCGTTTGGCGATATTATCGAACGGTAATGCTGTTTCTCAAAGAAGAAAGTTAAGTGCAACAAATATATTACATAATTTTGAATTTAGTTTAGTGTCTGGAGAGGTTGGTATTCATAAGCCAGACTTAAGAATATATGATTATGTTGTAAAAAAACTGAATCTTAAGCCAAATGAATGTGTTTATATTGGAGATAATTACGCGTTTGATATAGAAGCATCAAAAAAAGCCGGTTTAAGCGCGATTTTTGTAAATAGAAACAATAAAAAAGATGTCCCGGGATTATCCGTTGAACATCTAATTGAATTAAAGGAATTTTTATAGTTTATTATTAATAAATAGATTGATGTTTTCCAATGCTAATCTACTGTATTTTTGATCATCAAGAACTCTATGCTTGCAACTGTCTAAAATAATTAGATGTGCATTTGAGTTTTTGATTTTTTTTATGACCTTGCATGATGAATTATATGGTATAACTTCATCCTCAATACCGTGAATAATTAAACATGGAGATATAATGTTGTTTATTTTATCTTTGTATGTATCAACGATTGTGGTAAAAGTTTTAAAGAAAGTAGATGGTATTTCAGATTGCTTGTTTTTGCTATCCTGTAAATTGACTGACTTTGACAAAAAGTTAACGGCGTTATTGAATGTTAAATAAGTAAAAGCGGGTGCAATTAGTATAAGTTTTTTGATGTGCTTTTCTGCAGCAATTTTACTAGCAATAACGCCACCCATAGAAAATCCTACTAAAATAACTTGTTTATTATCTTTTAATAGATTATCAACTACTTCCTCGCAACGAAAAATCCATGAATTCATATCATTATCATCTTCGTTTGTTAAATCAAAAATAACGGGACAAATGACATTATAGCCAAGTTTTTCGAAATAATCTACCAAAGGGCTTAATTCTGTTGTTCTTCTTATGCCGAAACCGTGTATTCCGACAATAGTTGGCAACTCGGTTTTCTTTTTAAATATATTAAACATTTCATCACCTCAATAAGATTATATACTAATAAAACCTATATTTCTAGGGCTTTGTAAAGAAAAAAACAAAATATAAAAAAACACTTGCGCACTACTCTTGTAAGTGATATAATACATAGGCATTCGCATGGATGTGGGAGGTTGCTGACACACCGAAAGACGTTGTCATAGGTAAAGTTAGGTAATTTCCATTGAGCGAATCTGTCGCAAGATAGAAATGAAATGAAGGAGGATGATTTCATGGCAAAAAATAGTGTAAAGATCCGCCTAAAGGCATATGATAGCAGATCATTAGATCAAGCAAGCGAGAAAATCGTTGCTGCTGCAAATGCACATGGGGCAAAAAAGATTGTTGGGCCAGTACCACTACCAACTGAAAGACAAGTGGTTACAGTATTACGTGCAGTACATAAATATAAAGACTCACGTGAACAATTTGAAATTAGAACTCATAAAAGATTGATCGAAATCGTAGGACCAACTGCTGAAACTATCGACTCACTAAGTCGCTTAGAATTACCAAGTGGTGTCGATATCGAAATCAAACTTTAGAGTGATGGAGGTGACATTATGAAAGGAATCTTAGGAAGAAAGCTTGGTATGACTCAAGTGTTTACAACTGAAGGAGTATTAATTCCTGTATCAGTTGTTGAAGTAACACCAAACGTAGTTATGCAAAAGAAAACAAAAGCAACAGACGGTTATGAAGCTGTACAAATAGGTTTTGATGATATTAGCGAAAGACGTGCTAATAAACCACAACTAGGACACGCTTCAAAAGCTAACACTGCTCCAAAAAGATATATTAGAGAAGTTCGTGGAAATGAGTTCTCAAATCTTGAAATTGGAAGCGAAATTAAGATTGATATCTTTTCCGCTGGTGATATCGTAGACGTAACTGGAATCAGTAAAGGTCACGGTTTCAACGGTACAATCGTGCGTAACAACGCAAAAATCGGGCCAAAGTCTCACGGTTCAGGACATCACAGACATATAGGGTCACTTGCTACTACTGGACGTAACAACGGTGTTATCGACAAAGGTACAATGATGGCTGGTCAACATGGTGGTTTCACAACTACTAATCAAAATTTAGAAGTTATAAAAGTTGATGCAACAAACAATTATGTTTTAATTAAAGGAAACATCCCAGGTCCTAGACGTGGTTTGGTAACTATTAAAACAACTGTTAAGAGAGTTAAAAATGTTCCTGCAAAAGAACTAATAAGTTACTCTGTTGAAGATGTTGCTTCTAACGAGGAGGTATAGACATGGCACAATTTGATTTATATAACCAACAAGCTCAAAAAATAAGCGAAATTGAAATTGCTGACTTAGTTTTTGGTATCACACCAAACAAACAAGTAATGTTTGATTCTATCGTAATGCAACAAGCTGGATTAAGACAAGGTACACACTCTACTAAAACTCGTATGGAGGTTAGAGGTGGAGGACGTAAACCTTGGCGTCAAAAAGGAACTGGTCGTGCAAGACAAGGTAGTACTCGTGCCCCTCAATGGGTTGGTGGAGGACGTGCATTTGGTCCTAAGCCTCGTGATTACGCATACAGACTTAATCGTAAAGTTCGTCGTTTAGCACTTAGATCATTACTATCTTGTAAAGTATTAGATAATAGTATGATTGTTGTTGATAAATTAAACTTTGATGCAATCAAAACTAAAGAATTCGTTAATGTTATGAATGCTTTCAAATTTGAAAGAAAAACATTATTCGTAGTTGATATTACAGAAGATTTCGACAATGCTTTCTTATCAATGAGAAATATTCCTAACGCAATGATGCTTACAGTTGAAGGATTAAATTCATTTGATATTGCAAATGCTGATAAAATCGTATTTACTGAAGCTGCGGCACAAAAAGCTGGGGAGGTATTTGCATAATGAGTAACGCTAGAGATATTATTGTACGTCCTATCATCACTGAGAAATCAATGATGCTTATGGATAAAGATAACAAAATTACATTTGAAGTTGCAAAAGGAACTAATAAAACTCAAGTTCGTCAAGCAATTGAACAAATATTCAGTGTAAAAGTTGAAAAAATTAACATCATGAACTGTCGTCCTAAAGACAAGCGTGTTGGAAAATACGCTGGTAAAACTAAAGCGATTCGTAAAGCTATCGTTAAGTTACCTGAAGGTCAAGACATCAAATTATTTGAAGACTAGTCTTTAATAAAAAAATATCGGGAGAATCTACGCTATTCCCGGAATAAATGCGTAAGGAGGAAAAGATCCAATGGCAATTAAGAAATATAAACCAACGACACCAGGTCGTCGTGGCATGTCAGTGTTGGTTTTTGATGAAATTACTACATCAACACCATTAAAAGCACTTACTAAAGGTATTACTAAAACTGGTGGACGTAATAATAACGGTCGTATCACTACTCGTCATATCGGTGGTGGACACAAACGTTTATATCGTATTATCGATTTCAAACGTAATAAAGATAACGTTCCTGCAACAGTTGCAACAATTGAGTATGATCCAAATAGAACAGCTAACATCGCGTTGTTACACTATGCAGATGGTGAAAAACGTTATATCTTAGCTCCTAAAGGATTAACGGTTGGTACAACAGTTATTTCTGGCACTACTACTGACGTTAAAGTTGGTAACTGCTGTGAAATGAGAAACTTACCTGAAGGTACAACAATTCATAATATTGAATTAAAACCTTTAAAAGGTGGACAACTTGCACGTAGTGCTGGTGTTTCTGCACAAATTCTTGGTATTGAAGAAAAATATGTAACTATCCGCTTAGGATCAGGTGAAGTAAGAAAAATCTTAGGAAACTGCCGTGCCACTGTTGGTGTTGTAGGAAATGAAGATCATAGCTTAGTTAACCTTGGTAAAGCTGGACGTTCACGTAATATGGGTATCAGACCTACTGTTCGTGGATCAGTTATGAATCCAAACGATCACCCTCATGGTGGTGGTGAAGGTAAAACTCCAATCGGACGTAAAGCACCAATGACTCCTTGGGGTAAAAAAGCTATGGGTGTTAAAACTCGTAAGCACAAGAAAGCGTCTAACAAATTAATCGTAAGACGTTGTAACAGCAAGTAGACGAAAGGAAAAGGAAATATAATATGAGTCGTAGTTTAAAAAAAGGCGCATTTTGTGATGATCACTTAATGAAAAAAGTGGAAGCACTAGATGTAGCAGGTAAGAAAACAGTAATCAAGACTTGGTCTCGTCGTTCAACTATTTTCCCAAATTTCGTTGAACACACATTCGCAGTACACAATGGTAAAGAACATGTTCCAGTTTATGTAACAGAAGATATGGTTGGTCATAAACTTGGTGAATTCGTCCCTACACGCAAAAACGGTGGTCATGGCGACGATAAGAGAGCTTAGGAGGAAAAAAACGTGGAAGTTAAAGCAGTAGCAAAAACAGTACGTATCGCTCCTCGTAAAGTTAGACTTGTTCTAGATTTAGTACGCGGAAAAAACGTAGAAGAAGCAAAAGGGATTTTAAAATTTACACCAAATCGTTCAGCTGATACAATCGCTAAAGTTTTGGGTTCAGCAGTAGCAAACGCTACAAACAATCATGCACAAGATGCTTCAAAATTATTTATTAAAGCATGTTATGCTGATGAAGGTGTTACAATGAAACGTTTCATGCCTCGTGCAAAAGGAAACGCTTCTCAAATATTAAAACGCACTAGCCACATTACTATCGTGGTTGAAGAGCGCTAGAAGGGAGATTACAATATGGGTCAAAAAGTTAGTCCAATTGGAATGCGTGTTGGGATTATCCGTGATTGGGAATCTCGTTGGTATGCAGAAAAAGATTATGGTACTTATTTAATAGAAGATAACACTATCCGTGTTTTCTTAAAGAAAGAATTACGTGACGCTTATATCTCAAGAATTGAGATTGAACGTTTTAAAAACCGTGTTGAAATCATCATTCGCGCTGCAAGACCAGGTGTAATCGTTGGTACAAACGGAGATAACGTAACAGCATTAAAAGCTAAATTAGACAAAATCTGTAAAGGTAAAGCAATTAACATTCGAGTAATCGAAGTTGCTAATCCTGATCTAGATGCTCATTTAGTTGCAAGAAAAATTGCTGAGCAATTAGAGCAACGTGCAAGTTTTAGAACAGCTCAAAAAAGAGCTATTCAACAATCTATGCGTTGTGGTGCAAAAGGAATTAAAACTCAAGTTTCTGGCCGCTTAGGTGGTGCAGATATAGCTCGTAGCGAAGGGTATAATGAAGGAATTGTTCCTCTACATACTTTACGTAGCGACATCGATTATGCAATCGTTGAAGCAAATACGACATTTGGTAAATTAGGTGTTAAGGTTTGGATTTGTCGTGGTGAAGTATTACCAGGTCAAATGGTTAAAGAACCTGAAGCTTCTAAAATGCCTACAGGACGTAACGATCGTCGTCGTCCTCGTCAAGACCGCCGTCCTCGCCCTGAAACAAAAGGTGCATCAGCACCTGCTACTTCAGCAGCAAACGGTAATGGAGGTAAATAGTTATGTTGATGCCTAATAGAACAAAATATAGAAAACCTTTCAGATTAAGTTATGAAGGTCGTGCAAAAGCTGGACGCGAAATCATATTTGGTGAATTTGGATTAGTTGCTGATTCTGGTTGTTACGTAAGTAACCGTCAAATCGAATCTGCACGTATTGCAATGACACGTTATATGAAACGTGGTGGTAGTGTTTGGATTAAAATATTCCCACATTTAGCTGTAACAAAAAAACCAATGGAAGTTCGTATGGGATCTGGTAAAGGTGCACCTGAAGGTTGGGTAGCGGTAGTTCAACCAGGACGCGTTATGTTCGAAATTGGTGGAGTATCAGAAGAAATTGCGCGTGAAGCTCTTCGTTTAGCTTCTCACAAATTACCTGTTAAATGTAAATTTGTACGCAAAGGTGAGGAGGAATAGTCATGAACATTAAAGAAATTAGAGAAAAAAGTAATAGTGAATTACTAAAAGATATAGATTCTTTAAAAGAGGAACTATTCAACTTACGTTTTCAACAAGCTACTGGCCAATTAGAAAATCCTTCTCGTATGAAGGAAATCAAAAAGTCAATTGCTCGTATTAAAACTATTATCACTGAGCGTGAGCTTAGTGAGGTTAAGTAAGGAGGAGCAAGTTAATGGAAAGATCTAATCGTAAAGTATTACGTGGTAAAGTTGTTTCAGATAAAATGGATAAGTCAATTGTTGTAGAAGTATTCTCTAACAAAGCACACCCACTTTATAAAAAACGTGTAAAATATTCTAAAAAATATAAAGCTCACGACGAAAATAACGAAGCTAGAATTGGTGATGTTGTAGAAATTATGGAAACTCGTCCATTATCTGCTACTAAGCATTTCCGTTTAGTTACAATCGTTGAAAAAGCTATAGTACTTTAGGCCAAAGGAGGATAAATCAATGATTTCTAATGAAAGTAGATTAAAAATTGCTGACAACACTGGTGCTAAAGAGGTTCTTGTTATTAGATGTTTAGGTGGTTCAGTCCGCAAAACTGCAAGAATCGGTGACATTATTGTTTGTACAGTAAAAGATGCAGCTCCAGGTGGATCTGTTAAAAAAGGTGACGTAGTTAAATGCGTTATCGTAAGAACTAAATATGGTGCAAGACGTGAAAACGGATCTTATATCAAATTCGATGACAACGCAGCTGTTGTTATTAAAGATGATAACACACCTAAAGGAACAAGAATTTTTGGTCCAGTAGCAAGAGAACTTCGTGATAAAGACTTTATGAAAATTGTGTCTTTAGCACCAGAAGTGTTATAGGAGGTTGACCTTAGCATGAAAATCAAAAAGAATGATACAGTTAAAGTCATCACAGGACATTACAAAGGAACTATCGCTGAAGTAACAGCTGTATTCCCTAAGAGTGAAAAAGTTATAGTTGAAGGTGTGAATATGATCAAAAAACACATCAAACCAACACAAGCTAATCCTGAAGGTGGTATTGTTGAGAAAGAAGCTCCAATACATGTTTCTAATGTAATGGCTTATGACTCAAAGAATAAAACTACAAGTAGAGTTGGATTCAAAAATGAAACAAATAAAAAAGGCGAAGAAAATAAAATTCGCGTTTATAAAAAAAGTGGTAACGAAGTAAAAGGGGGTAAGAAATAGATGAACCGCCTACATGATAAATACAATACGGTTATCGTTGGTAACCTTGTTAAACAATTCGATTACTCTTCAGTAATGCAAGCACCTAAAGTTGTTAAGGTAGTACTTAATATTGGTGTTGGTGATGCTATTGCTAATCCTAAATTATTAGATGAAGCTGTAAATGAACTTGCTCAAATTACTGGTCAAAAGCCAGTAGTTACTAAAGCAAAAAAATCAATCGCGAACTTCAAACTTCGTGAGGGTATGCCTATCGGATGTAAAGTAACTTTACGTGGTGAAAAAATGTATGAATTTATTGATAAATTATTCAACATTTCACTACCTCGTGTACGTGACTTCCGTGGTGTTAGTAACACTGCATTCGATGGTCGTGGTAACTACACTTTAGGTGTTAAAGAACAAATCATTTTCCCTGAAATCAATTACGATAAAGTAAACAAACTTCGTGGAATGGATATTGTTATAGTTACAACAGCAAATACAAATGAAGAAGCTAAGGCACTACTTACTGAAATGGGTATGCCGTTTGCTAAATAGGAGGACTTTATAATGGCAAAGCAAGCAATGATCAATAAGCAACAACGTCCTCAAAAATTCAAAGTTCGTGAATACACTCGTTGTGAACGTTGTGGACGTCCGCACTCAGTTTTACGTAAATATAAAGTTTGTCGTATCTGCTTCCGTGAATTAGCTTATGAAGGGCAAATTCCTGGAGTTGTTAAGGCAAGCTGGTAGAGAGGATATATAGTTATGATGAATATGACTGATCCAATTGCAGATATGCTTACTAGAATTCGTAATGGGGTTCAAGCCCGTCACGAAGAAGTAGCAATTCCTGCAAGTAAGGTAAAAATCGAAATCGCTAAAATTTTAAAAGAAGAAGGATATATTACTTCTTATGCAGTAAGTGGAGATACTCCAGTTACTAAAATGATTAGTGTTGTATTAAAGTATGGAGCTAACAACGAAAAAGTTATTAGTGGAATCAAACGTATTTCTAAACCAGGTCTTCGCGTTTATGCTAAAAGCGATGCAGTACCTCGCGTACTTAACGGTTTAGGGATAGCAATTATCTCAACATCTAATGGAATTATGACAGACAAAAAAGCTAGAGCAAACCATGTTGGTGGAGAAGTTGTTGCCTACGTTTGGTAATTAACTGAAAGGAAAATACAAAATGTCACGTATCGGAAATAAAGCGATTACCGTTCCTGCTGAAGTAGAAATTACTATCGGAGCAGGTAATGAGGTGGCTGTTAAAGGTCCTAAGGGAACACTAACACGTCAGTTTAATGAAAAATTAACAATTAATTTGGAAGATTCAGTATTAACTGTTGCTCGTCCAAATGAAACTAAGCAAATGAAACAATTACACGGGACTACTCGTGCATTAATCTTCAACATGGTTGAAGGAGTTACAACTGGTTATAAAATTGAATTAGAAATCGTTGGTATCGGATATAAAGCTGCAGTTGTAGGAACTATCTTAACATTAAATGTTGGTTATTCTCATCCTGTAATCTTCGATGTTGAAACTGGATTAACAGTTGCTTGTCCTACAAATACAAGTATTGTTATTGATGGAATTGATAAACAACGAGTTGGTGAAATGGCAGCAGTCATTCGTGCTACTAGAAAACCAGAACCTTATAAAGGAAAAGGTATCCGTTATAAAGGGGAAATCGTACGCCGTAAAGAAGGAAAAACGGCTTCTAAGAAATAGTGGGAAAGGAGAAAAAATATTATGCTTAAGAAAATTAGTAAAAACTTACAAAGAACTCGTAGACACATCAGAGTTCGTACTAAAATCAGCGGTACTCCAGAATGCCCACGCTTGAATGTATTCCGCTCGAATGCTCATATCCATGCTCAATTAATTGATGATGTTAACGGTAAAACTATCGTTGCAGCTTCAAGTGTTGAAATGAAATTGACAAACGGTGGTAACATTGAAGCTGCAAAAGCAGTTGGTAGTGAAATCGCTAAACGTGCAGTAGAAGCAAAAGTTTCAAAAGTTGTATTTGATCGTGGTGGTTATGTTTACCACGGACGTGTCCAAGCTTTAGCAGAAGCTGCTAGAGAAGCTGGACTAGAATTCTAGGAGGGCATGAACATGGAACGTAGACCAAGAAGAGTAGAACGCGAAAAAGAGTTTGAAGAACGCGTAGTTGTTATTAACCGTGTTACTAAAGTTGTTAAAGGGGGACGTCGTTTCCGTTTTGCTGCATTAGTAGTTGTTGGTGACAAAAAAGGACGTGTAGGTTTTGGAACAGGTAAAGCAAATGAAGTACCTGATGCTATTAAAAAAGCTATCGAATCTGCAAAGAAAAATGTATTTAGAGTACCTTTAGTTAATGGTGGATCAACTATCCCTCACGCAATTACAGGACGTTATGGAGCTGGTGAAGTATTCTTAAAACCTGCATCAGAAGGTACTGGAGTTATCGCTGGTGGATCAGTTCGTGCAGTACTTGAACTTGCTGGTATTTCAGACGTATTATCAAAATGTATTGGATCACGCACACCTATTAATATGGTACGTGCTACTATAACTGGATTACAATCACTTAAAACTGTACAAAGTGTAGCTATTTTACGTGAAAAGAAAGTGGAAGAAATCCGCTAGATTGTCGGGAGGTAAACTTATATGAAATTACATGAATTAAAATATACAGAAGGTGCTCGACGTAATTCTAAAAGAATTGGTAGAGGACACGGATCAGGAACTGGTAAAACTTCGGGTAAAGGTAACAAAGGACAAAATGCACGTAGTGGTGGTGGAGTTTCTATGGGATTTGAGGGTGGTCAAACACCTTTGTACCTACGTTTACCAAAACGTGGATTTACAAATTACACTCGTAAAGTAATGGGAACTGTAAATGTTGAAGCATTAAATGCTTTCGAAGACGGAACAGTAGTTACTGTACAAATGTTATTAGCTACACGTCTTGTTCGTAAAGAATTAGACGGAATTAAAATCTTAGGTGTTGGAGAACTTACTAAAAAACTTACTGTGCAAGTAAATGCTTTTTCAAAAACTGCACAAGAAGCTATTGAAAAAGTAGGCGGAAAAGCAGAGGTAATCTAATATGATTCAAACTTGTATTAGCTTATTCAAAAATAAGGACATACGTAACAAAATTTACTTTACTCTTGCAATGTTATTTGTATTTAGACTTGGTGCAGCAATTCCTGCTCCTCGTGTAGATACTAACGCTTTAATTGGTGTTGCTGATAATTCAATTTTAGGTATGATGAACTTATTAGGTGGTGGGGCTTTACAAAAACTTTCAGTTTTTGCACTGGGAGTTGGACCATATATTACTGCATCAATTATTATTCAACTACTTGCAATGGATGTTATACCATCACTTAGCGAAATGGCTAAATCTGGTCAACAAGGTAGAGTTAAAATGGATAAAATCACACGTTACTTAGCTGTTATTTTATCATTTATACAAGCCTTCACTATGGTTTATGCTTTCGATAATGGTGCATTAAATGTCCCTAGCGTTTTAGTTGATAGTGGTTTAGGTAGCTATTTATACGTTGCTACAGTTTTAACGGCAGGAACAATGTTCTTACTGTGGATTGGTGATCGTATTACACAATTTGGTATTGGTAATGGTATGTCTATTATTATCTTTGCAGGTATTGTATCTAGCATGCCTTTTACATTTACTCAAGTATTCAAAACTTTGGTTGATACTTCAAGTAGTGCTGCTACTTTTAGTGGAGTACTTTCGTTTGGTATGTATATACTTATGTATTTAGTTATTATTGTTCTAGTTGTTTTTATGCAAACAGCTGTAAGAAAAATTCCAATTCAATATACATCAAGTAATATGCAAAAAGGTAAAAGTGATATAAACTATTTACCATTGAAAATAAATTCAGCAAGTGTTATTCCAGTTATCTTTGCTTCTGCAATTATGACTGCTCCACTTACTATATTAAGTTTTTTTCCAGAAACGGAGTTCAGCATTTTCTTAAATAGTATATTAAACCTTAGTGAACCAATGGGATTATGCATTTATGCATTATTGATCGTTGCACTTACATTTTTCTACACAAACTTACAAGTTGATCCTGCAAAAATAGCAGAAAACTTAAATAAGTCAGGTACATACATTCCGGGGATAAGACCTGGGAATGAAACTAAAGAATATTTATCTAAAGTTCTTAACCGTATTACGGTTTTGGGTGCAGGATTCCTATTATTTATTGCTGTGTTACCTTACATTTTAACAATGTTTACAAATTTATCTACAGCAGCAGCTATGGGTGGAACTGGTATTATCATTGTTGTAGGTGTTGCAATGGAAACGTTCGGCAATTTAAAAGGTCAATTAACGCAAAAGCAATATCGCGGATTTATTAATAAGTAGGAGTTAAAGATGAATATATTGATCATGGGTCCAGCCGGTAGCGGTAAAGGGACAATGTCAGCAAAAATTGTTGATAAATATCAAATACCTCATATATCAACTGGGGATATGTTTCGTGAAAATATCAGTAACGGAACATTCCTTGGTTTAACTGCGAAAAAATATATGGATCAAGGATTATTAGTTCCAGATGAAATAACTATTCAAATGGTTGAGAAGAGGCTGTTAAAGGCTGATTGTCGCATAGGATATCTACTAGATGGTTTTCCAAGAACTTTAGCTCAAGCTAAGGCACTTGATGAAATTACTAAAAATATCGGACGTCCAGTTGAATCTGTAATAAATCTTACTATTGATTTTGATCAACTTGCACAAAGAATTACAGGTAGAAGACTTTGTAAAGGGTGTGATAGTATATATCATATTAAAAATAATCCTTCAAAAGTATCGAATATCTGTGATGTATGTGGCTCACAATTATATCAACGTAGTGATGATACTGTAGAGCAACTTACAGTTCGTATTGAAGAATATGAGCGTAGTACTAAACTTGTTTTGGAATATTTTTCATCGGAAGGATTAGTATTTGATGTCAATGCATCACAAGCAATGAATGATGTATTTAATGATATCGATAAAGCTTTGGTGAAAATTTAATGATCTCTATTAAATCGAATTTTGAAATTGAAGTAATGCGTGAAGCTGGATTAATTGTAGGTAAGGCTCATAGAGCTGTCGCTGATGCAATTAAAGTTGGTGTAACAACTAACGAGCTAAATGCAGTTGCAGAAAAGGTAATTCGTGATAGTGGAGCAATTCCTTCTTTCTTAGGTTATGGTGGTTTTCCAGCATCAATATGTGCTTCAATTAATGAAGTATTAGTGCATGGAATACCTGATAATACTAAATTAAAAGATGGAGACATTATTTCTATTGATATTGGTGCTTGCTATAAAGGCTATCATGGAGATGCTGCTTGGACTCATAGTGTCGGCGAAATAAGCGAAAATGCAAAAAAACTGATGCAAGTTACAAGAGAATCACTATTTATAGGTTTACAACAAGCAAAACCTGGTAATCGTTTAGGTGACATATGTCATGCAATCGGCTGTTATGTCGAATCACATGGTTATGGAGTACCTGTCGATTATACTGGACATGGTATTGGAACTTCGATGCATGAAGATCCAGCCATCCCAAATTATGGTGTTGCCGGTCGTGGTGTTGTTTTGAAACAAGGGATGACATTAGCGATTGAGCCTATGGTTCATATAGGCAAACCTCATACAAAAGTGTTGAAAGATAATTGGACTGTTGTATCAAAAGACAAAAGTCTAACGGCACATTATGAACATACTATTGTAATTACGAGTACAGGGTACGAAATACTTACGATAAATGACTTCGAAGGAGGAGACAAACTATAATGGGTAAACAAGATGTAATTGAAATTGATGGAATCATAGAGGATACACTTCCCAACGCAATGTTTAAAGTGAAATTATCAAATGGGCACGTAATACTTGCTCACGTTTCTGGTAAAATCCGTATGCACTACATTCGCATTTTACCGGGTGATCGTGTAACTGTAGAAATTTCGCCTTATGATTTAACACGTGGGCGTATAACATTTAGACACAAATAAAAAATAAAATATCAAAAAAATAAAATTTTAATCAAATAAAATGAAATTCTTAGGAGGGAAAACGCATGAAAGTAAGACCATCTGTTAAACCAATATGCGATAAATGCCGCATCATTAAGCGCAAAGGACGTGTAATGGTAATTTGTGAAAACCCTAAACACAAACAACGTCAAGGAAATTAGGAGGAAAGACAAATATGGCTCGTATTGCTGGAGTAGATATACCACGTGACAAACGTGTAGTAATATCTCTAACTTATATTTATGGAATCGGTTCAGTAACTGCTTCTTCAATTCTTCAAAAATGTGGTATCAGTGAAGATATCCGCGTTAAAGACTTATCAGACGAACAAATCAATGAAATCCGTTTAGCAATGGATGGAATCAAAGTTGAGGGTGATTTACGTCGTGAAAAATCATTAAACATCAAACGTTTAATGGAAATCGGTTGTTACCGTGGAATCCGTCATAGAAGAGGATTACCAGTTAGAGGACAACGTACTAAAACAAATGCACGTACGCGCAAAGGACCACGTCGTACAGTTGCTAATAAAAAGAAATAGAACGATAGGAGGATAAATTACAATGGCAAAAGTTAAAACTGCTGGACGCAAAAAACGCGTCCGTAAGAATATAGCTAAAGGTGTTGCTCATATTCACTCAACATTCAATAACACTATCGTAACAATCACAGATGAAAGTGGAAATGCAATTGCTTGGTCTAGTGCAGGAGCACTAGGTTACAAGGGTTCACGTAAATCTACTCCATTTGCAGCACAAATGTGCGGTGAAGCAGCTGCTAAAGCTGCTATCGATAATGGTATGAAATTAATCGAAGTTAACGTTAAAGGTCCAGGACCTGGACGTGAAGCGGCTGTAAGATCTCTTCAAACAGCTGGTTTGGAAATTACAGTAATTAATGATGTGACTCCAATCCCTCACAACGGATGTCGTCCACCAAAAAGACCACGTGGCTAAAATTAAATAAAGGAGGCTTTAGTAAATGCAAAAATTTGAACGCGCCAATTTTGAAGTTAAAGAATATGTTGAATCAAATAATTATGGTAAATTTGTTATTGAACCACTTGAAAGAGGGTTTGGTACAACTGTTGGTAACGCATTAAGACGTGTTTTACTATCGTCTTTACCAGGTGCTGCTGTTTACTCAATAAAAGTAGACGGGGTATATCATGAATTTACATCTATTCCAGGTGTTCAAGAAGATGTATCTATGATTATTTTAAATTTAAAAAACCTTATCATGACTGTAGAGGATGATGATGTTTATACATTAAGAATATCAGAAAAGGGACCAAAAGTTATTACAGGAAAAGACATTATTTGTCCAGCTGGAGTTGCAATTTTAAGTGATGATTTAGTAATAGCTAATCTTTCTGAAGGTGCAAGTTTAGATATGGAAATGAAATGTCGTAACGGACGCGGATACATTAGTGCTGATGGAAACAAATCACTATACCAAAGTTCGTCTTCTCAAGGAATTGGAACTGTTTATACAGATTCAATTTATACGCCAATCGAAAGAGTTTCATATGAAGTTGAACCTGCACGTGTAGGTCAAGATGCAAGATATGATCGTTTGATTATGGAAATTTGGACTAATGGTTCAATCACTCCACAGATGTCAATTGCACTTGGTTCAAAAATTTTAATTGATCACTTAGATATTTTAACAACGGTGCATGATGCAGTAGCTGATATGTCATCTTGTATGAAAGAAGCTACAGGTGAAGTTGAAAAACGTGGACTAGTAATGATGATTGAAGACTTAGATTTATCTGTACGTTCATACAATTGTTTGAAACGTGCTGGTATTCAAAGTGTTGATGAATTAACACAAAAAACTGAAGATGAAATGATGAGAGTCCGTAACTTGGGTAAAAAATCATTAAAAGAAGTTAAAGATAAGATTTATGAATTAGGTCTTAACTTTAAATCATATGAATAGGAATTAAGGAGAATAAACCTATGTGGAATCGTAAATTAGGGCGTACTGCTGATCACAGAAAAGCAATGTTACGCAATTTAGCTACAGAAGTTATTATGCGTGGAAAAATCGAAACAACAGAAATGAAAGCAAAAGAATTGCGTTCAGTTGTT
This sequence comes from uncultured Holdemania sp., assembly GCA_947037125.1. Taxonomy (GTDB): domain Bacteria; phylum Bacillota_I; class Bacilli_A; order Erysipelotrichales; family Erysipelotrichaceae; genus RGIG1896. Next base: position 40,871 of record CAMQTJ010000012.1, read on the forward strand.
GATGAAATGATCACTTTAGGTAAACGTGGAGATTTGCATGCACGCCGTCAAGCTGCTGCTTATATCCGTAACGTAGTTGCAAATGAAGAAACAGGACAAACAGTACTTCAAAAATTATTTGATGATGTTGCTCCTAAGTATGCAACACGTAATGGTGGTTATACTCGTGTATTAAAAACAACGAATCGTCGTGGAGATAATGCTCCAATGGCAATCATTGAATTAGTATAGTAGTAAAATACTAAGTTAAAAGAAGTTATATTAGTTAAGTAATCACTTAATTAATATACTTTTTTTTATAGATGCCCCAAACTTAACTGAGGTTTCTACTAATTAAGCAACAAACTAACTTGGTTGGAGTAATTTCAACCCCAACCAAGTTGGAAGTTTCTAAAAAGTGTATAGGGCACAATATTTGGTGAAAATCATATACCGTGCTTTTATCATGGTGAATACGGTAATTTACGTCATCATTAAGTACATATTAATAACGATTTCTAAATCTATCCAAATTCGTATAACCATTACCATTGTTCTTTAGGTGTTTAATGGTTTTATTTCGAGTTTCATGATTACATTATTCATATTAAACTGTACCTTGTAAGATAGACGCGAAAATAAATCGTGCATATCTTACAGGGTTTTTATATAATTATAGAAAAGAAGCAACATTATGGGGAAAATTATTTTACACCAGAACAAATAGAATTATTTTCTAAGAATACTGGTTCTTATAATTCTGGTGTGGTTTTGGTAAAATCCCGTTAGAACTTCAAAAGGTAAGATATTAATTTATCTTACCTTTTTGTTGTGTGCCAGGCATGGCATTTATCTTACTTGTGTAAGTCCAGTGGCAGGAGCTACCATCCAAGCATAGGTAAGCGCAAGTTATTAACCGTACGGTTGATGATGAAGGAATCGTGAAACAAAACTTTGAGCTAACGAACAGAAACTTAATAATAAGGCTATTAGGTGGATAAGGTGCCAGCTGATATCGAAGTCCAAAAGTGTAGACGTATAACCGAGGTAGTAAATCAAGTAGTTTAAAGTGAAAGAAAAATGTCTTACCCTGGCATATCCTATGTACACAAAATGTGGTCGAAAAATGTTTGTCATAGGAAGTCAGCCGAGGTCATATCAGGTTATAGCTAAAATAACTGAAGGACTGAACGTTATAAATCGTATCGATTTATGAAGTAAATGTAACTATATCAGAAAATTAGATATCTTTAGTAATTGAGAACGTAATTCAAAATGAAGAAGATTAGTACTAATGGGATAAAGGTTACATATCTATTAAATGAAAGATAGAGATGCAAGTATGAAATTAATTGAAGAAATTCTAAGCAAAACTAATTTAAATTTAGCCTACAAGAAAGTCGTATCAAACAAAGGTGCTGAAGGTATTGATGGAGTAAGCGTTAGCGAACTAAAAGAGTACATAAAGTGTTATATCGGAATTTCAATACGTTCAAAGAGTTCGTTTAACCGCACAATAAAATAGTTGAAAAGGTATAACAAATGCCGTTACAAACCGCATTTGTTATACCTTTTATATTTAG
>CAMQTJ010000013.1 GCA_947037125.1 uncultured Holdemania sp.
TCTTTTAATACCTTAGGTGTAAATGTAATATCAAAACTTTCACCGTAGGTAATATTAGTATTAATTATAGTTGGTGCTGTTACTTCACTATTTTGTTTAGAAATTGTAAAGTCTTCAGTAACATTTCCACTATAATTTCCTTTAGCTGTTATCGTTGCGGTAGCTTGACCTACATCAATGTTATTTGCATAAGTGACATCATAATCTGTGTTATTAATTATACTTGGTTTGCCATCAATTACCTCAATAGATGGTTTGATTTCATTACCAGTATATTTTTGATCCTTTATTACACCTATCATTGTATCTGAGAGTGGTTTTTTTGTTATTGATACATCGCCACTTACACCACTATTTTCAAGGATGTAGTAGTTTTTATCTTTACCATCTAAAGTAGCACTTGTAGCTGTAAATGCAGGCGTTCCTACATTTGCATTAACCGATGTACCATTAGCTTGTGCAGTCAATATGTCTTCACCAACTATATTTGTTATTGTAAGACTTACATCTGTAAAGTTATTGTTACCATCATACTCTTTTGTTGTATCTGCATTTACTGTTGCATTAAGTACTTTTTTATTTAGTACAGCTTTTATTGTACCTGTACTTGCATTTAAGTTATCATCCCCACCCCATTTGATTGTGAATGTTTGTTCTGTGCCATCAAATGCTGTTGCAGGGATATTTTTATCTGCTGTGTTTACTGTGAATGCCACTTTTGTATTTACATCCACATTATTTTGTGTTGCAAGCACTATATTTCCATAATATAGTTGTGCTGTTTTAGTAGCAGGTTCTTCTCTAATCAATCTTGATAACATTGGCTGCTCTTTTAATACCTTAGGTGTAAATGTAATATCAAAACTTTCACCGTAGGTAATATCATGCTCACTTATTTGTGGTGTAGTTATTATACTGTCTTCTTTTATGATACTAAAGTTTTTAGTCACTGTCCCACTATAATTGCCAGCATCTGCTGCCGTGATAGTTGCTATTGCCGTATTTGTTCCTACATTTTTATTATTTGAATAAGAAACTGTGTAATCAATTTCTTCAATAATACTGGGCAAACCATCTGTTACACTTATTGTTGGTTTTATCTGATTGCCTGTATATATTTGATCTGAAATACTAGCAATCATTGTACTTTCAAGTGGTTTTTTTACGATAGTCACACTTACATCAATTTGTGCTACAACACTATTTTCATCTTTTACATTAATGACTTCATTATATGTCCCAACACCAAGTCTCGCTTTTGGTGTAATTGTAAAGGTTGCACTTTCATCTTCTGCCAATTTAGTTTTACTAAAATCACTAACAATAAAATTTGTTGATGTAGGTTGTGCCAAATTCACATCAATAGTAAATGTATTTTTTAATTTAATTGTCTTTGTGGCAGTATCTGCTCCATATTGTACGCTACCAAAATTATAAATTAATGGATCTGTTTCAATTCCAAAACGCAAGTCAGTAGCACCCAATTTACCTTTAATAGCATTATAATTGTCTTTATGCTCTTGTGTAGCCATGATAATCTCACCGCTATCATTTGTTATATAAATATTTTTAATTTGAGGTGTATATTTAAAAGCATCCGCATCGATAGTTGATTGTAAATTTTGTGGCATAATTAGTGTTTCTAAAAACACACAATTACTAAAAGCACGCATTCCAATAATTGTTACAGAACTTGGTATCTCAATTGAGGTTATAACAGCATAATAAAATGCATATACACCAATTGTTTCAAGTTTTGAATTTGCTTCAAATGTCACAGTTTTAAGTTTAGAACACGAATTAAATGCATTATTTCCAATACTTGTTACAGAACTTGGTATCTCAATTGAGGTTATACCAGCATAAGAAAATGCAGATTCACCAATTGTTTCAAGTTTTGAATTTGCTTCAAATGTCACAGTTTTAAGTTTAGAACACGAATTAAATGCATTATTTCCAATACTTGTTACAGAACTTGGTATCTCAATTGAAGTTATATCAGTAGAATAAAATGCCTTTTCACCAATTGTCACAAGATTTGAATTATCTTCAAATGTCATATTTGTAAGTTGTCCGCACCCATAAAATGCATTATTTCCAATACTTGTTACAGAACTTGGTATCTCAATTGAAGTTATATTAGTAAAATAAAATGCCTTTTCACCAATTGTCTCAAGACTTGAATTTTCTTCAAATGTCACAGTTTTAAGTTTATTACAGAAAGAAAATACTTTCGCTTCAATACTTGTTACATCTTTTCCAAAATGCACAGATGTCGCATCACTTTTATTTGGACTACTACTATTAATCCAATTATCCATACCAGCTTGTGTTTCGATGGTTAATTTCTTTGTTTCATTATCATAATTCCACCCTGGAGTTATTACATTAGATGTGATTGGTTGTTCAACTTTTTTAGAAAATGTATTTACTGTGATGGTTGGTATAATTACATTTTCTTCTAATATGTACTCTTCACTAAGTTTTGCATTATAGATATATAAAGCATCATTAAACGTGTATAAATCTGTTGTTGCTTCTAAAAAAATACTGTCAGTCGACCATGTTACTGGTATGATTTTTATATCTTCTCCTATTAACATTTCAAGTTCACTTGGAAATTGCGCAGTTATCTCACTTACTAGAGTTCCAACTTCATATTGCTGGATTAAAACATTTTCATCCATTGCTACTATTCCAGTGATCACATTATCTATTACAGGTTGTGTTATATCATCATTCTGTATACTATCTTCTTCTTTATTTTCATTTTCTGTTTGTTGATTAACTATTATTTCTTCAACAGGTTTTACAATTGAATCATCTTCATTTACATTTATTGATTCTTGTACAACATTACATTCACCCTCATGTCCATGAAAAAAAGTACAGTTTTCATTAACTATACAAATTTCATTTTCATCCATATCTTCAGTAGTAATTTGTTGAGTATCTACAACCTCATTATTTTCTTGACTATTATTAACAGCAAATATTGGTATATTCATATTCACTATCAAACAAATAATTAATAAAATTACAGACATCTTTTTTATTTTATTAAACATAATATTCACCCCGTATTATAATAATATAACTTTCATTAAGATAATATCATTGTATATTAGATAATTCAATGGATGTGGGACTATTAGCATAAAAGTGGGACAATAAGCACAATTAGGATATAAAAACATTTATTTTAGTCAAAAAAATTATATTATTATAATCATTTATTAAGATTATAATTAACAAAAATATTCTTTATTTTTTTATAATCTCTCTTTTTAATTAACACAGTTTTAATACCATCCATTATAAAATTATGACCCTGATCATTGAATTGTGCATAATCCATATTAATGATATAACTTTGATAACACCTAAGAAAATTATTTTCACTTTTCAAAAATTGTTCAACTGAATTCATAGTACCATAACCATCAATCAACTTACCTTGTATAAGATGATAAAAAAGCTTATTTCTTTTACTTTCAACATACAAAATATTATTTAATAAAACTTCACATTTCAAAATACCCCTTGAATTGTATATTTGTATCGTATTTTTTTTACTAATAGCTTCTATTGTATTATTTTGTGATTTTGGATCATAATGAGGTACATCAGAAGCATCACGAATATATGCAATTAAGTACTCAACTCCTTTAGAAACTACTATTTTCGAATTAATTTCAGTACGAATAAGTGTTCCATCTTTTTTAATTATCATCCTAACAATATACTCATTAGAAAATAAATCATCTTCCTTATACTCATCTTGTAGATAATATTTCTCTTCATCAGGTACAAAATCACTTATATTAAGCTTTGTGATTTCTTCAATAGTATAACCCAACATATGCGCTCCAGCATGATTTGCCATAAGTATATCGCCTTTTAAGTTTTCAATGAATACTCCATCAATTGAAAGATTTAATACATCTAATACAGCGCTATCAAAAACATCCATATTTACTATCCCCCGCATATTCTTTAAAAATTACATAACTAAATTATACTATAAAAATCAATAATACATCAACTATCATTTCATCTTTTCTTTATTAAGATTTATATTATACTTTTATCATAAAAAAAACTTCTTAATTAAAAGAAGTTTAAATTATTGTTTTCTCTTCAGTTTTTATATTTACTATAAAAACTATACTACCTTCTACATGAATATTTACTTCATCGATTGACAAATTATGACTATTTAAATAATCATTTATTTTACGTTGAGCAATTTCATTTAGTTTACTTATTTCTACTAACATATTAACACCACCTTACTTATAGTATCATAATTTAGTATTTTATCAATTGTTAATAAATGTAATTACTTATTAATAACAACTGATGTCATAACATCACCATTTCTCATTTTTAATGCTGCTTGTACATTACTTGTAATTTTACCAAATACTGTATGAACACCATCTAAATGAGGTTGTGGTTCATGAACGATAAAGAATTGGCAACAACCAGTATTTTTTCCAGCGTGAGCCATTGATAATGAACCTTGTACATGTTTGTGTGGGTTATTAGCTGTTTCACACTTAATAGTGTAACCAAGTCCTCCAGTACCGTTACCATTAGGACAACCACCTTGTGATACAAAATGTGCAATTACACGGTGAAATGTTTTATTATCATAATACTTTTCTTCAATTAATTTAACAAAATTCGCAACTGTTACAGGTGCTTCATCTGGGTATAATTCAAACTCCATTACTTCACTATTAGCCATTGTGATACTACCTTTTATAATACTCATATTTATGTTCCTCCATCTAACTCTATTATTATACAATTATATTTGAAAAATATCATCACTTTTATGATACAATTTAAATATAGACGGAGAATTATTATGAAATTGAAATGTCCAAAGTGTTCAAATGAATTAAATCATATTGATTCAACTTATAAATGCAACAATAATCACTGCTATGATTTAGGAAAAAGTAAGTATTTAAACCTTTATTTATCTAATACTAAAGATCATGGTGATAATAAAGAAATGGTAAAAGCTAGAGCAAATTTTTTAAATCAAACCTATTATTTGAATTTAGCTAATAAAATAAATGAAATAATTAAAAGTAAAGAAATTACTAATCTTGTCGATTTTGCTTGTGGTACAGGTTATTATACAAATATATTTAAAAATACTAATAATTTTGAAGTGTATGGTTTAGATATTTCTAAAGAAGCAATTATCTATGCAAGTAAATCAAATAAATTAGTCAATTATATAGTTGCATCAACTTTTGATAGTTGCTTTTATGATAATAGTGTTGATTGTATTACTAATATTTTTGCACCTATTAAGCTTGATGAAGTTAATAGAATCTTAAAAAAAGATAAATATTTCATTTTTGTATCACCTAACCCTAATCATTTACTACAATTAAAACAAGCAGTTTATGATAATGTCTATTTAAATGAAGTTACTACATTAGTACATGATAATTTAGAATTAGTAGAAAGTCATGATTTAAACTATCAAATAAGTATTGATAACAACCAAGGCATTAAAGATTTATTTTTAATGACACCTTATTATTATAAAACATCAATTAGTGATATGGCTAAACTTGGTAAGTTAGAAAATCTTACTACTACCATTGATTTTCATATTCAAGTATTCAAAAAAAAGTAATCTTCTTGAAACTTTGATTAATAATGGCATATAATAACAAATAAGGAGAAGTACGGAATAATTACTAATCGTACAAATATAAAATGTTTAAAGAAATCGATGTTGAAAAATTAAATATAAATTTAGTTGATATGATCAAAAATAAATGGCCAATAATTACAGTTAATGGCAAAGATAAAGTTAATGCAATGACAGCAACATGGATGCAAATAGGTCATTTATGGAATAAGCATGTTATGACAATCTATGTACGACCTCAAAGATTTACACACACATGTATTCAAGATCAAGATTTATTTTCAGTTGCAATATTTAATGAAGAACATATGCCTAATTTAAAATATTTAGGTACAATTTCAGGTTTTAGTGAAGATAAATTAAAACATTGTAATTATACAACTTCATCATATCTTAATACCCCATATATTAATGAAGCAAATACTGTGTTCATTTGTAAGAAATTATACGTTGATGAAGTTGATCCAAATAAATTTGTAGGTGATGATGATAAAAATTATCCACACAAAGATTATCATCAGGTAATTACTGCACAAATTTTAAAAGTACTAGTCAAACAATAAAATAGTTATAAGCATAAAATATCCCAATATATTACTTAGGATATTTTTTTATATATTGATAAATAAATCATAACTTTAAATTATTTGTCACTTTTCATTATATCAATTAAACTTAACTGACCAATAGGTGGATTTGATAATCTTTTATGTTCATTAATTGAGTATATTAAATCATTAACATCAGTAAAATATGACTTAACAAATTCATAATTTTTTACATACTTAAAGTTCAACTCAATTTTACAATAATCACTAGGTTTCATATTTTTCTTGCTTTGAAACTTTTTGAATTCAACATATTTATGCTCATTATATATTATAAGCATTTCTATTTTAGGTTCAGTTATTATACTTAATACGCTAATTTTATCCTTATAAATATTGCTTAGAACAAACTTTTATTTTAAACGCTATATAAGATCGATATGATGGTGCCGTATTATCCAAATACCCACTTTGAAACCATTCACTTTTATTTACATCGTTTCTTATTAAAATATTGTTTAAATTATCAACAACAATACCCCCAACATTTCTAGCAACATAAATGCTGTCATTACGTTCTAAACTATCAATAATTTCAATATAGTGAGTTGTAAATACAAAATTAGCTGGTGAAGTCGTTAAAGCTTTATACTACGTTGTATGCTGATTTTAATCATTGCTATCATCATTTAATTCTTCATCTAAAGCTTGCTGTCTTTTATTATTTAAGTGAAGCATTATTAAGCGTACCACAAATAAGATAACAACAAATGTTACAAAATATACTATTAAATAATTGATTTGTAACTTTTCACTCAAAAATACAAATACAATAACAGATATAACACCTGCTATAAGTGTAGTTATAAATATCTTTGTTTTTCCATTATCATTTGTATCCCAAATATCAATTCCTTTTTTATAGTTAGCAATTATATTATATAATCCACACCCTAACATCAAGAAATATTCGACTGCATATTGCGCAAAAGGTGCTTGCATTATAAATTGTTGAACAAAAGTTGATATAATTAATATAGTGACAAGCCAAGCATATCCTCTGCTCTGTATTTTTCTTCTCTCAGATAAGATTCTTTCATCTTGAATTTTATTTTCTTTCATCATATTTCCTCCCAAAATAAATCGTTTAATGTTTTATCAAGTGCTTTGCATATTGAAATACATAAATTAAGAGTAGGGTTATAATTTCCTGCTTCTATTAAGCTGATTGTTTGTCTTGTGACACCAACAGCATTAGCCAAAACTTCTTGATTCATATCGCATTCTATGCGTGCTATTTTCATCTTTTTATTTTTCATAACTACCCCCTTTATATTGCTTATAATAATATATATGTTACTAAATGTCAACTATATATTGCATTTGAACTTATAAAATAGAAAATAATCTTTCTAACCTTGTAAACGGTATATGTTTTATCTGTATAAATCATCTTTTATGTGTCTATCCTTACATTAATATAACTAATAAATACCATAATGTTGACAATCCATAGCAACATATCATAGAGTCGTTCTGCTTTATTCATAAACACCTCTTTTCTTAAGGTATCATGATGTGATACCTTAAACTGTTATATTATAATTGATAAGAAAATAAAATTTTATATGAAATTAAAAAATGAACTTATTACAATTATGGAACACAATGCGAAATAGCTTTATCAACAAGTTTTAATAATCAACCAAGGGGGAGGATTGTTAATTTTTACTTTGACACAATTACCAATAAGCTATACTTTTCAACCTTTGGTGACAACAAGGTAAAAGAATTTTCAAAGCAATTCTAAAATTGCATTTACTACCATTCCTCACAATGGTACAGAGCATGTAAAAGCAACAGGCATGGTTTTAAAAAGCAAGTTAAAAATTGCTGATGTTGCTGATGGATTTATAAATATAAAATCCCAGATTATAAAGATACAATAGATCAAGTGAGTGATTATTTAATTCTATTTGAAATTACTTTTAAGCAAGCTTTAGTGACTTTAGATTTTGATAATATCTAAATAATAAAAACATCTGATTACAATTTTATATCTGTAATTAGATGTTTTTTCTTATTATATAAATAATCTTGCAATAAATATCCTACTTATCACCATAATGTGAACCACATTGAACAATCATTATTGTATCATTTTCAATGCGATACACTAATCGATTACAATCATCGATTTGCCTACTCCAATAACTTGATAAATCACCTAACAAGCGTTCAGGTTTACCAATGCCATAATATTTGTTTCTATCAATATCTTTTAATAGGTGTAAAATACGTTTAAGTGTCTTTTTATTATGCTTTGTTTAATACTCAAAGCCTTTTTACGCATCATCTGTCCACGATTTAATCATCAAGATTAACCGTGTGAACAATACCTACTGTTTCTTCCATTTGTGCAATTGATTTTCTTAATTTTGCCATGTTAGCTGCACTGTAAAAAGGATCACTCTCTGCAGATATTTCAAATGGTATTCTACGTTGCCTTACCGCTGTTTTCGCAAATACACAAAAAGCTGTAGTCATATTCATTCCAATATCAGAACAAAATGCATCAAATTATTTTTTCAAATCTTCATCCATGCGAATATTAATATTTGTTTGTGCCATATATAACAATGACCTCCTTTTATTATTATATTCATAATAATAAATTTTATGTGCAATGTAAATAAATTTATTGATTTACGAATTATTATATAACAAAAATAGATGATTTCACATTATAAACAACAAAATATATACATCAATATCTTTTAACTATATAATTAAAATAAATAATCCTATTTATATCTATCATTTATTTTAAGGAGGTGAGGATAGTGAGCAATTAACTTAAAGTATTGTTTGACAAATAACTTCATGCAGTACTTATAGATAATACTAAGTTATTATAAGGAGAAGTATTTTATGAAAAAAAAATTAGCACTAATGATTTACTCCAATTTTAGTATGCAAGAAATTAGTAGTATTTGTTTTTTATTTCGCTGGCATTATGATGTAGAAACTGTTGTCTTCGCTTCATCAATAGATGTAGTAAATGCTGAAGAAGGCCCATTATTTAAACCACATAAAACATTTGAAGAATTTAATGTTGACGACTATGATTGCTTAATCTTAAGTGGATGTAGTGATTTTGGTTCAGCACTTAAAGATGTAAGAAACAAAGCGTTTTTAATGCAATTTAAAGACAATAAAGACTTTATAATTGGTGCAATTTGTGCAGGACCAATATTTTTATCACAAGCAGGTTTACTAGACGACAAGAAATTTACTAATTCACTATTTAATGAAGCTAATGAATTATTTACTTTTATCAACAATTATAATAATATGTATCAACCTGTTGTTGTTTCTGATAATATCATAACAGCTGTCGGAGATGCCTTTAATGATTTTGCAATTGCTGTTGCAAGAAAAGTAGGTTATGAATGTCTTGATAAGATATTAACAGGCATCGATTATAGTAAAGCTCATAATGATGATGACTATAAACATCCATTTCCATCGGATTATCTTCAAGAATTTAAAGATGAGTTTAAGGATTTCATTAAATAATATATATATAAAGGTGCAAAATCATTTGATTGACTTTGCACCTTTTATTTATATGTTTTATTGCTTTTGATTTAAAAAATCAATTACTTGTTGTTCATCACCTTTAAAAACAGTAACCTTTGTAGTCTTTTCTAATTGATATTGATACATAGCATCATAATAATCACTTAACCATATACCAATCCATGCCCTATGACCATCAACACTACCATTTAAAAATTGTGTGTCAAATGCATCCTTCACAAGCCCTAATACTTTATTAATTCTTTCTTCACCAAAACGTTTTTTAATTTTAAGCATACTCTCTACAATATAATCATACCAAAGATTCATACCTGTTTTAAAATCATTTACACTATCAATATATTCTTTTTGAGCAGCTACTACATATTCATCTAATATAATTTGTACTCTTTGATCAAATGACCTTTCGATTACTACTAATTCACCACTACTAATATATTCAAATAATGGTCTTGGGATATAACATCTACCAATATGTACACTTTCATCTTCAAAAATTAAGTGTTTATAACCTATTGCTTGTTTTTGAATTAAATCATATGCTAAATCATTTTCAAATCCAATTTGTGTTGGTTGCTCTGTTACATGACGTCCAAAACCTGAACCCCTATGATTCGCAAGACCTTCCAAGTCAATTTGATTATTAAGTTTATTTAAGATAATTGTTTTACCAGTACCTGTATATCCACCTAAAATAATAGGTTTCATACTCATTGTTGCAGGATCTAATGAATCAATTAAATAAGTTCTGAATGCTTTATATCCACCATCGATTCTAGGTATTGATAAATTAAGATTTTCATATATCCACTCTTGGGCAATACGAGAACGAGAACCACCTCTAAAGCAATATAAAATTGCATTAGGATGTTTAGTTAAAAAATCTTTCCAACCTTGAATTCTTTTTGCTTTAATATCACCTGATACAAGTTCATAACCAAGTTTTGTCGCTTCTTCATTTCCCTTTTCTTTATACATTGTGCCAACTAAACATCGTTGTTCATCATCCATAATAGGTAAATTTACACTATTTTTAAATGCACCCTTTTCATATTCAATTGGTGCTCTAACATCAATCAATGGTACATTGTTTAAAACAATACTTCTAAAATCACTATACAACAAATTTTCCACTTTTATTCACTCCCATAAGTAATATCATTAATTACTTTATTCCTATATATTTTATATCTATAATATTATTTTGTTTTAAAAACACTATGAAATGAAGAATTAACTACACTCACTACAATTGATGCAATAAATGCTGTCGCAAAACCATCAATACTTGCATTACCTACAATATCAAAGGCAACACCAAGTACTAAAGTATTAATTACTAAGGCAAATAAACCTAAAGTTATTATTGTAAACGGCAAAGAAAATAACTGTAAAAAAGGTTTTAATGTTATATTCAATATACCAAAAATTAAAGTTAATTGTAAAAAAGCGTCAGTACCATCTATTTGAACACCTGCGAAAAGCTTTGCAATTGTTATTAAACATAAGCCGTTAATAATTAAAGATAAACATATTTTTTTCATAAATACCTCTCTATAATATTATATGATGAAAATAAATAAATGCAAGATAATAATAACACTTGAAATATTTATCAAAAAGGTGTATATTATATTAGCAGTCAATATTAAAGAGTGCTAAAGGAGGCTATCATGGCTAAAAAACAATTTAAAACGGAATCTAAAAGACTTTTAGACTTAATGATCAATTCAATTTATACAAATAGAGAAATCTTTTTAAGAGAATTAATCTCAAATGCTTCAGATGCTTTAGACAAAAGACATTACTTATCAATTACAGACGATAATTATCGTGTAGCTACAGGAGAATTAAAAATTGAAATTAAAACTGACAAGGCTAATCGCTTATTTATTTTAACTGATTCAGGTATCGGTATGAATAAAGAAGCTTTAGAAAGTAACCTTGGAACAATTGCGAAAAGTGGAAGTTTAGAATTCAAACAAAACTTAGAAGAAAATGTTAGTGATGTAGATATCATCGGACAATTTGGTGTTGGATTTTACTCAGCATTTATGGTTGCTAAGGAAATAAGTGTTGAATCAAAAGCAGCTGGAGAACAAGCCTATAAATGGGTTTCTACAGGTGATGATGGTTATACAATTTCAGAATCTGATAAAGAAAATATTGGTACTACAATTACACTTACTTTAAAAGATAATACTGAAAGTGATAACTATGATGAATTCTTAGAAGAATATCAAATTAGAACACTTGTTACAAAATATTCTGATTATGTAAGATACCCTATTAATATGGATGTTGAAAAATCAGAACCTATTGAAGATAGTGAAGAAGTTTCAACTAAAATTGTTAACGAAACACTAAACTCAATGATTCCATTATGGAAGCGTAATAAAAAAGATATCACTGATGAAGAATATAATGACTTTTATAAGTCAAAATTCAGTGATTACACCGACCCTATAAAAACAGTACACTATTCATTAGAAGGTAATGTTTCTTATAATGCACTTCTTTATATTCCTTCTAAAGCACCATATAATTATTTCAACTCTGATTATCAACAAGGTTTAAAACTATACTGTAAAGGTGTCTTTATCATGGATAACGCTAAAGATTTAGTACCTTCATACTTTAGATTTACTAAAGGTTTAGTTGATAGTGATGATTTAAGTTTAAATATCTCTCGTGAAATATTACAACAAGATCGTCAATTAAAACAAATCGCTAAAAGTATTGAAAAGAAAATCAAAGCTGCATTAGTTGATTTATTAAATAATGACCGTCCTAAATATGAAGAATTCTATGATGCATTTGGTGCACAATTAAAATATGGTCTTTATGAAGATTTTGGTGCTCACACAGAAGTATTAAAAGACTTAGTAATGTTTAAATCATCTTTTGAAGACAAATATACTTCATTAAATGAATACGTATTAAGAATGAGTGATGAACAAGAATTTATTTACTATGCAAGTGGTGAATCAATTGCGAAGATCAACTTATTACCTCAAATAGAAAAAATTAAAGACAAAGGATATGAAGTACTTTACTTTACAGATAATGTTGATGAATTCTCTATTATGGCAATGCAACAATTTGCTGATAAAAAATTCAAATCAATAGCACAAGGTGAACTTGATGTTGATACTGATGAAGAAAAAGTAGAAAAAGAAAAAATCGTTGAAGAAAACAAATCATTACTTGAAAAAATGAGTGAATCAATTAAAGACACAGTAAGTAGTGTTAAAATATCTTCACGTTTAAAAACACACCCAGTATGTTTAGTTTCTGATGATGGAATTAGTCTTGAAATGGAAAAAGTTTTAGCACAAAATCCTGAAGGAAGCGATGTTAAAGCCACAAGAATTTTAGAGATTAATCCTGATCATGAAATCTTTGCTTTCTTAAAACAAACATATGAAACAAATCCTGAACAAATACAAGATTACACAAAATTACTATATTCTCAAGCATTATTAATTGAAGGGTTATCAATTGAAAATCCTGTTGAATACGCTAATCAAATTTGCAACTTAATGATTAAATCAAAGTAATTATTTAAACCAACTTAATTGTTGGTTTTTTTTATTATAATAATCATAAATATTTTAAAACCTTAACCAAAACAATATAAATATATCGTTTTACGATAAAAATATGTTGCATTACAATCATTAAAGTGATATATTATAAATGTAATGTTAAGAAAAGAGGAATAATTATGTGGGATAATAAAAAATCAGTATTACTTTCAAGGATTTGTGTTGTTATATTTATGATAACATCCATATTAGGATTGCTATTTGGAAATCAATTAATTGATTGGTTTATGTCATTTAGTAGAGCAGATATATTAGGAAAAAAGATGTATTTTATTTTAACTTGTTATAGTTGTGCAATATTTGTAATCATAACCTTATATCAATTAAATCTATTATTAAAAAACATGTATCAAGATATAGTCTTTTCAAACAAGAATGTTTTAGCTATAAGAATTTGTAGTTGGTGTTGTTTTATTATTAGTTCAATTTGTATATTTAGTACATTTTACTATTTCCCATTTTTTATAGTATTTATCGTTATGGCTTTTATTGGGTTAATACTTAGAATTATTAAAAATATATTTGAAAAAGCAATTATTATTAAAGAAGAAAATGAATTAACTATTTAATTAAAACATAAATGAAAGGAAGATGAATATGGCAATTATCATAAATATTGATGTAATGATGGCAAAAAGAAAAATATCATCAGGCCAATTGGCTGAAAAAATAGGAATTACTCCCGCAAACTTATCTATCCTCAAAAACAATAAAGCAAAAGCATTTCGACTACAAACACTTGATGCAATCTGTGATGCACTACAGTGTCAACCTGCTGATATATTAGAATTTGTGAAAGAAAATAACTAATATATAATTAAAATATAAAAATCTATTTTATAAAAACAAAACAATGGAAAACCAATGATTTTTTTAGTGCGCAAAAAATGTAATAAAATAAATTAAATTAATAGAAATGGAGCATAATATGCAAGAAAAAAACCAAATAAACAATAGTATTAATGATACACTACAAACAGATACAAATAACGATATAAATAGAAACAGTATTCCACCTATCACAATTATAGAAAAAAATAGTAATTCAAAGAAAAAATATCAATTTGACAAAATAGATTTCATCTTTAGTATAATTACTTTATGGTTAGGTAATTTATACATTGAATTTGTCCTAACATCACCACAAGGCCTTGGCTTTGTATTATTCACAATAGCATTCCTTATTGTAAGTTTAAGTTATTTATATGCAAAGAAAAAAGTTATCGAAAAAAAAGTAATACCCTTTTGTATAGTTACAATACTTGCCTCATTACCATTAATGCTATATGAACAATATGACTTTACATTTATGTCTACAATACTTACTGCAACACTTGCTGTCTATACATTAGCTGTTGCAACAAATGTCAGGATACAAGATAAGATCGGTGATTTTATTATTTCTGACTTATATAATAGTTTTATATTTAGACCATTTAATAACTTTAGCGCACAATTTAATTCAATCTTTAAATTTCCTAAGAAAAGTAAAAATTATAGAAACATATTCAATATTTTAATTGCAAATATCATTACTTTATTAATTACACTATTCACTATTAATATATTATGTAGTGTTGATGATAATTTTTATAAAACTATTCAGATGATAACTAATTATAATATCGGATTTTATTTAAATATTAATATAATTAATATTATCTTAACATTATTAATTAGTAGCTATCTATTCGCAATGTTTTATAGCAGTATAAACAATCACAACGTCGGTTTATTAGACCAAGAGAAATTAATTGCAAAAAATGAAAAAAAGAAGATAATTCCAGGAATTATGTATATCTTACCTATGATTACATTAAGTATTGTATATTTAATATTCTTTATTTCTCATATTTCAACGCTAACACAAGTCTTTAATAGTACATCAATTATTTACTCACAATATGCTCGACAAGGTTTTTTCGAATTATGTCAAATATCTGCTTTAAATCTTTTACTTATACTATCAATATGTTTTTGTAAGAAAAATAAAAAAGAAAGTAAAATTATTAGTGTTCTAAGTTTAATATTAGGTATTGCAACCCTTTTAATAATGATTACAGCATGCATTAAGCTTGGCTTATATATTAATATATATGGCCTTACAGCCAAAAGAATCCATGCTAGTTGGGTATTATTTATTATCTTTATAACTTTCATTATTTTGATAATTAAACAATTTAAAAATATTAACTTTTATAAATATGTTTGCACTACTATAGTAATTAGTTATATTATTTTAAGCCTTTTAGGAGTAAACAAAATTGTAGCCCAATATAATTACAATAATATCATTACAGATGTATCACATGACTATAATTATCCTTATGAAGATGATTATTTAAGAACACCAGCTTTTACCCCCTACTTGATTAAAGCATTATCACAAGAGACAAATCCCACAAAAAAAAGAATATTATCAGATCTTTTAGTGTATGGAAAATACCATGAATATAGTTATGATGAATTTTCAAGTTTCAATTTAGAAAGATATTATTCAGATAAAATAATTAAAGAATATCTAAATAATACAAATTACATAATTGATTAATAAAATCAATTGAAAGGTTAAATCAAATGAAAAAAAATAAATATTTATACATCTTATTAAGTATCTTTATCATTACATTTATATCAATTATCACTATAGCTCATAATAGTAAACCAACCTATATTCCATACAATGAAAACAATATCAACATTATTGATAATAATGGTATTATAACAGTTGAGATTTTAGAAAATAGTTTAAATTATTCTATAAGACATGAAAATAGCTACGAAAAACAAAATAGCTTAACTTACTATATAAGTCTTCATGAAAATAATATTAGTAAGTTAAATAAACAAAATCATCTTGAGAACACAAGTTTCATCCTTAATAAAAATGATGAAATAGTTACAAACGTTTATTATAGTAATAATGGTACAGGTGATATAGGAACGCATGATTATCTTTTGTATGGCACACAAAATCGTGATGTATTTGGTATATCATTACAACATTTAGCCTTAGCTTATTATTTAGGTTTATCATTTATAATAGGAATAATAGCTTTAGTAATATGTAAATTAATTAAAAAATCAAAATTTTCTAAGTTACTTACAAATATCTATACATTTTGCTTTTGTTTTGTTTTTTCAACTTTCTTAATCAAAGGTTTTGATACTTCAAGTTATCAATTAATAATGGATTTATCATTTATTATTATTGTATCAATAAATTTATTTATAATAAGTTTACTTACTATAAAAATAAAAAAATGTCATCTAAAATACTACATTAAATAAAGTTACTTAATACCTTACACCAAAATATTGTTGATCAAATACAACAATATTAATATAAAAGATAAACATTACGCTTATACAAAGGATATTTTATGAAACTAGATTTTTATGTTAACTCAATAACCTTTATTGGTTTAATTATTTTAGTTATCAATTTACTATCAATTATTAAAGTTATAAATATCCCATCTAAATTTACCATCCTTTTTAATTCAATTGGTATTCTTTACTTATTGTTTAATAATGCAATTGTTTCAGGATGGTTAATGGATGAATACTTAATTAATGACCCTAAAAACACTGTATTGTTTAGTTTTTTTGCATTTATTGTTACAATGTTACTATTATAGTTGTATTTATTAAAAAAAATTATAGTAATGATTAAATCATTGAATTAATTAAATATTATAACTAAAAAAATCACTTATTAGTGATTTTTTTATGTTACATCGTTTTTATATTAGTATTTATTTTTAATAATTCTTGAATAAATAAAGAATTATCTTTAGGTGATATTACAATATCGTCATTTTTTAATACAATATATACTCTATCGAAATAAATTTCACTGTCATCTTTTATATATTTACATTTATCGATTGTTACTATATCATCAATTAAATATTTTTTTTTACATAATCCAAATTTTAAAATAAGCATCTTGTCTGTTAGTTGTGCACTATTATTAAATATTGCAGGTATTGTAGCTATTGCAATTATTACAGCAATTAAAATTGTCCACCAACGAAAATAACTCATAATTAATATTAATGATAAAGCATTAATAACTCCAATAAACACTAAATACTTTGTATCAAATTTACATTTAAAAACCATATAAACACCACCTTAACTTACATTATAGACTATAATAAATTATTGTCAACAATATAAAAGATCCTCATTTTATTTGAATTATACAAAAGAAATGAGGATTAATATATTTATACTTATTATTTAATTAATGATATAAACGATCAAAAGTTACTACTAAATAAAATTGTGTTTCAGAATCATTAAACTTCTTATCTAAAATATCTTTAATATCAATATCATCTAGGCAACATTTAAATGGTACTACTACATCAAATATTACATTTGTATGTGTATTACCTGGTACTATTCTAAAATCATGATAAGTTAATCCTAGATCAATTTCTTTAAGTATTAATACTAATTTATTTTTTAAATCATTTACATATGGATTATCTTGTTCCATTGGATCCATATGAATTGTCATTATAACTTTAAATTTATCATAGATATCTTTTTCAATACAGTCAACAATGTCATGGATCATAACAAAATCACTATTAGCACATACCTCAACATGAACACTACCAAGCAATGTACTTGAACCATATGAATGTATAATTAAATCATGTATTCCTAATATCTCACTATTTCCTTTAATAAGTTCACAAATATTCTCAACTAATTCACTATCGGCAGATTTACCAATTAATATATCAATTGTATTTTTAATTATTCCATACCCTGCATTGATTACAAACAAAGAAACTATTATACCAATAAAGCCATCTACAGGCCACTTAGTAAACTGTGATACAATTAATGATACTAAGGCCGCAAATGTCGCTAATGTATCACTATAACTATCCTGAGCTGTCGCTAACATTATTGATGACTTACATTTAGTACCAAGATTTTGATTAAACTTACCCATCCATAACTTTAAGATTATTGAAAAGATTAAGCTAATTGCAATAAACCAACTAAATTCAATAGCAACAGGATTTAATATTTTATCTATGGCACCTCTAAATAATTCAAGACCGACAAATAAAATAACAAATGCTATCAACAATGATGTCAAATATTCTATTCTACCATGACCAAATGGATGATCTTTATCCGCAGGTTTTGCTGCCATTTTATAACCAAACAATGTCACAACACAACTCATACAATCCGAAAGATTATTAAAACCATCTGATATTATTGAAATTGATGATGACAATGTCCCAATCAAAAACTTTAAACCAAATAAAAATATATTACAAACTATCCCAACTATACTACTTAATGTACCAACTTTTTCTTTTGTTTTTACATTTAAATAATCTGTATCTTTAATAAAAAACTTTAATAAAAATTCACTCATATTATCACCCTAACCTATTTTATCACATTAATTTTATCAATACTAGTCTTATAAAAATGTGATTTACTATATAGTATATGACTTAATTCAATTGAATAAACCATTAAAAATAAACAAATAATAATCATAACAATAAAACCTGCATAATTATCAAAATAAGTTGTATATTCTAATATAACTAATAAATCATTTTTTAATAATATTGAGGCAACTATTAAAAGAAATACAAATATTTGAAAATTATTAATGGTATTAGCCAATGTTACTTCTATTTCAGATTCATTATAACCTGAAATTATTTGTACAAATATTAATTGAGTAAAACCAATAGTGGCAATAAAAATCAAATTATATAAACTTAACATATTTTGATTCATTACATAAATTAATATAATAGCTATACTTAAATAAATAATAGTTTGTTTCATAATTTTAATAATATTTAAATTATAGTAATATAACATCACTGCAATATTAATCAATAAAAAATAGATACCAATTTGTGCTTGATTCAAAAATAAATAATTAAGTGATAACATCACAGTAATTAAGTTAAAATATTTAATAAATAATAAATTCATAAGATACCTCCGCTGTATGGATGTATTATACACTAAATAAAAAAAATCATTGTCCTAAAAAACGGATAGTGTTACAATGAATTTATGAAAAATAATAAAATAAGATTACTTTTAATTAAAGATCAATTAATTAAACACAGTGACCCTTGTACCCCTTTAACATTTGATCAAATAAATAATAATTTAGTTAATCATGATATCATTTGTAACCGAAAATCAATATATAATGATATAAAGATTTTATGTGATTATGGATATGTAATTGAATTTATAAAAAGTCATCCAATGGGGTATGTTTTACACAATAAGCAATTTGATAATATTGAAATTAAATTACTTATCGACGCTATTAATGCTTCTAGTTTTATATCTCAATCCAAGTCTTTAAAACTAATTGAAAAAATAGAAGATACTACAAGTAAAAACGAGATTGATTCATTAAGATTTAATGTTAACTATAAAAAAACAAGCAATGAACATATTATTTATATTATCGATGATATCCAAAGAGCAATAGGTAGTGATTATAAAATATATTTTAAGTATTTTGATTTAAACATTACCAAAGATAAAAAATATCGAAAAAAAAATAGTACATATAGTGCTATTCCTTATGCATTAATTTGGGAGAATCAAAAATATTATTGTGTTATGTATTCTGATGAACATCAAGATTTTAGAACATATCGTGTTGATAAGATGGATAATGTAAAAGTTGTTGAGCAAAAAAAATATGATAAAATCGATTTTGACTATAAGAAATATCAGCTAGAACAAGTCCAAATGTTTAATGGCGAAACCTTTGCTGTAACATTAAAATTTAATAATATTTCAACACTATCAAATGCAGTATTTGATCAATTTGGTTATGACATTTTAGTAATAGAGGTAACTGATGAATATTTTATTATTAATATTAATGTTGCGATATCTCCTACCTTTTATTCTTGGTTAGTTCAATTTAATAATCAAGTTAGTATAATACAACCTATTAATATAAAAATTGATTATATAAGTTATTTAAAAAGAATAATAAATAATCAGGATTAATTCTATACTTTAAAATATTATTTATCAGCGTATAGGCATACAAATTTTAACTCGCTAAGAATAAACCCTCGTGTCAACCAATTAACACTATGCATTTATCTAAAACTGTACAATACGGTCAACTAAGTATTTCACCTATAAATTATTCTGTTTTATACAATGGTTTTTACGTGGATTTTACTACTCAATATTTGATGTATTATTTTCCCTAGTCGACACCCAAATACAGTATTTCCATACGAACAAATTAATGAACAGATATGGATATATCCAATCGTAAGTGGTGTTAAGTCAGTTTAAATGACTATCGTTCGTATTAGAAAAAAACTATTATTATCGCCAGAACTCGATTATCTTCATACAATTATAAGTAGAGGTTATATATTTATTCATAAATATATAGTTATTGTAATAATTTCAATAGTTTTTCATCCATATTGCTTTAAACTTTTTTGCGGTATTCGATAGCAAATATAACACCGTTACCCAAACTTTAAAGAAAATATTACATTTATACAAGAAGATGAAATTCAGTTTTTAATTAATGGGTGGCAATTATATCCAGATGTTTTACTTGAACCATCAGATTTTTTATATAGTAAGCAGCATGAATTCTATACTACATGGATTGGTCAATATCCAAATCTTTCTGTATTTCACTCAGATAAAAATCCCTATGGTGTTTCCACTTATAAAATTACCTTAAACGGTAATGGATTATTCACAATTTATCTTCAAGAACCATTTTGTGCGACACGTTTATTTGTAGATGATAAAGAAATCGAAGGTAGTGGTTCAATCAATAATTATGACCCACATGTTGAAAATCTTGTTTTCACATTTTTAGTTGATGAAAAAGCAGAACTTTTAATACAAACAGCAAATTATTCTCATTATTATGGTGGAATTTGGTTTCCTCCTGTAATTGGTAATAGCAATGATATCACAACTTTAATTGGCTTACGTCTTTTAATCTATGGTATTTTAGCTTTTAGTTCTATTTCATTTTCGATATTTTGTCTGTCAAATTGGTTTGGTAAAAGAAATAATGATACTATAGCATTATATTTTGGTTTACTGTGTTTATCATTTGGCGTTCGTGTTTGCTACCCCTTTATAAGATTTTTAGGTATTCCATTAATAAGTTCTCTTTATGCATTAGAGGATTTTACTTCACTTTTAGGTATTTATTGTACACTATGTATTTCATTACAACTTTTACTTGGTAATAAATTAGAAAATATAAAAAAAATAACTAAAATAATAGCATTATCTATGTGCATATTTACTGTTATTACACCTATATTTATCTTACCAATTTTCCCAAACATTACATTTATTTATGGACAAATTATTTCATGGTATAAAATAATAATGGCATTATTTATAATTATTATTGCAAGCTACGGTTGTATTAGTGGTCAAAATTATTTAAAAATAATATTAAGTGCCGTTACTGTTAATGGTATTTGTATTTCATATGGCGTTTTATCGCTAGGTAAGTTTGAACCAATTATCGGAGCTTGGCCAGAAGAGTATGGAACGTATTTTATGGTTATTTGTTTTGTTATATTAATGATGAAAAGAAATAAAGAAATAATTATTGAAAATCTAAATTTAACAAACAACCTTAAACAAGAAGTAGACGAAAAAACAAAACATTTAAAATTACTAATTACAGAAAGAGGACAATTGATATCTGAGTTAGGTCATGATATGAAATCACCGTTATCATCATTTTCAATGATGAACCAACAAATACAATTGGATAATAATTCAGTAGATGATAACACAAAAGTAAGATTACAAAGTATTGAAAATAAATGTAATATATTATCTCAAAGACTACATGCACTACAAGCATTAACGGCCGATAGTATCGTTTCTATAAATATGGAATCAATCGATTTAAACGAATTTTTACTCAATTTTTATAAAATAAACAAACCAGTAATAGAACTTGATGGACCAGACTTAGTATATAATGATAATGGTAATACCTGTCTAATCTTTGGAAACGAAGAAAATATTTCTCGTGTATTAGAAAATTTAATATATAATGCTGCTGACTTTACACCAATGGATGGTACAATATCCATATCTTTAGAAGTTCTTAATAATTTTGTTCATATTTATATAGAAGATAATGGTTGTGGAATTTCAAAAGTAGATTTACCTAAAATATTTGATCGTTACTTTACTACTCGAAAAGGTAAAGATTTTCAAGGTTTAGGTCTTGCCATATCTAGATTTATAATATTGGATCACGGTGGTACTATAAAAGCAGAATCTACACCTAACAAGGGTACTATCTTCACCATAAAACTTCCTTTAATTTAAATTAAAAGATATTTTCTATAATGAAAATATCTTTTTTATTATTCTAAATTTCTATTTGTACAGTTTACTTATAATAATTACATTGTCTTGATAATTATAAATATTAATCCCTAGAGTACCATTATAGTCTCAAAAAATTTTAAATTTAATTAATATTTTAGTTATTCATTGTTGCTATTATTAATAAATTAAAGTACAATGTAAAGCAGTTAGTCAATACTAACTAAGTATAGAAAAGAGATATGTATGATAAATAAAAGATTAATTAAACTAGTACCATATGCAAAGATTCATATTTTAAAAAGTGTATTATTTCAATGGCTTACACTGCTATGTAATATTGTGATAATGATTTTCTTATCAATTATTATTTCTAATTTAGTTAATTTTAATAGTTTATCTGATTCAAATGAGATGTATACAATAATAATTGCTTCAACTTTAGTAATTACTATTTGTATTTTGGCACGCTTTATATTTACAATTTTAGCATCAATACAAAGTTACAAGGCATCAAAATCAGTTAAAAGAATATTAAGAGAATTGGTATATAAACAATTATTGAAAACTGGTAGTATTTACAAAAAAGAACTATCTACAGCATCAGTTATACAAGTTAGTGTTGAAGGAATAGAACAACTCGAAACATATTTTGGTAATTATTTACCACAATTTTTTTACTCAATGCTTGCTCCAATTACACTATTCATATTATTATCATTTGTAAGTTTCAAAGTTGCTATTATTCTATTGTTATGTGTTCCACTTATTCCAATTTCAATTATTTTTATACAAAAGATAGCAAAAAAATTACTTGCGAAATACTGGGACAAATATACAACATTAAGTGATAATTTTCTAGAAAATCTTCAAGGAATTAATACACTTAAGATTTATCAATGTGACGAATATAAACATAAGCAAATGAATAAAAACGCTGAAGAATTTAGGAAAATAACAATGAAAGTTTTAACTATGCAATTAAATTCGATAATTATTATGGATATAGTTGCTTATGGTGGAGCTAGTTTAGGAATTATATTAGCACTAATTCAATTTTCTAATAATGATTTAAGTTTATTTTCAACTATTTTGATTATGTTATTAGCGGTAGATTTCTTTTTACCTTTAAGATTATTAGGTAGTTACTTTCACATAGCGATGAACGGTATGGCAGCTAGCAAAAAACTATTTGAAATAATCGATTTAACAATTCAAAATGAAAAAACTAATTTAATTTCAAATTATAATATAATAATTGAAAACTTATCTTTTTCTTATGATACCAAAATAAATACACTACATGAAGTAAACCTTGTCATACCAGAAAATACTTATATATCAATCGTTGGTAAAAGTGGAAGTGGTAAATCAACTTTAGCCTCTTTGCTTTCTAATATTAATACAAACTATAGTGGTAGTATTAAAGTTGGCAATATCCAACTTAACACAATTAATCATGAATCAATATCAAAAACTATCACAATGATTGGATCGAATAGTTACATATTCAAAGGAAGTATAAGAGATAATTTATTGATAGGCAATAAATTTTCTACAGATATTAATATGTGGGAAGTTTTAGATCAAGTTAATTTATCAGATTTTTTAAAAAATGAAAATGGTTTAAGCACGATGATATCTGAAAATGGAAATAATTTATCTGGTGGCCAATGTCAACGTTTAGCATTAGCAAGAGCCTTATTACATGATAGTAAAATTTATATATTTGATGAAGCTACAAGTAATATAGATATAGAGAGTGAAGCACATATTATGGATGTTATTAAAAAATTATCAACGCATAAAACTGTCATAGTAATTTCACATCGTCTAGCTAATGTAATTAATTCGGATAATATTTATATGCTTGCTGATGGGCTAATTGTCGAAAATGGCACTCACAAAAAACTACTAAAAAATAAGAAAGAATATTCAAAATTATATTATGCCCAGCAAGATTTAGAATGTACAAAAGGTGACTTATATGAATAATTTTACTGTAATGATGCGACTTTTAAAACTTGTTAAACCGTTAACTTTTTATATTTTTGTAGCCGTTGTAACTGGAGTTTTAGGATTTTTATGTGCAAGTTTTATTACAGTATTTGCAGGATTTGGTCTATTAAGCATCATGGGACTCAATAATTTTACATTACAATCAATATTTATCATTATTTCTATCTTTGCGGTTTCGCGAGGTATTTTGCATTACATTGAACAGGCATGCAATCACTATATTGCATTTAGAATTTTAGCACTAATTAGAGATAAAGTATTCGAAGCTATCCGAAGATTATCGCCTGCAAAACTAGACAACGAAAATAAAGGTAATCTAGTTGCTCTTGTAACAAGTGATATTGAATTATTAGAAGTATTTTATGCCCATACAATTTCACCTTTAATTATTTCTTTAATAACTACAACTATCATGGTTTGTTTTATCGGTTATTACCATATCACTTTAGGAATTATTTCTTTATTAGCATATATTATCGTCGGAATTATTATACCGATAACTGCTTCAAAAATGACAAAAAAAGTAGGTTTATTATATAGAAATGATTTTGGTAACATGAATTCATATTTTTTAGATAGTTTAAGAGGTATTCAAGAAGTAATTCAATTTAATAATGGTGAGCAAAGAATAAATGGGATAAATAATCAAAGTGACAAAATGGAAAGTTCATTTTATCATCTTAAGAGAATTTCAGGTGTTACTGTTGCCTTTACCGGATCAATAATATTGGCTTTTACAATTATATTACTACTATTTTCAAGCACATTATATATCAACAATCAAATCAATTTTGATGCAGTTGTCATAACAACACTAATATTACTTACCTCTTTCGGTTCGGTAATCTCACTTGCAAATCTTGGCAGTGGTTTATCTACCACACTTGCTAGTGGAAATAGAGTTTTAAATCTTTTGGATGAACAACCAATTGTTAAGGAAGTTAATAATGGTGAGGATATTAAATTTACAAGTGCTAATATAAATAAGATTAATTTTTCTTATGACAAAGAAATTATACTAAAAGAATTATCTTTAAATATTATACCAAATAAAATAAATGGAATTATCGGAAAATCTGGGAGTGGTAAATCAACAATTTTAAAACTATTAATGAGATTTAGAGATGTAGATAGTGGCTCTGTTGTTATTTCTTCAAAAAACATTCAAAATATTAATACAAAAAGTTTACGTAATTCCCAAAGTTTCGTTACACAACATACTCAAATTTTTCACGATACTATTGAAAACAACATTAAAATCGCAAATATTTCAGCAACCTATGAGCAAGTTGTATCTGCTGCAAAAAAAGCATCGTTGCATGAATTTATAATTCAACTACCAAATTCTTACAAAACTATAATTGGCGAACTTGGTGATAATTTATCAGGTGGAGAAAGACAAAGAATAGGAATAGCTAGAGCTTTTTTACACGATGCTCCCTTACTATTATTAGACGAGCCCACAAGTAATCTTGATAGTTTAAATGAGGCAGTTATTCTTAAATCTTTGAAGCAAGATACAAATAGAACTATAGTTATTGTTTCACATCGACTATCAACATTAAATATTGCAGATAATCTATATATTTGTGAAAGTAGTAGAAAAAGTTAGTGAATAAAAAAGAAAAAGAACAACAAATTGTTGAATTAATGATTAATTTATATTGCCGTAAAAAACACAAAAATAAAAAACTTTGTAGAGAATGTCAAAATCTATTAGATTATGCTAATTTAAAAATTTCAAAATGTCCATTTATTGATACAAAAACTTTTTGTTCAAATTGTTCAGTTCATTGTTATCAAGAAAACTATAGAATTAAAATTAGGCGTATTATGAAATATTGTGGACCTTTCATGATATTCTTTCATCCAATTATAGCTATAAAACACTTATTATCAACAATAAAAGAAAGGAAAAAGTATTAATATTATGAATCTAAAAAAAATTATTTATGTTTTAATTGGAACTTTTAGTATTGTTATTGGAGCTATAGGAGCAATCGTTCCATTACTGCCATCTTTTCCATTTCTTCTTTTAGCAACATGTTGCTTTGGTAAAAGTAGTGATAAATTAGACCATAGATTTAAGTCATCTACACTATATAAAAATAATCTAGAATCTTATGTAACCGGTAATGGTATGTATATGAAAGTTAAAATAAAAATTCTAATTATGATAACAATTTTACTAACTTTTGGATTTATAATGATGAATGATATCTTTATTGGTAGACTTGTTATTATTATAGTTTGGCTGTTTCATATTTATTATTTTTCACTTAAAGTTAAAACAATTAAAAAAGGCTAATTCCTAATTTTGGAAATAGCCTTTTTATCATTAATAATTTTTTATTTGCGCACTAACTAATTGATTAGCCATTGAAGGGTTTGCTTGTCCCTTTGATCTTTTCATAACTTGACCAACTAAAAATCCAATTGCACGATCTTTACCATTTTTAAAATCTTCAATTGATTGAGGATTATCATTTAATACATCAATAACTATTTGAAGGATTGCACCTTCATCACTAATTTGTTTCATACCAGATGATTTAACTAGTTCAATACAATTTTCACCATCTACAACCTGAGCAAAAATTTGTTTAGCCTGTTTTCCTGATATTTCTTTTTTAGTAATCATATTAATCAAATTCGCAAAGTTTTTACTATCACACTTCATTGTTGCAATAGATTGATTTGTTTTAGAAAGTTGGGCAATTAATTCCGATATTATCCAGTTAGCACATATTTTACCATCATCACAATCTTGCATTACTAATTCATAAAAATCAGCTAACAATTTATTCGAAACTAATACATTAGCATCATATTCTTCAAGAGCATAAACATCATGATAACGTACACGTCTTGCATCAGGTAATTCAGGTAAATTATTTACTATTTCATTAACCCAATCTAATGGTAATCTTATTGGGAAAATATTTGGTTCAGGAAAATACTTGTAATCAACATTACCCTCTTTTTTACGCATAGATACAGTAGACTTAGTCGTTTCATCAAATCTTCTAGTTTCTTGAACTATTAGTTCAGCATTATCTAGCATGTCACTTTGTCTTGAAATTTCAAACTCTACAGCTTTTAAAACATTACTTAAAGAATTTAAGTTTTTAATTTCAACTTTTGTACCAAGCTTTTCAGCATCTTGTTTCATAAGTGAAATATTAATATCACAACGCATCGATCCTTGTTCCATCTTAACATCACTAACTCCAAGATATAATAAAATCTCTTGAATTTTACTAATATAAGCAACAGCTTCAACACCACTTGTCATATCAGGATCAGAAACGATTTCTACTAATGGAGTACCTGCACGATTGTAATCGATTAAAGTTTCATCATTAAAATGAAATTGCTTTGCTGTATCTTCTTCCATATGTAGACGTTCAATATTTATACGTTTGCTATTTCCATCAACATTTATGTCAATAAACCCATTTCTTCCAATTGGATGAAATTGTTGAGTAATTTGATAACCCTTTGGTAAATCAGTATAAAAATAATTCTTACGATCAAATTTAACTAATGTATCAATTTCCAAATTAAATGCACTACATGCCATAATTGCATATTTTATAGCATTTTTATTAACACATGGTAAAGTACCAGGATGTGCTAAATCAACTTCATTAACACAACTATTAGGTGTTTGTGCAAATGATAAAGGTGCTGATGAAAACATTTTTGTTTTTGTTTTTAATTCACAATGAATTTCAATTCCTATAACTACTTTGTATGCCATATTAATTACCTGCCTTCATAGCTTTAAAATCATTACATAGTTCATGAGTATAAGCCAAGTTTAAAAGATTACCTTCATCAAATTTATGCGCAGTAAAATTTATCCCCACCGGCATTTTATCAACAAATCCCATAGGCACACTAATTGATGGATAACCGGTAAAATTACTAATAATCATGTGATTTTCAGCAACTAAATATTCATCTGATAATTGATCTAAATGTTTGTCATCTAATAAGGGCGCAATACTTGCACTAGCAGGTGCACAAACAAAATCAAAGTCCTTTAATACTTTATCATATTCTTCTACAATTAAACGTCTAACTTTTTGAGCTTGTTTAAATAACTTCTCTTGATTCTCTACAAATAAACCATAACTACCAATTACAAACCTTTTACGAATTAATGGACCAAATCCATTAGTTCTTGATTTTATCATAATTTGTTCAGAAGTCTGTGATTCAACCTGATTTCCATAGCAAATTCCATTTAAATTAGCATGATTAGCAGTTGCTTCACAGTTTGCAATTAAGTAATAAGTAGGTAAAATTGCAAGCATTAACTTTTCATTTAAAATTACCTCTTCTACAATGGCACCTTGTTGTTTTAATTTTTCAATTGATTCATTAAAACATTTTAAAACATCAACATTACTAATATTATCAGTAACATTTTTTAATATTGCGATTTTTTTACCTTTGATATCACCTGATAAAAATTCACTATAATTATCAACAGGTTCATAACTTGATGTCATATCTAAATCATCACGCCCAGCTAAAACTTCTAATGCTATTGCAGCATCTTTTACATTAGATGTAAAGCACCCAACATGATCAAGTGATGATGAGTATGGAATAATTCCATAACGCGAAATACGACCATATGTAGGCTTTAAACCAACACAACCACAAAATGCTGCCGGTTTACGAATAGAGTCACCAGTATCAGATCCGATTGCCATACTAACAACACCTTTACCAACTAAAGATGCACTACCACCTGATGAACCACCAGACATTCTATTAGTATCATACGGATTTTTAACACTACCTGTAGCTGCAGTTAAATTTGTTCCGCCCATCGCTAATTCATCCATTGATGATTTACCAATTATAATTGCCCCTGCATCTTTTAATTTAGTAACAATAGTTGCATCATAAATTGGAACATAATTTTCCAACATTTTACTAGATGCTGTAGTCTTGATTCCTTTAGTGTTAACATTATCTTTTAAAACAATAGGAACACCAAACATCTTACCACTTTTATGCATATTCATATTTTCTAATTGATCATTATAATCAACAAAAGTAACCATAGCATTTAATTCTTCTTGAACATTTTTCGCAAAATTGTACGCATCACTAATTCTTTTTAAAACTATTTCTTCATTTAACATTACATTTTCACCCATTATTTTACCACCTTCGGAACTAAAATATGTCCACTTTTAACTTTAAATGCATTACTAATTGCATCCTTTTGTGATATCACATTAACTACTTCATCTTCTCTTAAAAATGTTGTTTCTTCTTCAAAAGGATAAATCATTTCTAAAACACCTGAAGTATCAATTGATTGTAATAATTCTAATTGTTGAGATAACACATCAAATTCATCAATTATATCATTAACCTCATCTTCACTTAATTCAAACATTAAATCTTTAGCTAAAACATTAATATATTCTTTATTTAAACTCATCGTTTTCTCCTAACTTACATCAATCACAACTGTTTTATGTGACTGTGCTTCTTTTTTAATTGTAAAATACGTATCTTCAAACATTTTAATTTCAATAATAACTTCAATATCTACTAAATTAGCTTCAACAATTAATTGATTAACATATTTTGCCATTGCATCAATCTCGGTATATGTCTTTGCTTGTGTATTAATATCAATTTCTAATGTATCACATTGATCATCTATAAAATGTGCTAAGCCTACAATATCAGTTGATTCAGGAATAAAATTATGCAATGATTTTTTAATTAAATCAAATTCACTTGCTAAATTAGGATCTATATCTTTACCTAAATTACTAGGATAATACGCCCATTTTTCATTAATTTTATTTTCAGTTATTTTTTCATTATCATAATATTTTTCACCAATAAAAACACCTGGCAATGTTGAATTTTTTTCACTTGATGCAAAATAGGTTATATATATTGGTACATCAATTTGTTTAACATCCTTCATATAATTATATAAATTATCACTTACACTACTTGCATAATTAAATAAAATATCATCAGACAATTCATATTCACCATTATCATCATTCACTGTACTATGCATGACAATAGATAAAGAAATACCCGTTAACAAATCTGTATTCTTACTATCATAAAAATCAAGTTCTACAATATCATAAACAATATATGGATCAATAACTTTAATTACATCACTAACACTAAATTCTCCGCTCATATTAAGTGAATAACTATTTTCTTCACTATTTCTTTTCTGTAAAGTAATAATATCTTCTTTTGTTAAAACTAATCCTGATGACAATAAATTACTTTTAACATTAAAATATTCTTTACTAAAATCTTTTAAATTTTTAGGTAATTTAATTGCATCATAACGAGATAAATAATCACCATGCCAATATCTTGCCATCGATACTTCATGAGGTGTAATTATTGAATAATCACCCACTTCATGAATAATACTTACATTACCAACTTCTTCATCTATTTCATTAGTACTACAACCAACTAACATTAAAACTAAAACTATTAATATTATTTTTTTAATCATATTGTTTTACCAACGATACAAAATCATCTTCACTCATTGTATCAATATTTAATTCATTGGCTTTTTTAAGCTTACTACCAGCACTTTCACCATATATTACAAGTGATGTTTTAGCAGATACACTACCAACTACATTAGCACCAAGTTTTTCTAATAAAGCTGTTGCTTCTTTACGATTATAGACATTAAGTGAACCCGTAAGTACGATATTTTTTCCACTAAAAACTGATTCTTGTACTTGTTCACCTAAATATATTAAGTTAACATGATTATCTTTTAAAACTTGAATCATTTCAAGATTGCTAGTTTCATTGAAATAATCATAAATCGCAACTGCTGTTATTGACCCTATGTCTCTAATAGTTTCCAGTTGAAAAATTTCAGCATTGATTAATGCATCAATATTTTTAAAATGTTTAGCTAACACCTTAGATGCTTTATCGCCAACTTGTTTAATACCAAGCCCATTTAAGATTTTTTCTAATGAATTTTGTTTACTTATTTCAATTGACTCAATTAAGTTATTATATGATTTTTTTCCAAAACCTGGAGCATCACAGATTTGCGTTTCATATTTACTAAGTGAAAAGATATCTTCTATTTTATTAAGCCAACCATTATTATGAAATGCTTCAACCTTTTTGATCCCTAAAGTATCAATATTCATAGCATCACGTGATGCAAAATGCGCAATTGATTCCACAACTCTTGCAGGACAATCTACATTTATACAATAATGATGTGCTTCTTTTTCATAACGATAGATTTTATGCCCACATATTGGACAATGGGTAGGGAAAACATATTCAATTTGTGTATCATCACGACGCTCTTTTATACTTGATACAACCTCTGGTATGATATCGCCAGCTTTTCTGATGATAACATAATCGTTAATACGAATATCTTTACTTTTAATTATATCTTCATTATGTAATTGGGCAAAACCTACTTTAGTTCCTGCAACAAATACTTGCTCTAATTTGGCATTAGGTGTTATCTTACCGGTTCTTCCAACAGTTATAAATATATCTTCAAGTTTAGTAATTACTTGTAAAGCTGGAAACTTATAAGCAACTGCCCATTTAGGGAATTTTGCCGTATAACCTAATTTTTCTTGTTGTTTAAAATTATTAACCTTTATTACTACACCATCAATATCAAATGGTAATTCTTCTCGTATTTCAGTTAATTCCATAATAAATTGCCATATTTCATCAACATTATTAAACAATCTTGTATACTTTTTATTAACTTTAAAACCTAATTTATCAATAAACATTAAAGAATCATAATGATTGTCGATACCATACTTTTCACCTTGAGGTAAGTGATACCAAAAGCCATCAAGATTACGACTAGCACAAATTTTTGAATTTAGTTGCCGTATTGAACCTGCTGCAGCATTTCGACAATTCGCAAATAATTCATCACCATTTTCTTCACGTATTTTATTTAGTTTATTAAAACTTTTCTTTGGCATAAAGATTTCACCACGCACCTGTAAAGTATTAACATAATCAATTTTTAAAGGTACTGATTTTACAGTCTTAATATTACTAGTAACATTTTCACCAATAGTTCCATCACCTCTTGTAACACCTTGAATAAATTCATTATTATCATATGTTAAAGACATAGCTAATCCATCAATTTTACATTCCGCAACAAATTGACATTCGCCTATTTCTTTTTTTATTTTATCAATAAAATCACTAAGTTCATCATAATTAAAAACATTTCCTAAAGACAACATTAGAATAATATGTTGTACTTTATCAAATTGTGATAAAACTGTTGAACCGACTCTATGAGTTGGGCTATTAGGATCATCAAACTGTGGATTTTGCAGTTCTAATTCTATTAGTTGACGCATTAGACTATCATATTCGATATCGTCAATAGTTGGCGTATCTAAAACATGATATTCATAGTTATATTTATTAAGTAATTCACGTAAATTTAATATTTTATTTTCCATTTGATTCTTCCTTTCAAGCTTTAATTATTATAACACAAGTTTCGCAAATTATCTTTTTTCCTAGCAAATATTCATTAAAATCGAACAATATTTCAGTCATTTTTAATGACTTATTATTTTATTGTTTTTCAAGTAATTAAACACTTATATAAATATTTACAATATGTTCACCATTGTTTATTTAAGTAGTTACTTTTATTTTAAAAGATATTGCTATTACATAATCATCATATCCATAACTAGTTTGCTATATTATTATAAAGATAATCATATTTATTTATTAATATATAATAAATAACAAATGAAAATCAAAAAATCAAAATAAAAAGCAATAATTAAATTGCTTTTTATTTGATGTTATCCACAAATTATATCAGATGTATATTTAAGTAAAGCATCTATTACCATATTTTGATTTACATCTATTTCTGAATCTTGCTGATTATCTACAATAATAAATAATCCATTATCTACAACCAATATTTTTTTAACCATATACTCATTATCTCTGTCTAATAAATATAATGGGTTTTCATTCAGTGTACTATCATAACTATCATTACTTGCAATAAACATACATAGTTTATTGTAAGATTTTTTCTTTATTTTTTTAGTTACTATCTTGCTTGAGGTTATAACGATACTATCATTAATCATAAAACAACAATCCATCCCTGTAATTTTCGCAACATTTAAGCAAAAATTTTCATGAATACTACTATACTGTTCGTCCATGACTTTTTTAATTGTAATTGAATCTTCATCTAAGTAAAAATCTACTTCATCACCAAAATCAATATTTAATTTATATCTAAAACTCTTAGGGATTACAATTCTACCAAATGAATCGACTTTTCTAACTATCTCTGTCTTATTCATTTTACAGCTCCTTCCAATGGTTTTATCCTTATTTTAAATACCTCATAAATGCACTATTTTATAAGTATATTTCATTTAATAAGATTACCACTATCAATTAATATTACAATAAATCAAACTTATTTACAATATTTTTTACCAAAATAAATTAATTTATTTGTGAATTAATGCGCTTTAATTTCATCTGAAAAGTTGATTTACTTTATTAAAATACGTAATATCTCCTAATTACCAGTAATTTAGTTATTGATAAGGATCAATTAATTCTACTAAATTATCTAAGAATTTATTAACGACATCATTAGTTCTTTTACTAGGACCTTTTGTCCTAACACCACTTTTTCTAAGTTTTGCAGATGAAAATCGTGACATCAATAAACCATCGATATTAAAATCATTCACAATTAAGCCACTCGGATTTAATACTTTAGAACCTTTTGATAAACATAAGGCAGATAACCCATAATCTTGAGTAATTACGATATCTTCTTTATCGACAACTTTTATCAACATTAAATCACAACTATCACTACCAACATCACATTTAATTACTTTATAATAACAATCATTCATATTGTGACTATAATCTGTAAATACTAACATTTCTAAATTATAATCACTTGCAATATCACTAATTTGACTTAAGTTCGGACAAGCATCACCGTCTACTATTATTTTCATATATTCACCAATCCTTAGCTATATTATAAATTAATCTTAATCAATATACAAAGGATATTAATATTTATGATATAATTTTTATAAGGATGGATAAAATTTTGAAAAATGATAATATAAAATATTATGTAGCTGATGTATGTAAGATGCTACGAATTACCGAAGGAACTTTAAGATTTTATGAGAAAAAAGGATTGATTAAAAGTCATAAAGTAAATGAAGATAGTAAAAAATATTATACGTTTAGGGACTTTAATACAATTCTTAGTATAAGAGAATATCGTAATATGAATTTTTCTTTATCAAAATCAGGTGACTTGATGCAACAAACAAATTTAGAAAGTATTAATAATGAATTAGGTATGCAAATTATTAACATTAATAACGAAATTAATGAATTAAAAAACACATTAAACAATATAGAAATAAAAAAGAATAAGTTAAATAATCCTTTTAGATTATTATGGAATTATGAAATAAGAGATCTATCAGCAATATATTTTTTATCTTGTCAAAATTTAGAAAAATGTTTAGAATCGAAAGAATTAAAATCCTCAACTCAAAAATGGTTTGAATTACATCAAAATTCTAAAACATGTTCAAAGATCTTTTATGATCAGGAAAAAGAATTAGTTTTACCTCAACTAGGATTTTATATTGATGCAAAAGAATTTGATGAAAACACACCAAATTTCACATCATTATATTATTATTCACAACAAAAATGCTTATACACACTTATCAAAATCACTAAGTTTGATAAAAATATCGAAAGTTTTTTTAACTCACTAAAGCCATTATTAGATTATATGCAAGCAAATAATTATATATTAACAAATGATATGTTCGCTTTTAAACTAATAACCCTTAATCAAAATGGTCAAAATGATTATTATGAAGTTTATGCACCAATAGCTTAACATATAAATAAAATAAAAAAGCTATTGACTTCGTAATTACTACGCATGTTATCTTGATAATGTTAAATTATTAACTAGATAAAAAACGGGAGAATAACATGTTTAAATTAAAAAAAGTCCTAGCTACACTTGTAGTTTTGGCAATGATTTTTGTAACTGTTGGATGTTCAACAAATACAAAAAGTGCGTATGAAGCGGGAACTTACAAAGCTTTTGCTATGGGAATGAAAGGTGAAGTTAATGTTGAAGTAACTTTCACAAACGATGCAATTGAATCAATTGTAATTGGTGAACATCAAGAATCACCATCAATTTCAGATGCAGCCTTTATTCAAGTACCAGAACAAATCTTAGCTAGCCAATCACTTGGAGTTGATGTAGTAGCAGGTGCTACAATTACATCTAATGCCTTAATTGCAGCAATTAGTGATGCAGTACAACAAGCAGGTGGTGATGTAGAAGCTCTAAAAAATATTGAAGTTACACAAGAAGAAGTATCAATGGATTTAGTTGAAAAACAAGCTGATGTTATCGTTATTGGTGGCGGTGGTGCAGGTCTTTCTGCTGCTGTAAGTGCTGCACAAGATGGTGCAAGTGTTATTGTTATAGAAGCAAATGCTTATCTTGGCGGAAATACAGTACGTTCAGCTGGTGCAATGTCAGTTGCCGACCCTGAAACTACTTCACAAAATGAAATGAATGAAGCACAACTTAATGAAATTTATGCTTTATTAGAAAAAGAAAGTACTGATGAAAAAATTATTGAATGGCAAAGTATTGTTACTAAACAATTACAAGAACATTTAGATGCAAACAATACTGGTGTATTTGATTCTATTGAATTTAATTGTTTACAACTATACTACCGTTTTGGGGCAGTTGGAGATCCTTTAATGATACAAAACACAACTTCAAATGGTCTTGTTGCTAAAAATTGGTTAGGTGAACTTGGTTTACCTTGGGCACCTGTATCACATACTGTTGTTGGTGATAGTTGGCCTCGTTGGGTAACTTCTAGCGAACATAAAAGTGGTGTTGCATATATCGAAACATTTGAAAATGCTATAAAAGATTTAAATCTTAATGTTGAAATTATTACAGCACTTGCTGGTGAAGAATTAATTCAAGATGAAACAGGAAAAGTTATTGGAGTAAAAGCTACTACAACTAAAGGAACTCCATATCAATTAAACGCTAATAAAGGTGTTGTTATAGCTACTGGTGGTTTTTCTGCTAACCCTGAAATGATGGTAGATTATGGTGATGGCCGTTGGTCAGATTTAGAAAATGTAAAAACTACAAATGATCCATCTTCTCTTGGTGATGGTATTACAATGGCACTTACTGTAGGTGCTGGAGTAGTTGACATGGCTCATGTTCAAATTTTACCAATCGCTGACCCAATTACTGGTTATACTGATACTCTAGTTGGCGCTAGTACTAACATGTATATTAATAGTGAAGGTTTAAGATTTGTAGACGAATCAACAGATCGTGACTCATTGACAAATGCTATATTATCACAAACTAATTCAGAAGTATTTATCATCAGTTCATCAGAAAATGCTGGAATTGATGCAGATGGAATGAATATCTTTGGAAGAAATGTTCAAGAATTAGTTGATCAAAATAGTGTTATTTTTAAAGGTGAAACTTTAGAAGACCTTGCTGCTCAAATAGGTTTTGATCCTAAAGTATTAATTGAAACAGTAGAAAAATTTAATTTAGCTGTACAAACAGGTAATGATGAAGAATTTGGTCGTTTAACTTTTGGTGGCGATCTTGGAAATCTTGATGGAACACCTGAAATTTTAACTGGTCCATTTTACGCATGTAGAAGAGCACCTGCTGCTCATATTACTAAAGGTGGCTTAACAGCTGATTTAGATGGTAAAGTATTAAACACTGAAGGACAAGCTATAAATGGCTTATATTCAGCTGGTGAAGTAAATGGTGGTTCTACACTTGGTGGAATCGTACAAGCAATTACTGACGGTTACAAAGTTGGTAAAAACATCGTTAAATAATTATGTAAAAGATATAGCAATTGCTATATCTTTTCTTTTGTATAAATTGATATTAATTACGGGTAAGATATGTTACAGCAATTTGAGTACGATGTTCTAGTCCCATTTTTTCTAATATAACACTAATATAATTTCTTACAGTACCATTTGTTAAATATAACATGTTTGCTATTTGAATATTAGAATGACCTTTCGCAATTAACTTTACTATTTGCATTTCTCTATCACTTAAATCAAGAAATGAATTATCATTATGATTATTAAATTCAATGTGTTTTTGAATAAATTCTAAAATATCATTTTGAAATACAACACCACCTACTGCAACTGATCTTATTGCACTTAAAATTCTTTGACTAGTGCTATTTTTCAGTATATAACCACTAACACCAACTTTTATTGCTTTGATAATTAATTCATCTTCATCAAAAGTTGTTAACAATAAAGGCGTTGCTAATTTCTCACTAATTATTAATTCACTAGCACTTATACCATCCATTATCGGCATTCTAATATCAAGAACAACAACATCTACTTTATTATTTCGACACATTTCAACCGCTTGTTGTCCGTCATTCGCAACCCCAATTAATTTCATATCATCTTGACTTTCAATAATCATCTTTAGCCCTTCACAAATTATTGCATCATCATCCCCTATAATTATATTAATCATACTATCCTCCATAATTTAATTAACAATGAATGTATTAATTACCTTGAATACATCATCTTCATTTATCACTATACTTGTTCCACCTAAAAAAACAACTCTTTCTTCAATAAGCATTAATCCAATTCCTTTTTGCTTAGAAGTATTTTTAACTTTATCATTAATATATTCAACTCTAATTATTTTATTTGTTACCATAATTCTTAATGTAAAATAACCTGCGTTAGAGTGTTTTAAAACATTAGTTAATGATTCCATTAAATTTTCATGTATACAGTGCCATATATCATAATTAATAATATCTACTTCATTACTTACTATTAAATCGGTTTTAATATCATGTTGTAAACTAAATTCTTCAAGTATTTCTTTTACTTGATTAAGATTTAATATAGGAAGTTTTGGTCTTTCTTCACGCAATGACTTACGAATATCATCAACACCATTTCTTAAATTATCAACTGCACGATTAATATTTAATTTTGCTTTTTCACTGTCTTTTTCAATAATCAATAATGACCCTTCTAACAAGATTATACTACCAGATATACTATGCCCCAAATTATCATGAATACGACTAGAGAAACGATTTCTTTCCTCTAATATCGCAACTTGTTTGATTGTTTTATGGTAATGTTTTATTTCTTTAATTCGATCATTTAAAATTGCTACATTAGTTTTTTGTAACATTGTCTCATTTTTATAGTATAGTAGTCTTTCACTTAAATAACATGTAAACAACAAACTATTACAAAGTATTATTTGAACAATCAATATTGATATATCAATATAAAATATATAAAGTGTAATACATAAAATAGTAAATGCGATAATATTAAATATTTTTTGTTTTAACTTAAAATAATCGATAAGTTCTAATATAACAATTATTCCTAAAATGCTACCAATTGAACAATTAATGAAATAAATTATTATTAATTCTATAGCTAATAGTAATAAATATATTTTGTTTTGTCTAACTTTAATATTCACATAAAAAGTTACCAGATGGATACACGCTAAAATAAGACTAAAGATTACAACATCTGTAATCTTTTCGCCCATTGAAATCATGTAAAGAATAAAAGCAAATAAGGCTATATTCTTATAAATAAAGTAGACTAAATAATTTTTCATAATTCCTCTTTTACTTTAAATAATGTGATAGCACATAAATAAACAAATACATTAAACAAAATCATTATCCCAATGTTTGTATAGTATGCATTAGGTGTATTGGCAACATTTATTGTCCAATACACTGGTATAAATCTAGCAATTTTAGCTAAAATATCAGCAGAATCATTTACTGGAAACCATGCCCCACCAAGCATTGATGCTATTGTATAAAATGATGAAATTACTACTCCAATAACATTTTTACTCTTACATATTATACCAATTAATATCCCAAAGCCAACTGTAAAACTACCATATAGTAAATATAGTACACTAAATAACCATAAAGGAATACTGATAGCAACACTATTTAGATATAAATAAATAATTAGTGGAACCACTGTTATTAATACAGTTAAATAGCCAAACAATGCAATCCCTAATACATAAGATAATGGACTGATATTTGTTATTTGAATTCTTTGGTAAATCTTATTGCTTTTATCATGATATATATTTTGAGGTATATACAAAGAAATAACCCCTAATAATGTTAATAATAACATATTAACTAACGTAATAGCTGTAAAGTTTTTTTGTTCAACTAATAAATTACTTTCAAAAACAATTTTTTTTGTAGGCTTCAATAAAATCTTCTCTACCTCGCCCTTCTCATTTGAGGCATCAATTAATGATTTAACCATTGATAAGTAAGTATTAACATCATTTTCAATAAAAATGGCATTTTCAAAATCATTTAAAGTTTCAAGATTCAACAATAAAGGATCATCACCATATAAACTATCATAAAACCCTTTAGGAATAGTAATAATCGTCGATATTTTATAGTTTATCAATTGTTTATTTAAATCATCATAATCACCATACATAACCGAAATATTTAAGTCATCTTGTAAATAATCACCAATTTGTTCACTTAAAAAACTATTGTCCTCATCAACTATTCCCACAGATGAATTGAGCATTGAAACACTAACAATCTTTATTGCACTTTCATCTTTAGATATTTCGCAAAGTCCCATTGCAAGTATACTAATTACTAAAGCTGAAAGTAATATCATTTTATTTTTTTTATACATATTGCAAAAAACTAGAAAAATATTTTTCATAATTCAATCTCCTTTTTCGCAAATATTTTTGCTCCTAATAAACTAAAGACTAAAAATAAAACTGTACAAACAATAATCACAATAATTGCATTGCTACTTCTACCATAAAGAGTTAAATCAAAGGCTGCTTGTTGGATAATATAAGGTGGCATAAAATTTGAGAAACCATCAATAATTACTTCTTTTGCAAATGTTCCCGAAAAAAACAACATCGCCCAAATAATCATATTAAGAATACCCACGAAACTTTTTTTGAGTAAAACAGCCAATAAACTACCTAATGAAATTACCATTGCAGTAGCTATTGATAGCATAGAAAATAATAAGATATTATCCAAAATATTATCACAATAAGTCACATCTAATATAATTACACTTGCAGCCATC
>CAMQTJ010000014.1 GCA_947037125.1 uncultured Holdemania sp.
CATCGTTATCGGTGATTAAGAAATCTTTTTTTATACTATTATTTTCATATTTTACAATATAAATATGTGTTTTGTAGTTTTGTTTTGTAAGAATAATATTCAACTTAATTAATTAACTTATATTTAAATCAAGCTTAAGAATATAATTTTTCGCTCCTATAACTGCTATAGAGAAGGATTCTTTTGGAAACCGCATAAACATACACATACTTATAATTTCAATGTGTGGTCATCTAAAAAAGATAATGACAAGTGAATTGTATAACCAATTTTAGGAAAGTTAAAAAAGTGAAAAAAAGACAATTACTCATATGAAATATATAGTTTGATCTTATATTTTATGTTCATAATTATTAAATAATCTCACCCCAAAATTAGACCCCAAGATCAGACCTCAAAACTCCCAGACCCCAAACCAATTTGGATACCCTTTTACATTTTAGAATGGGATTTTTATCATTTTTATATGTTATATGCACAGATTAATATAAAAGTTGAGATTTGTACATAATAATGTTATTATTATGTACAAATGAAGGAGTGAGTATAATGCCGCAAATCAGACCAATAACAGACCTTAGAAACACAACTGAAATATCAGAAATTTGTCACGCAAAAAACGAACCTATTTTTATTACAAAAAATGGTTATGGAGATTTAGTAGTTATGAGTATTGAAGCTTATGAAAGTATGCTTTCAGATAAAGAAATTGATAAAGACATAGAGTTATCAGAAGCAGATTATGAAAAAAATGGTATTGCACATGATGCTTCAGAAGTTTTTTTATCTTTGAAAAGGAAATATTTTGGACAAATATAGCATTAAAATTATGGATATGGCAAATAATAATATTGATGACATTTATAGATATATTTCAAATGAATTATTAGCGAAAAATGCTGCAATAGATATTATTTCAAAGTTGGAAAGTGCTATAATATCTTTGGAAACTATGCCGAAGCGTTTTACTACAAGAAAAACCGGAAATTATGCTCGAAAAGGTTATCGACAATTATTTGTAGGTAATTTTATTATAGTATATCGAATAGAAGAATTAAAAAAAGAAGTTTTTGTTGTTTCTGTACGATACTCAAAGAATAACTTCTAAATAAATAATTAATAAAACAAACAACTAACTATATTGTTAGTTGTTTGTTTTATTTTGAAGTA
The DNA here is from genome assembly GCA_947037125.1 of uncultured Holdemania sp. GTDB lineage: Bacteria > Bacillota_I > Bacilli_A > Erysipelotrichales > Erysipelotrichaceae > RGIG1896. The sequence continues at coordinate 1,171 of CAMQTJ010000014.1, forward strand.
TTAGACGTAAACTTGCAAGTTGAATTTTTTTGAAAACTTCATAAATATTTTATATTTCAATATTTTATCTGTTATTAGTAAAATAGATTACCAACAAATAATATTTCATATATTTAAGACTAAATACAGACTATCATCTTAATGACAATATAGAGTATAACAAATTTTATAGTAAGTTATTAAGATATTTCATTTTAATTTAATTAGTAACATAATATCAAATATTATGATGCTCATAGATTCCATTAATATATAATTATAAAATCATTTTTAAATAAATTTTATAGAATTAAATTGAACTGTAAAAGGAGTAATTATCTTTCTTTTATTAACTAAAAGCTACTTCAAAACATAAATATTTTATAAATACTAATCAAAAAGTATTTTAATATAATCGCATTGACAACTTAAAATACGTATAATATAAATTTAGTATTTCAGTTTATATTATACGTATTTCCTAAAACTTTTTTACATGCTGTTTCGGTATATGATTGTTCTAAAATAAAGTTTTTTATTTCCTGTATGTCATCAATAACCAAAGGCGCTATGTTTATGTTAATCATTTTATTTTACCATTATATCCTTTAAATCATGTAAAGATTTCCAACCATGATTTATACTACTTGTTTCACCTTCGTAAAGATTTGACATAAGTTTAACTGTAGCCTGCATTTTTTCATAATCGCTTATAGCAAGACAGCAAATTTAACACGACCATTCTTGGTAAAAATAATGGTTCTCCTTCACAGATGTACCTAAAACTTCACTATAATTTTTTAAGTCTGATATTGGTTTAATATTTAGTATATTAAACACTCCTTGTGTATTTCATCAATACTATAATCTACAATGCTGTAAATACAACATCATATTCAACAACAAACATTTGATTTATGATTTGAATAGGATAATGTTTTATTGTAATGAAATTGATTTTGACTTAAAACTAAACTTCATGTGAATCTAAGATACACAATGATGTAGTGAAACTAATTAGTGGACAATTAAATATATCTTTATTGAATATATATATCATGACTGATTTTTGTATTGTACAGGAGTTAGTCCTTTTAATATTATATTACTTTAATAATTAGTCATATTAGATGTTTCATAATTATATATATAGGTGTATTACTTAAAGAAAATATTGTTTAATTATCATAAATAAAGCAAAACTCAAAAATTGTTGTAATCGCTTACATTATGATATATAATATAGAAGTTAAGTATATGCATAGGAGGAAAATATATATGAATAACAAATTTGTGTACATGTTCTCACAAGGGAATGGATCAATGAGAGATTTACTTGGTGGAAAGGGTGCTAATCTTGCGGAAATGACAATATTAGGGATGCCTGTACCTCAAGGGTTTACTGTTACTACTAGTGCTTGTAATCAATACTATTCAGATAATGAAAGTATTAATGATAGTATTAAAAAAGAAATTTTTGAAAATGTATTGGCATTGGAAAAATTAAGTGGTAAAAAATTAGGGGACAATAATAATCCTTTATTAGTATCTGTAAGATCTGGTTCTAGAGCATCAATGCCAGGGATGATGGATACCATTTTAAATTTAGGGATAAATGATGAAGTAGTTAAAACAATAGCTTTAAAAACAAATAATGAACGTTTTGCTTATGATTCATATCGTCGTTTTATTCAAATGTTTAGTGATGTAGTTATGGGTCTTTCAAAAGCAAAATTTGAAGTTATAATAGATGATCTTAAAGAAGAAAAGGGTGTTAAACTTGATTCTGATTTAGATGCAGACGATTTAAAAGAAATGGTTGTACGCTTTAAGAAATTTTATCGTGATAATTTAAATGATGATTTTCCAACAGATCCACATGTTCAATTAATCAAAGCTGTGGAAGCTGTGTTTAAATCATGGAATAATAATCGTGCTGTTTATTATCGTCGTATGAATGATATTCCAAGTTCATGGGGAACGGCTGTTAGTGTTCAAATGATGGTATTTGGTAATATGGGAGATGATTGTGCAACAGGTGTTGCCTTTACAAGAAATCCTGCAACTGGCGAAAATAAATTATTTGGAGAATTTTTAGTTAATGCTCAAGGTGAAGATGTTGTAGCAGGTGTTAGAACTCCACAAAATATTGATCAATTACAAGATATTATGCCTGATGCTTATAATGAATTTGTACAAATATGTAATAGATTAGAAAATCATTATAAAGATATGCAAGATATGGAATTTACAATTGAAAATCATAAATTATTTATGTTACAAACACGTAATGGTAAAAGAACAGCTGCAGCTGCTTTAAAAATTGCCTGTGAATTAGTTGATGAAAAATTAATTACAACTGATGAAGCTTTATTAATGGTTGATCCAAAACAATTAGATACATTATTACATCCTCAATTTGATATAAAAGAATTAAATAGTAGTAAAGTAATTGCAACAGGATTACCAGCATCACCAGGTGCTGCTTGTGGTCAAGTAGTATTTAGTGCAGAAGATGCAATTATAGCTCAATCGGTTGGAAGAAAAGTTATCTTAGTAAGACTTGAAACATCTCCTGAAGATATTGAAGGAATGGATATTGCTGAAGGTATACTAACCGTAAGAGGTGGAATGACATCACATGCAGCAGTTGTTGCTCGTGGTATGGGTAGATGTTGTGTTTCTGGATGTGGTGATATCACAATTAATGAACAAGATAAAACATTTAGTGTAAATGGTGAAACATTCGCAGAATTTGCATATATTTCACTTGATGGTTCTACTGGTAATATTTATGGTTCACTATTAAATACAGTACCTGCATCAATTACAGGTGATTTCGACCGCTTTATGAAGTGGGCTGATGATCGTAAGGTTTTAAAGATTAGAACAAATGCTGATACTCCAAAAGATGCACTACAAGCATTATCATTTGGTGCTGAAGGTATTGGACTTGTAAGAACAGAACATATGTTTTTTGAATCTTCAAGATTAAAAGTAATGCGTGAAATGATCGTATCAAAAACTGTTGCCCAACGTATTTCAGCACTTGGTAGATTGTTACCTATTCAAAGAGAAGACTTTGAAGGAATTTATGAAGCGATGCATGGATTACCTGTTACTATTAGATATTTAGATCCACCATTACATGAATTTTTACCTACTTCATCATATGATATTTCAGCACTTGCACAAGAAATGAATATTGAAGTAAATGAATTAAAAATGATTATTTCATCATTACACGAATTTAATCCTATGATGGGTCATCGTGGTTGTCGTTTAGCTATTTCATATCCTGAAATTGCACAAATGCAAACAAGAGCAGTTATTGAAGCGGCAATTAATGTAAATAAAAGACACCCAGAATATAATATAGTACCTGAAATTATGATTCCTTTAGTTGGTGAAGTAAATGAATTAAAATATGTAAAGAAAGTTGTAGTTGAAACAGCTGATAGTATCCTCAAAGAAAATAATGTAGAACTTAAATACATGGTTGGTACAATGATAGAAATTCCAAGAGCTGCTTTATTAGCTGATGAAATTGCACTAGAAGCTGAATTCTTTAGTTTTGGTACAAATGACTTAACACAAATGACATTTGGATTTAGTCGTGATGATGCAGGTTCATTCTTATCTCATTATTATGCAAAAAATATTTATGAACAAGACCCATTCGCAAGACTTGATCAAAATGGTGTTGGTAAACTTGTACAATTAGCATCTGATTTAGGTAGAAAAGCAAGACCAAATATCAAACTTGGGATTTGTGGAGAACATGGTGGAGATCCAAGCTCTATAGAATTTTTCCATAAAGTGGGATTATCTTATGTTTCTTGTTCACCTTATCGTGTACCTATTGCAAGACTTGCAGCAGCACAAGCTGCAATTAAATTTGATAAATAAAAAATAAATAAAATTCCTGTCATTAATTTGGTGGGAATTTTATTATTTTTAGTAATATTATATTCCCAAATTGATATTAATAAAAAAATAATTAGATTACAATTAATTGTCATAAATTGTAATTTAAATGATATTTATATTGATTTAGATAACTTATTTATTGTAGTCATATAAATAGAATTATTAATTCTATTATTTTTTTTAAATACAACCAATGCGATTTTAAATTTACATTTAATTGTAAATTATTGAAATTATTTAAATATATTCACATTTTAGCATTAAAAAAAATAATGAAAATTATGCGATTTTATGCTTGATTTACGAATAATATGACGTTATAATAATATCGTATTAATTTACTATTCTATTTATATTGTTTTATTTAATCAATTTATTTTTAGATGAATGAAGTTTAATTATAAGGAGGTTTAAGTGATAATAAATAAGGAAGAAGATTACGTGTTAAGAATATTAAGAAGTTTATACTTAAATTCGAATTTAAATAATGGTCTAGTATCTGCAAAAACAATCAGTGAACACGAAGGTGTTACAAAGAATGAAGTATTAAAAATATTAAGTAAATTAAGGGTTAAAAATATCGTTGAAAGTGTTAAAGGTAATAAGGGCGGCTATAAACTAATTATAGATGTTAAAAAGACTACACTTTTGGATTTGTGTAATTTGATGGGAAAAGATTTATATATTAATGATTGTTTAAATCCTTGCAATTTATGTACTAATAACAATAATGATGAATGCGGAGTTCGAAAAAAATTACAACGGATGCAAAATATACTTTTTGAGGAACTTGCAAGAGATACACTTTATGAAATAATCACGATGATCAATTAAAGTGCAAACATATTTATTTAATATTAACTCTATAAGTATAGTTAATAGAATATTATATATTTATTAAAATTAAACGAAAAAATAGGGGAATACTGAATGAATAAAAAATTTTTTGAAATATTACAAGACAAAAGTTTTATGTTTTTTGGATCATATGCAACAGGAGTAATTGATAATTATGTTATTACTATAACACATACACAATACTCGAATTATTCAGTTTTATTTTCAACTGAAATTAACGATAGTGTTGATTTAAAGAAAGTTAAAAGTGACTTTAAGCAACAGTATGGAAAAAAACTTGAATTAACAAAAGCTAATAATCAATTAGGTGCTTCATATGTATTTTCAAAAAGAAATGATACTGAACACTTTAGTGAATTTGTTAATGAGATAATTTCTGCATTTAAAAATAATGATGTAAGGCCTTCAACAAATTGTTTTGTTTGTAACCAATCATCTATCGATAGTTTATGTATTGATAATGACCGTTTCAAATTTGTTCATGAAGTTTGTGCTAAGCAGCAAATAACTGATAATATTGATGTCATATCAAGTAGAAAAACTAGTTATTTATTAGGTACAGTTGGTGCATTTTTAGGAATGATTATTGGTATATTACCTTCTGTTTTAACGATTTTATTGGCAGAAACAATATATTCTGTTTTATTTATGATTATACCTGTATCTATTATTTATTTTTATAAAATATTTAAAGGAAAACTTGGCTTATATTCATTAATTGTAACAATTATTATGTCATTAGTTAGTGTTGTGTTTATGCAGTATTTAGTAATTGTTTTAGTATTTATGGAAATGGGAACAAGTATTAGTGATTCTTTTGCGCTATGTAACATGCTGTATATGAATCTTGAAGGAATTATTGAAATCATTACTAGCAGTGGTAGTGAGTACACATTCTTAGTGATTGGATTATTCTTCACATGGCAAACCATTTCGGCCTCTCATAAAGGGGAAGTTAATAATCAAAAAAATATTTCAAAATCAATAATATCGTGGAAAATTAATTAAGTAAAGTTAAATAAAGTAAAGTATTAAATATAAAAAATAAGGAGAAATAAGATGAAAAATAAATTAATAGCATTAATATTAATAGTTATGGTGGCAATTACAGGTTGTAGTTCTAATAAAGGTTTAACTGATAGTGATATCCAAGATTATGTTCAATATTCAATTGACGAAGTGTACTTAGGGGTTAATGATCAAAAATATTTTGACTTAGTAGATATTACTCTTGAAGAAAGTCAAGAAATAACATTACAAGGTATGACATATGAAGCAGAAGTATTTATTGAATATTTTGATATGTATGAAGTATCTGAGGAACATTTTGACCGTATTATTTCTGCATATCAAACTTTATATAAATCTTCAAAATATGAAATTAGTGAACCTATTAAAAAAGACTTAGAATATATTTTTGAAGTGACAATCGAACCGATTTTAACTATATCAGAGTTTTTAGATGTACTTTTAATAAAATTAGATGAAGAAACAGACATCGTATATAACGACGAAGAATACAATGAAATGGTAATCTCACTATTCGAAGATTATTTAGTTAATAATCCAGTTAATTATGGTGAGCCAGTATTAGTTTTTGTGAAAGTAGAATTAGTTGACTCATACTACAATTTTACTGAAAATAGTATTTCTACTGTCGACCAACATGTAATTTTGTATTAATTAAACACAACAAGATAGCACTTATTTTAAGTGCTATTTTTTTATAAGCATAGTTTATTATATATTGGTGAGTATATTACAATTTAACTATCAAATAAAAAAGTAAGTTAAAAGACTATTGTATTTTATTTAAGATTAAAATATACATTTTTGCATAATTGCATTATAATATATAGGAAGTGAGGTACACAATGAAAAATAAAATAAAATTAGATTTATTAAAGAAAATATCAAAAGGACATGGAGCAATTACAAGTAAACAAAGTTTATTTGCACCAATTGAACAATATAAGATTGAATTAGATGAACTATATGATCTTGGTTGTATAAATAATTCAAGTAAGTTAAGTTGTGAATTTGAACCAAAACTTATTTATTTGAAAAATGTTAAACTAACAGCTAATGGTGAAAGAATGCTTGAAGCATCAATAATTAAATAGTTATTATTAAAAGACAATTATGTCTTTTTTTATTTATGAACAAATTCATAAAAATATTTGACAGGATCAATTAGATATGTTAATATCGACATATCGAAATATATCGATATGAGGTGACTGTATGAAAGAAATGATTGAAGTATATAAAGCATTGTCAGATGAAACACGTTTAACGATTTTAAATTTACTTAAAAATGGTGAATTATGTAGTTGTGCAATATTAGAAAAACTACAATGTTCACAATCAACTTTATCGCACCATATTAAATTATTAAAAAATGCGAATTTAGTAAATTGTCGCAAAGATGGAAAGTGGGTTCATTTAAGTTTGAATCAAAATACCCTAAATATTGCAAGTGATTATTTAAAAGCTATTCAATTTAATGATAATCAAAACGAATGTAATGATGTAGTATGTGGTGCATGTAATGATAAGTAGTGTACTAAATTTTGTGCAAGAACAAATATTTGGAATGAAATGGTTATTTGATTCAATTTATTTTATATTAGAGTTAATCGGATTTAATGCAGAGGATCAAATGACTACAATTATTCATTTCTTTATTTTTGATACTTTAAAAATTGTCATAATGCTTACAATTTTAATCTTTATTATTTCTTATATTCAATCATATTTTCCGCCTGTTAGAAGTAAAAAAATATTAGGGAAGTATAAAGGTATTAAAGCAAATATTATTAGTGCATTACTTGGAACAGTAACACCGTTTTGTAGTTGTTCTTCAATTCCATTGTTTATAGGATTTAGTAGTGCAAAACTTCCACTTGGTGTTACATTTTCGTTTTTAATCTCATCACCACTTGTCGATTTAGGGTCACTTGTATTATTGACTAGTATCTTTGGATTTAAAGTTGGAGTAATTTATGTCATTTTAGGTTTAATATTAGCTGTTATTGGAGGTACAATAATAGAAAAGATGCACATGGATGATCAATTAGAACAAATTGTTGTCGATAGTAAATTTGTTGATATACAACAAGATGATTTAACGAAAAAAGATCGTGTCGATTATGCAATTACACAATCAGTACAAACATTAAAAAAAGTAATTATTTATATTTTAATAGGTGTTGGTATTGGTTCACTAATTCATAATGTTATACCACAAGAATTTATTTTAAATATCTTAGGTCAAGACAATCCATTTAGTGTACTGATTGCAACATTTGTTGGAATACCAATGTATGCTGATATCTTTGGTGTCTTACCAATTGCCAGTGCATTACTTGATACAGGAGTTGGTCTTGGTGTTGTAATGGCGTTTATGATGTCAGTAACAGCATTATCATTACCATCAATAATCATGCTTAAAAAAGCAATTAAACCTAAGCTCTTAATATTATTTGTAAGTATTGTAACTGTAGGTATAATAATTATTGGTTATATATTTAATATGATTCATTTCATGATAATTTAAAGGAGAATAAAAATGAAATTATTTAATTTATTAAAAAAAGATATTAAAGAAGAAACAAAAGTTAGTTATGATGTAAGTAATAGTGATTATATAGTATTGGGTGCATGTTGTAAAAAAAGTAGTGATACTTTTAATAATTTAAAACAAGCATTAATCGAATTAAATATTGTAGATACTGCAGTTAATGTTGGTGATACAAGTATTATTGCATCATATGGTGTTATGAGTACTCCATCTTTAGTTATCAAACAAAAGGTTGTTACAAGTGGTCGTTATTTAAGTGTTGATGATATTAAAAAACAAATAGAAAGTTTTGGTAAATAAATATGAATAAGCAAAAAGTTGCCTTTGTATGTGTTCATAATTCATGTCGCTCACAAATAGGCGAGGCGTTATGTAAGCTTTATGGCAGTGATGTATTTGAAGTTTATAGTGCAGGAACACATATTAAAGCACAAATAAATCAAGATGCTGTAAGATTAATGAAAGATATTTATAATATTGATATGGAACTAACACAAAAAAATAAATTATTAGCTGATATACCTGAAGTTGATGTTGTTATAACAATGGGCTGTAATGTTGATTGTCCTAATTTAAAAAGTAGTTATCGTAACGATTTTGGACTTGATGATCCAAGTGGTAAAAATGATGAAGAATTTATTAAAGTTATAAATGAAATAGATAAAAAAGTAAAAGATTTGATAACAATTTATCGTAGTAAATAATATTTTTTTAAAGTTGAGTTATTTATTAAACTCAACTTTTTCTTTATTTTATTGTTATGGTAATTAAAAAATATTGTAATAGGATTAAAAGTATATTAAAATATAGCAAGTGAGGTATTAATATGAACTTAAAAAAATTACAAAATGGATCAGATATTAGAGGTGTTGCAGTAGATGGTGTTATAGGTGAATCAGTTACAATTAATGATGAAATAGTTAGTTTGTTAGCTAGAGGTTTTTTAACTTATTTAAGAAAAAAATACAATAAGAATAATATTAAAATAGCAATTGGTCATGATTCTAGAATTAGTTGTGATCATTTAAAAAATGCCATAATTAATGGATTAAGTGAAGATGGGGCACATGTTATAGATTGTGGTTTAGCGTCTACTCCATCAATGTTTATGTCAACTTTATTTGAAGATTTTAAAACTGATGGAGCTATTATGATTACTGCAAGTCATTTGCCTTATAATCGTAATGGTATGAAGTTTTTTGATTTAGATGGTGGCTTAAATAAAGGTGATATTAGTGCATTGATTGATTATGCTCAAAATAAACAATTTGAAACATTTGATAATGGTGTAATAGAAAAAGCCGATTTAATTGGTGCCTACAGTGACTTCTTAATTAATTTAATTAGAAGTGAAGTAAATCATCCTACAAACTATAAACTTCCTTTAAAAGGTATGAAAATTGTTGTGGATGCAGGAAATGGTGCCGGTGGCTTTTATGCGACACGTGTATTAGATAAACTTGGAGCAAATACACAAGGATCACAGTTTTTAGAGCCTGATGGAATGTTTCCAAACCATATCCCAAATCCTGAAGATAAGGCTGCTATGAAATCAATAAGTGATGCAGTTATTAAAAATGGTGCTGATTTTGGTTTAATCTTTGATACTGATGTAGATAGAAGTAGTGCCGTTGATAAAAATGGTTGTGAGATTAGTCGTAATGCTATAGTTGCAATGGCAGCGGCATTAATTTGTGAGAAATATCCAAATACTACAGTTGTAACTGATAGTGTTACAAGTGATGAATTACATGACTTTTTAGAAAATAGTTTAAAAGTAAAACACTTAAGATTTAAACGTGGTTATAAAAATGTTATCAATGAGTCAATGCGCTTAAATGAAATAGGAATTGATTCACAACTTGCAATAGAAACAAGTGGACATGCTGCCTTTAAAGAAAATCATTTCTTAGATGATGGAGCATACCTTGCAACTAAAATTGTTATAAAAGCAGCGATGATGTTTTTAGAAAATCGTAAAATAGATGAATTAATTAGTGATTTAAAACATCCATTACAAAGTAATGAATTACGTTTTAAAATAAACTGTGAAGATTTTAAACAATATGGAGAAAATGTTTTAACACATTTATTTGATTATGCAAGTAAGCATGATGATTTTAATGTTGCACAAGATAATTTTGAAGGAATCAGAATTTCATTTGATGAAAAAAATGGGAATGGTTGGTGTTTATTAAGACAATCATTACATGATCCAATTATGCCATTTAATGTAGAATCTAATGATGAGTTTGGATGTTTAGTAATTGCAAATAAAATGTTTGAGTTTTTAAAAGAGTTTGAAAACCTTGAAATTTTATCACTAGTAAATTTTATTGAAAAAAAATAATTGTATATAAATATTAGATATGAAAAAAGTAAATTTTTTGGCTAAACACCAAGTATTTGCTTTTTTTATAGTATAATAAACTAATATTCAATAATATTAGTTTATTAGTAAAAATAATTATAAAATTAGGAGGTAATTAAAATGAAATTAGTAATTATTATTGGAGATACATCTGTTGGGAAAATGACAGTAGGGCAACAGTTAGTCAAAATAACAAAACTGAACCTATTTCATAATCACATGTCAATTGAGCCAATACTTGAGATATTTGGACATTTTAATGGAAAAGCTATTAATAGATTTCGAGAAGTAGTTTTTGAAGAATATGCAAAAACTGATAACTATGGTTTAATATTTACTTATATGTGGGCTTTTGATCAACAATCTGATTGGGATTATATTGCCAAGGTCTGTGAAATATTTAAAAAACAGCAAAGTGATGTAGAGATAATATATGTAGAACTTGTCGCACCACAAAATATTAGATTACAAAGAAATACCACATTAAATCGTTTGAATAACAAGCCGTCAAAAAAAGATATTGATTTTTCTGTTAAAATGTTATTAGATGATGACATTAAATATCGTTGTGTTAGTAACGATAATGAAATACCATTTGAAAATTATATTAAAATCGATAATTCTAATCTTGATGCAGATAAAGTTGCAACATTAATAAAAGAGCGATTTAATTTATAATCTTTTACTAATAAAATAAAAAAGCATGAATAATTAAATCATGCTTTTTTATGTGCGATATAAATATAGTGGTATTCATTTATATTAAATCTTATCAATAAACCAACGATTATTATCATTAAATAAATAACGCATTTGATTTTGAATTAAACAGGTATAACGCATTCCAGAACCACCATGTTTTAATGATGCTGCAGGACATTTTTGTAAAATTTTATCTATTTGATATTTAATGCCATTTTCCCAAATAATATATAAAGGATAAATATCACCATCTTTACTATTAAAACAAATTACATCAATAAATTCATTCATTTACTACCTCCTATAAAATAACTTGTGGGATAAATTGTATGATCATCCTTTGGTGAAAAATGACCAAGTTCACTATTTACTGATGTTATTGCAAGACCAATTTTATAATGACCAAAACGCCTTCTTATTTGATCAATTGCAACATCTAATTTTTTATCCTTATCATTATACTCACTAAATAAACATGTTTGTTGATAGTTATTAGTATTAATAAGTTTTGAACATTTAACACCAACTGCCCTAATACTTGAGCTAAAATTAGTACTTTGTCTACAAAGTTGCAACGCCACTTTAAATATATCCTTCGATATATCAGTTGAATAATCAAGTGTTATTTGTTTACTTAATGATTCAAAATTTGAGTTTTTAAGACTAATAGTTATACAATTAGCCATACAATCAATATCTTTTAAACGTGATGCTACACTTTCGCAAAGGGGCATTAAAATTATTTTTAAATCTTCAAAATTTGTTATATCAATTGTTGCAGTAGTACTGTTTCCAACTGATTTAATAATAGTGGTTTCATCTGATTTTTTAACACTAGAACTTTCTAATCCGTTAGCAAAAATCCAAATTAAATCACCATTTTTTCCAAGGTGTTTATTGATGAACTCACGATTAGTAGTAGCTAAATCTCCAATTGTTCTAATATTAAATAAATCCAATTTCTTTTCTGTACTTTTACCTACGTATAGTAAACTACCTACCGGTAACGGAAAAACTTTTGTTTTTAAATCACTTTGATTAATTGTATATATTTCATTTTTATTAGCTATATCAGAACCTAATTTCGCAAATATTTTATTATAACTAATTCCTATGGATATAGTTAGACCAAGTTCAAATTTGATTCTTTCTTTTATTTCATAAGCTAGTTCAAATGCGTTGTTGTAATTGCTTAAGCAATCACTGACATCTAACCATGCTTCATCAATTCCAAATGATTCAATTTTATCACTGTAATCTTGATATATTGCCTTAACTTTTTTTGAGTAGGTTAAATATAGTTTTAGATTTGATTGCTTTAAGATTAGATTTGGACACTTATTTAAAGCTTCATAGACAGTATCTGTTGTTTTTATATTAAACTTTTTCGCAACATCATTTTTAGCTAAAATAATTCCATGTCTTTTTTCAACATCACCACAAACAGCAACTGGTTGATTTTTAAGTTTTAAATCATATAAAATTTCTACTGAACAGTAAAAAGAATTTAAATCACAATGTAGTATAACTCTTTCCATAAATATCACCCACCTACATTATACTTGAAAGTTATTCAAGTTCAAGTATTACTTGAAAATAAATCAAGTTAATATTTGTAAGTATTGATATCTTGTATTTTTATAGTATAATGAAAGTGGTGATAGAGTATGTATTTTAAAGAAAATTTAAAGTTTTTAAGAAAACTTAATAAAATAACACAAAATGATTTAGCGCTTCATTTAAATTATAAGTCATTTACAACAATTCAAAAATGGGAAGATGGTTCATCGATTCCAAATGTTGCAATACTTAAAAAAATAGCCAATTATTTTAATGTTGATTTAGATATGCTTATAAATTATGATTTAAAACTTAATCATAGTACTTTAAGTAAAGTTGGTGTTATTGGTACAATTAGTTGTGGACAGCCCATAGACGCATTTGAAAACATCAGTGAATATGAGTATGTCAGTAATCAAGATATTAATGGTATTTATTTTTATTTGAATGTTGTGGGTGATTCAATGATTGATGTAAGAATTCATGATGGTGATATTGTTTATTGTAGAAAACAAGATTGTGTTTTAAATGGTGAAATAGGTGTTGTATTAATTGATCAACAAGCAACATTAAAAAGAGTTTATTTTGAAAATAATCAATTAATATTAAAGCCAGAAAATCAAAAGTATGATAATATGATATTCAGTATTCAAGATATAGAAGAAAGGCAAATAAAAATATTAGGCAAACTATTGCATAATAAGATAAGGTTCTAAAATGAAAAATCGATTATTTTTATATTTTCAAGTTGTATTTATAAGTTATAGTGTACTATTTTTATTAGAATATTTTTCAATTGGTTTTATTATGAAATTAATATTTATCCAACAAACAATGTCAATTTCAGTTTATTTGCTTTTATTAATATTAGTTAATCCTATCATTACTTATTGGTTAAGTGAGCAAATAATGAAAAAAATTGAAAAAAAATAAATTATATTGGGTTTCACTTCATAAATTATAAAGGGAGGTGAAACTTTTTATATGTTTACTAAAAGATCTTATTTATTAACAATCAAAATATTGGTTTTAGTTATCCTTGGAATTGTGATGATAACATCAAGTTCTACTGTTTGGGCAGAATTAAAATATGATGATTCAATGTTTTATTTTAAAAGACAAGCAATGTTTTCAGTAGTAGGTTTTATAGCTATGGTATTAACGAGTAAAATTGATTTATTGGTAATTGAAAAACACCATAAAAAAATCTTGTTTTTTTGTTATTTATCATTAATTGCAGTTTTAATACCAGGACTTGGTGTAGCTCGTAATGGTTCAAGAAGTTGGTTTGGGGTAGGAAGTTTTTTGTTTCAACCATCAGAATTTTTTAAATTGGGTGCAATTTTAAGTGTTTCTAGTATTTTAGCAAATGGTAATAAAATTAAAAAATTTAAAGATTTCGCCAAAATATTAATGATTCCTTTGGCAGCTTTTGGTTTAATCTTATTACAACCAGATTTTGGTAGTGGAATAGTTATGGTATGTAGTATTGTTATGATTATTTATGCTGCAAATACGCCAATAAAATACTTTGTTTATCTTGTTATGACAGGAATTTTAGCTATTTCAGGTTTAATATTGGCGGCTCCTTATCGCTTACAAAGAATATTATCATTTTTAGATCCATGGGCTGATCCTTTAGGAAGCGGCTTTCAAATTATTCAAAGTTATTATGCAATTGCACCAGGTGGACTTTTAGGGTTAGGGTTTAATAATTCTATCCAAAAGCATTTTTATTTACCTGAACCTCAAACTGACTTTATATTTTCAATTTGTGCAGAAGAATTAGGTTTTATTGGTGCATGTTTAATTTTAATGGTTTATTTTATGATTATTTATGATTTAATCAAGATTGCGAAAAGTTGCAATAATATGTTTTTATCATATGTTGTAATTGGGATATTATCATTATTTTGTATTCAGGTTTTAATCAATTTAGGGGTTGTTGTAGGGATATTTCCAGTTACTGGTATTACACTGCCATTTTTATCCTATGGGGGCTCTAGTTTAGTTATGATGATGGCTTCTTTTGGTTTTGTTATTGGTATTAATAATCAGCGATAAATATGTTATAATAATAATGATAGGAGTGATTTTATGCGTATTATTTTAGTTGCAGGTGGAACGGGTGGACATATCTATCCAGCTTTAGCCTTAGCCGATGAATTATGTAGTCAAATTAAAGATTGCACTATTTTATTTGTGGGTTCAAAAAATCGAATGGAACAAAAAATTATTGGTGAAAGTAAATATGAATTTTTAGGCTTAGATCTAAATAGTTCATCAGGTAATATCTTAAATAAAATTGGTTTTGTAAATCAATTATTTAAGTCATATATTAAATCAACACAAATATTAAATCAATTTAAACCAGATATCGTAATTGGTTTTGGAAATTATATAAGTGTGCCTATGTTAATGGCTGCACACAATAAAAAGATTAAAACAATGATTCATGAACAAAATTCATATGCTGGTAAAGCTAATTTGTTTTTAGGTAAATATGTTGATGCAATTGTTGGGTGTTATGATGAAAATTTAACTCAATTTAAAAATAATAATATCAAAATACTTGGTAATCCACGTTGCCAAGTTGCTGCTAATTATCAAAGTAATATTAATGAATTAAAACAAATAGGTTTAGATAGTAAAAGACCTTATATATTAATCATTATGGGTTCACTTGGTTCTAGTAGTGTAAATAGTGTTATGATGCAATGTTTAGAATCATTTAGTCAAAAAAATTATCAAGTAGTATTTGTAACAGGTAATCAAGCGTTTAATGATTTTAAAGATTTAGTTGGTAAATATGATAATGTTAAGATTGTTGCATATGTTGATGGTATTAATTTAATGAAGAATGCTAAACTATGTATTACAAGAGGTGGTGCAACAACAGCTGCTGAAATTAGTGTTTTAAATGTTCCTTCAATCATTATACCAAGTCCATATGTTCCAAATAATCATCAATATATTAATGCTTTGGCGTTAGTAAATTGTGGTTGTGCAAAAATTGTTGAAGAAAAAGATTTAAGTCAACAATTATTAATTGATAACATTGATGACTTGATGAATAATCAATTTAAACTTGAACAAATGATTGAAAGTGCTAAAAAAATAGGACATCCTAATTCAACTAATGATATAATAAAATGGATATTAGAAATAAAGGAAAATAAGTATGATTGAATTATATGAAAAACTAAAACAGTACGGAGAGGTATTGTGTGATGTTTCACTAAAAAAGTGTACAACATTAAAAATAGGTGGGATAGCAAAATTTGTTGTTTATCCTAAATCAATATTGGCTTTAACATGTATGGTTGAAGAAATAAATGAATTTGAATTACCTTATAAAGTAATGGGTAAAGGATCAAATATTTTATGTAGTGATAAAAATTATGAAGGTGTAATTATTAAATTAGATAAGACACTTACTGAGGCATATTTTGATGGGAATATCTGTTATGCCGAAGCTGGATGTTCAATAATTAAATTAGCTCATGATTGTTGTAAAAAAGGACTTAGTGGTTTAGAATTTGCAAGTGGAATACCAGCTACCGTTGGTGGAACGACATTTATGAATGCTGGGGCTTATAAAAGTAACATGGCAAACATTATTAGTGAAGTTTTTGTTTTAATTGATAATCAGGCTCAATGGATTAGTGATGCACAATGTCAATTTTCATATCGACATTCAATTTTTCATGATAATCCTGATTGGATTATTTTGGCAGTTAGACTTGTTTTAACACATGATGATAAAGATGTTATAAATGATTTAATGTTATCACGTAAAGAACGTAGAATGAGTACACAACCACTTGATTATCCAAGTGCTGGTAGTGTATTTAGAAATCCTGTTTCTAATGGTGCTTGGCATTATATTGAAGAAATTGGTTATCGTGATAAGATGGTTGGTGGGGCAAAAGTTTCTCCAAAGCACGTCAATTTTATTATTAATTATAATAATGCTAGTGCTAAAGATTTTATGGAGTTAGTTAAAGATATTCAAAATAAAGTTAAAATGAAATTTGATGTTGAATTGGTAATGGAAGTTGAGCTGTTTAACTGGTGAAAAAACTTAAAAAATCAAAGCAGAATAGTAAAGATGTCAATAAATCATCAATTGATAATGTTTTTGAAAAACATCGTTTTCAAATAAAATTAAATAAGTATAACAAAAATAAGTTAAAAGTTTTTACTTTAGGAATTGTTTCATCGCTATTTTTTATTGTTTGTATTTATTTTTTGTTGCCGATTTCAAATATAAAGGGCTATAGTATTAATGGGAATTACTTCATTGATGAAAATTATATTTTAAAAAAGGCAGGTATTAGTGAAAATTCAAAATATTTACTTATCTTTAATTCTTTGATTGAAAATAAAATTAAAGAAATAGAGTTAGTAGATGATGTTACAATAGAAATAACAAATGATAAAATAGTTAATATAACTATAACTGAAAAGTTAGTGGTAGGTTATCGATTTGATGAAAAATTCCCACAAATAGTAGTTGCTGATGGAAGTTTAATTGAAATACAAGATTACTATACAAATATTATTAGTAAGGTACCATTGATAGTTGATTTTAAAGATGATATAGTCCGTTTTGCTCAATCATTTGTAAATGTAGAGCAAAATATGATTGAAAGTATATCTGAGATTCAAAGATATGAATATACTTTTGATCCTAACGGGATACAATGTTTTATGAAAGATGGTAATCGCTTGTTTATGTCATATTATTCTGCAGATTTATTGAATAAATATAATGGTATAAGCAGTGCAAATGAAACTGAAAATGCGTGTATTTATATAGATGAGTATTCTAAAAATGCTTATACATCTTTATGTCCTGAACAACAAGCTGCTTTAGATAAAGAACTTGAAGATGATTTATTGGATGAAGATGGAGAAAAAAAAGATGAAAATGGAGGTGAAAAAGACGAAGAAAATGACGAAAAAGAGTAATTTTATGAAAATTTAGTGATAAAATGAGTTGTTTATTTGTATTTATTTGATAAGTTGCTATAATATTAGGAGTAATTGGAGGAAAAATTATGTCAATTGAAAGAACTACAGGTCTTGGAAACATTAATATATCTCAAGAAGCACTTGCAACTTTAGCAGGTGGTGTTGTTAGTGAATGCTATGGTGTTGTTGGAATGGCATCACAAAAAATACTAAAAGATGGTTTAGCTGAACTATTACGAAAAGAAAATTATTCAAAAGGTGTTACTGTTAAGAAAAACGATCAATCTATTGAATTAGATTTATTTATAGTTATTATGTTTGGTGTTAAAATATCAGAAGTTATTAGTGAAGTACAAAAGAAAGTTAAATATGTCTTAGAAAAAACATTGGAAATTGAAAATGTAATTGTCAATGTCTATGTTCAAGGCGTTAAAGTCATAGACTAATTTGGAGGTTACATGAAAAGTTTAAATGGGATAGATTTTAAATTAATGTTACAAAGTGGAGCTAGTAATTTAGCAAACCACCATACAGAAATTGATGCGTTAAATGTTTTTCCAGTACCAGATGGTGATACTGGAACAAACATGTCAATGACTTTTACATCAGGTGTTAAAGATGCTATAAACTCTTTAAGTGATGATTTATCAGTTATTGCTAAGGCATTATCTAAAGGTTTACTGATGGGTGCTCGTGGAAATTCTGGAGTTATATTATCACAGATTTTTAGAGGAGTTTACCAATCAGTAGATGGAAAACAAGATTTAAATGCAAATGATTTAGCTGATGCTTTTGTTAAAGGTAGTGAAGTTGCTTATAAGGCAGTAATGCGTCCTGTTGAGGGGACAATTTTAACTGTTATTAGAGAGTCTTCTTATTATGCTAAACAATATGTTATTGCAAATCCTGAAATCGATGTATTACAGTTTTTTGATGTATTAATTGGATATGCAAAAGAATCATTAGACAATACCCCTGAATTATTACCAGTTTTAAAAGAAGTTGGTGTAGTTGACTCAGGTGGTGCTGGTCTTTTAGTTATATTTGTTGGATTTAAAGCGGCTCTTAATGGTAATCCTATTGAGGCTAAAGCTAATGATAGTCAAACAAGTTCAGCTGCTCTTAATTTAGAAAATGATGAATTTGGATATTGTACAGAATTTATCTTAAAACTTAGTGAAATAGGTGTTTCAAGCTTTACTGAAGATAAATTAAAAAAGAAATTAGCAAGTTTAGGTGATTCTATTGTTGTTGTTCAAGATGAAGATTTAGTTAAAGTACACGTACATACATTAACTCCTGGTGATGCATTAAATTTTGCACAACGCTATGGTGAATTTGTTAAATTAAAAATCGAAAATATGCAAGAACAACATAATAATTTACCTGAACAAACACAACAGCAAGTTGTTAAGCCAAGACAAAAGTATGCAATTATATCAGTTGCTGCAGGTGATGGATTAGTTGATTTATTTAAACAATATCGTTGTGATTATGTTATTGAAGGTGGACAAACAATGAATCCTTCTACGGAAGATTTTGTTGCTGCAATTAATAAAGTAAATGCAGAACATATTTTAATATTACCAAACAATTCTAATATTATTTTAGCCGCACAACAAGCTGCAGCGGTATTAGAAGATTTAAATATTACTGTTTTACCAACTAAGTCAATTCCTCAAGGATTAAGTGCTTGTATTATGTTTAATCCAGAAGTTGAAATTAGTGAAAACATTGAAGAAATGACAACTGCCATTAATCATGTGAAAACAGCACAAGTTACTTATGCTATTAAAGATACAACTTTTGAAGGTCTAGAAATTCATTCTCAAGATTTCATGGGTATGTATGAAAAGAATATTATTATTGCAACTCCAATTTTACGTGATGCATTAGTTAAATTAGTTGATGAATTAATTGATGAAGACTCTGAGATTATGACATTAATTGTAGGATGTGATGCATTTGCTGAGGATGTTGAATTTGTAACAGAATATGTAAATAGTAAATATGATCTTGAAATTGAAGTTCATCAAGGTAACCAGCCTGTTTATTGTTTCATAATGGGTGTTGAATAAAATAATTATAGAAAGACAAATGTAACTGTTTGTCTTTTTATTTTGCATATTTGCAGTAAAATATACAAATGAATAGGCTAATATTAATTAAAGTTAAAAAATGTTAAAATATATGATAGAATATTTCGGGATGATAAAATTTTAATAAAGGGGATAAGCAATGATAGAAAAATTAAAAGTTATGTTGATTGATGATGATTATTTAGTAATTGAAGATTTAAAAAATCTTGTTGATTGGGATAAATTAGATATGGAAATTGTATCAATTGCTGATAATGGGCAACATGCTTTAGAGAAAATGGATAATATTATGCCTGATATTATCATTACTGATATTGAAATGCCGATAATAAATGGTCTTGATTTTGCAGTTTTAGCGCTTAAGTTGTCTAAATATATTAAAATCATATTATTAACTGCATTTTCAAGATTCGAATATGCAAAAAAAGCTATTGATTTAGGTGCTTCAAGTTATATATTAAAGCATGAAGTTAGTAAACTTAGTTTAGAAAATGAATTGTTTAAATTATCTAACGAAATTTTTAAAGAGAGAAAAGAACAAAAAAACGAACAAATAAGGTTAATTGAAAAATTAATTGCAAATGATGGAGAAAATAAGTTTGTTGAATTATTAAATTCAAATAATAATTATTCTAGAATGAATTTATTACAGATTGATAGATCATATAACGAAATAGGTACACCTTTTGAACAAATAAAAAGTCAGTTTGAATTATATCAAATACTTACAAAAGATATTAGTGAAAATATCCTTTTAATTCCTATTAATCAATTTCAGGTTTTGTGGTTTTATGAAATACCATTAATAAATTCAAAGTTGTGCGAAGATAAATATAACGAAAGTTTAAATGAAATAAAATCAAATTTAAAGCAAAAATTAAATAGAACTCTTTCAGTATTTTATATTGATACTAAATTATCAACGTATGAAATAGTAGAAGACTATAATCGTTTGTTTAAAATGAGTGAATTAAGTATTATATTAGGTAAAGAAACAATAAATTCGTATAATAATCTAAAATGTAAATTTACGACATACAATAATGAAAAAATATTATGGAAAAATAAAATATTTAATGTTACAAATGATAATATAATTCAAATTAAAGATTCAATTAATTCGATGATTGATCAAGTTACATTAATTCAATATGATTATGAAATTTATTTATGGTTATGTAATACGATCGTGGATAAATTAATTGAAATGGACTGTACTCAAAAAATTAAAATAAGTAATTATCTAAATGAATGTTACTCAGCGAATCAAATGAAAAAAATTATTAATGATATTATAGTTGATATTTATCATTCTACAATACCACAGTGTAGTTGGAAAATAAAAGAGGTTATAATTTATATTCATAATAATTATGATAAACAAATCACGATTGAGATGATCGCTCAAGAATTATCACTAAGTGGCGAATACCTAAATAAATTATTTAAGAAGGAAATAAAAATGACTTTTACACAGTATTTAATAGAATATCGTATGAAAATGGCCAAAAAGCTTTTGTTAACAGGTGAATATAAAATATATGAGGTTGCAAAAATGGTAGGTTATACAACTAGTCAATATTTTAGTATGGCATTTAGAAAAGTAAACCATATGAATCCATCTGATTGTTTAAAGGTTTAATTATGAAATCAATTACGACCAAAGTTGTAGTTTCAATAACTACATTTGTTTTGTTGGCGACATTATTTAGTAATATCTATGTATATATATTTTTTAAGGAGATTTTATTAGAAGAAAATTTAGAGAAAGATATGTATGTATTATCACAACATGGAATTCAATTAGAATCTTTTTTAAGTGAAGTTCGCTATTTTGGTCAAAGTATTATTTTAGACGAAAAGGTTCAACAATTTTGTAAGCAAGAAGAGGAAATACCAATCCAAGAAATGACTAATTATCTTAATGATCGAATAAATAGAAAAATTGAAATACATAGTGCAGCATTAATTACTAATGGTAAATCTTACTTGTCTAGTTTTGCTAATGATGAAATATTGAATGAAATGATAAAACAACCATGGTATTCACAAATGATTGAGGATTCTACCTATTCAGATTTTAGTAATAAGCATGTTTTGAAATATGGATATCAACAACCAATTGAATTGGTGACATATCGTATGGTTATTTTTGATAGTGATAATCCGATGACAAAAATTGGAGAATTATTATTACATATTGATTTACAGTACATAAATAAAATGACTCAACAATGGACTAATAATTATAGTACTTATTCACTAATTGATAATAACAGCATACTTGTGAATAATGTAGCTGAAATAAGTGCACTAAAAAATAATAGTAATATTATAGTTTTAAATAATGAAAAAATGTATCAAAAAATTAAAGATGGTTACTTACTTTATTATCCAGTAGAGGATTCAAATTGGAATATTGTCAGCTTTGTATCAAACAATAGTTTATCAGGTAGAGCTAAGCATTTATTATTGTTTTTTATCTTTTTTATACCTTTAACGATGCTTATATTAATGTGGGGTATTTATCTTTTAATATTTCAAATTATATCACCGATAAAAAAATTGTCTGACGGAATGATTTCTTTTTCTAATGGTAAAATGGATTCTTATGTGGATATACAAACTAATGATGAATTAGAAATTTTAAGTAATAACTTTAATTTTATGATTGATCAAATTAATATTTATATTGAAAACTTAGTAGAAAATGAAAGAATACAAAAAAAAGTTGAGTTTGATCTTTTAATATCTAAAATTCAACCACATTTTATGTATAATACTCTTAATTCTGTTATTTATCTTGCGCGTAAGCAAGATAACCAAGATATTGTTGATATGGTAACATCATTTATTTATATCTTGCAAGACAGTATGTCAGTGCATAATAATGTACTTACTGATTCAGTATTACAAGAATTGAGAATGATAAAGGCGTATATAGTTATTCAAAATTACCGATATCAAGATCGAATTAAATTTGTTTATAGTGGTGTAGATGATGATTATAAAATACCTAAAAACATTTTACAACCAATGGTAGAAAATGCAATATTTCATGGTATTGCCAGTAAAAATGATAGTGGTAATATAAATATAAATTTCATTGAAATACAAGATAGGTTACAAATTGAAATTGTTGATGATGGGATTGGAATGGATGAACAACGCAAAAAGCTTGTTGAAATTGGCGGTTTAGTAAGTGGGACTAAAGATAGTGTTCATTCAATTGGTGTAAGAAATGTTTTAGATCGTTTACAACATTTGTATCCAGATAATTATCAATTTTCTATAATATCGAAAATTAACGAAGGAACTAAAATAATAATTAATATCCCAAAGGAGAAATTAATAAATGAGTAGATATCTTAATAGTAAGAAAATATTTTGTTGTGCATTGTTAATTTATTTTATGGCAATAACATTATTTTTAAGTTTATTTCAACAAGTTAAACCAATTCAACAACCACAAAAGCAAATCTTAACAATTTGGGGTTGGGATGAATCAATTGTTGAAGCATTTTATGAATATCAAAAAGCTACTCCTAATGTTGAAATTGATTTTATTTATGTAAATGAATATGAATATAAAGATCGAATTAATCTTGCTTTAGCTACAGGACAACCGTTGCCAGATATTTGTGTTTTAAGTAATGGTGATAGTAAAGAATTATTGAGTTTAGACATTTGGGAAAATTTAGAACGTGAACCTTACAATCTTAATCGCGAATTATTATTAGATAGTAGTATATCTTTTGCAACAAATAGTAATGATGAAGTTGTGGCTATACCGTATGAAGTATCAGTGGCAGGAATTGCTTATCGAAATGAATATGCTAAAAGAGTGTTAAAAACAGATAATCCATCACAAATAAGTGTAATGTTTTACAGTTGGGCTGATGTTTTATCAAAGGGTAGTTATATAAAACAAGAACATCCAGATTTTTATATGTTTGCATGTTTGCAAGATGTAGCTACAATTTTATATGGTCAGGCTAATGCATGTTATATTGAAGATAATACTTTAGTTAAAGCTAGTAGTTTTTACAATTATTTTAAAATTTTAGAAGAATTAAAATATAAAGGTTTAGTTGGAGACATCATACAATGGTCACCTGAATGGTATGAGTCTTTTGTAACAGAACAATATTTATTTTATCCTGTCGCCTTATGGTTGGCACAGCAAGGTGTTTTTGGTGCAGGAAATGGTGGGGAGTGGAGCATGAGCGTCCCACCTTCTGGTAGTTTTAATTGGGGTGGAACTGTATGGGCTATCCCTAAAAATAGTAATCAAAAAAAATTAGCTTGGGACTTTACAGAAAGTTTATTATTATCTCAAGCAGGAGCTTGGTATAATAAAAATAAGGATAATGGAGTGCTAATTAATTATAAGCCAACATATCAACATGAAGAATATCAAAATATGTATCATCAAGACTTCGGAGAACAAAATATAGGTAGGTTTTATTTTGAAAATTTATTACCTTCAATTAAGCAATATCCAATAAGTGATTATGATACTATATTAAAAAAAGTTTTTTTTGAAGTAGTTAATCAAATGAATAATGATGAAAGTATTAATAGTGAACAGGCTTTTGAATTATTTAAGCAAAATATTAAAAAGGAAATACCATCATTAATAATTTTAGAATAGAGGAAATTCATGTATAAAATGAAAAATAGGAAATTTATTGCTTTTTTAATTATAGTTATTCTTATTGTTTTAATAATAGGTAATAGTTTATTATCAACCAAAAATGTTTATGAAAAAGAAGTTGACGGACATAATGGACCAATTAGAGTAGAGGTCAAAATTTTTAATGATATAATTGAAGAAATTAAGATACTTGAACATAATGAAACTATTGAAGTAGTTGAAAGTACACTAGACTTAATTCCAAAAAATATTATTTCTAGGCAATCAGGAAATATTGATTTAATAACCGGAGCTACAATTACAGGGCAAGCAATAATAGATGCTGTTTCACAATGTGCAAAAAAAGCAGGTCTTGATCTGTTTTCTATTAAAGCAAATCAAACAAATGATATAAATTATAATCAAAAAGAGTATATTAATGTTGATGTCGTTGTAATTGGTGCAGGAGGTGCTGGTTTATCGGCAGCAGTATCAGCTTCACAACATGGTGCAAGTGTATTAGTCATCGAGAAAATGACTGAAATAGGAGGAAATACTGTTAGGTCAATAGGGATGTATAATGCAGTTAATCCAGAGCTACAAAAACCGTTAGGTATAAATGACAGTGAAGATATATTTTTTCAAGAAACATTTTTAGGCGGTAAAGAATTGGCAGATCCTAAACTTGTTGAAATCTTAACATCACAAGCATATGCTGGTATGTTATGGCTTGAAGATTTGGGTGTGAAATTTGATACACAAGTCGATAGTTGTTTGGGTGGGGAATATGCTAGAGGTTACTACACCATGTCTCACAATGGATCTGATTATATAAAAAGTTTAAATAAATATTGTACTAATAATGAAGTTGATATTTTACTAGAAACAAAAGGTACTAGTTTAATTGTTGAAGATAATAAAATAACTGGTATAATTGCCAAGCAACATAATAAAGAAATAATCATTACAGCAAATAAAGGAGTAGTAATAGCTACTGGTGGATTTGGCTACAATATTGAAAAAAGAATGGATTATGACAATTCTTTAACTGCTGATATGTTATGCTCAAATGCCCCTGGTACAACAGGTGATGGAATTGAGATGGCAAAAGATGTAGGTGCTAATTTAATTAATATGGAATATATTGAAACTTATCCCTTAGGTGATGCCTATGATGGTGGTCTTCGTAACAATATACCTGATTCAATTAATAATGGAATCTTAATCAATAGTGATGGTAAAAGATTTATAGCTGAGGATGCAAACAGAGATAATTTATCGGAAAGTATTTTAGCTCAAAATGAAGGTTTTGCATATTCAGTTGTTGATAGTGATTATTTAAAAGATGAAAAAGATATAGCATATCTTGAAGGATTAGTTTCAACAGGTGTTGTTACTAAGACATTTAATATTGAAGAGCTAGCTTCAAAATTAATGGTTGATCAAAATATACTAGAGGATGAAATTAATAAATATAATAAATTTGTTGATAATCAAAATGACAAGGATTTTAATCGTAAAAATCTAATTAATAAAATTGATGAACCACCATTTTATTATGCGAAAAAAAAGCCAACAATTCATTATACTTTAGGTGGAATCCAAATAAATGAAAACACTAGTGTAATAAACACACAAGGTAAAGTGATAAAAAATCTTTTTGCAGCTGGCGAAGTGACAGGTGGTATTCATGGAGCTAATCGTTTAGGTGGTAATTCATTGCCAGATATCATTGTTTTTGGAAAAATAGCTGGTTATAATGCTGCAATGAATTAAAATACCGATAATTTATACAAAATGCCGATTTTACTTCATATACTTATTTTTATATTGTCAGTATAATAACAAAGGTTAGTCAGAATATAGTTAATTATATTTTGTATTTACTTATATATAAAAATAGGAGGAAATGAAAATGAAAAAAGTTTTATTAGTTTTACTTGTTACTTTGATGTCTATATCACTTTGTGCTTGTAGTGCTTCAAACGACAAAAATGATACATCAGACAATGAATTTTACGATATTGTAATCATTGGAGGCGGTGGTGCAGGACTTGCTGCTGCTGTTGAGGCTAAACAAAATGGTGCTGAAAATATTTTAGTACTTGAAAAACTATCTTTTTTAGGTGGTAGTACAACAATGGCTTTTGGAGGTTTTAACTGTTCAAAATCTCGTTTTATGGATGAACAAGGTAAAGAACAAGAGAATATTGAATTACTTACTAAAGTAGTTGATACTAATGGTAAAAATCTTAATGACTTAGTTGCAAGTGCTGTAGCTGTCGAAGGAACTCCTGATGTAATTAAATGGTTTGAATCATTTGGATCAGAATGGGGACAAATTCGTTACGCTAATTTACATTGTCCAACTGATGGAACAATCCCAGGTGTTGAAATTGTTGAAGTATTAAGTGAACAAGCTGAAAAACTTAATGTTGAAATTCGCAAAAATACTAGCGGTGAAGAAATCTTAGTTGATGAAGATGGTCGTGTTAATGGTGTTGTTGCATTAAATGAAAAAGGTGAAGAATATACAATTGATTGTGGTTCAGTTATTTTAGCAACAGGTGGTTATGGTAATAACCCTGAAATGATTGCGGAATATCATCCAGATCTTGCTAATATTCATTTACCTGCATCACAAGGTGTTGAAGGTGATGGTATTGTTATGGCATCAGCATTAGGTGCTAAACTTAGAAATATGGATTTAATTCAACTTTCAAGTGCAGTTGTACCATTCTCAATTCAAATGCAATTACCTGGACCAATTAAGGAAAAAGGAGCAATTTTTGTAAATAAAGAAGGTGAACGTTTTACTAATGAATTAAGCGCAGCTAGCTGGGACAGACGTATTTCTGCTGATATCTTAAAGCAAACTGATGGTATGTGTTTTGGTGTATATAACGAAACTATTTACCAAAATTTTATGTCAGTTGAAGGTAAAGATTTCTTTGATGAATATAGAATGTCAGGTATTGATGGATCAGGTTATGTTTTAAAAGCTGACACATTAGAAGAACTTGCAAAGCTTATGGAAATACCTGAAGAATCATTTGTTAATACTGTTAATAGTATTAAAGATAGCACGCTTGAAAATAATGTTGTAATCGAAGTTGCTGATACATACAATAGTGGTCCATACTACGCTGTACCTTTAACTCCTGGAGTTATGGATACATTAGGTGGAATTGAAGTAGACGGTATTGGCCGTGTAATTAATACAGAAGATCAACCAATTGCAGGACTTTATGCAGCTGGTGAAGTAATTGGAAACATTCAAGGAGCATATTATTCTATAGGACTTGCTGAAGCTGTTGTTTATGGTAGAGTATCTGCACGTAATGCAGTTATTTATCTTAACGATCGTGGTGGATTAACTGAATATAAAGAACCTGTTGTTAGTGAAGAAGAACAAGGCGAAACTGTAGTTGGAACTTTTGTTGATGGTGTTTACACTGGTTCGGCAAAAGGAATGAAAGGTGATATAAAACTAGAAATTACTGTTGAAAATTGCAGTATTACTAAAATAGAAGTATTGGAAAATGAAGAAACATCAAATATTTTCGCTGGTGTTTTAGATGAATATATCCCATCAATTATTAGTACTCAAAATGTAGATGCTGATATGGTAACAGGTGCTACTATTTCATGTACTGCTGTTAATGAAGCAATTCATTTAGCACTAGGACAATAAAATAAAATAATTAATTTAAGTAAAAAAACTAACATAAGAAATTATATGTTAGTTTTTTTCGATTAATTAAATCGTTGAATAAGATATAAAGTTATAAATATAATAAATTTTTTTAAATCAAAATTGAGAAAAATAATGTAAAATGATATACTTATATCAAGAAAGGTATAGTGATTAGTTTATTATTAGCAACTTTTCATTATATTAGTGTGATATTATGATAAAAAATATACTAATAAAGCAGATGAATGGTATAAGTTTAAAAAAAATTAGTGTAATCTTAGCTTTTGTATTTGCTTTATCAATTTCTTCAACTCATATTGTATGTGCAAATATGGCAGCTCCTAAAGAAGCTGATGTCGGTTCAACAATTACATTTGAAAAAAATGATACAATATCGGTATTATCAGAAGTACTTGATATAACAGTTGACAAAGAAAAAGCCTATATTGTTGCGAAATATAATATGAAAAATACAACTGATCAAAGTATTTCTACCCAATCTATGTTTCTTTCACCAAATATTGAATATAGTAATGTTAATGTAATGGTTAATAATATAGAGGTAGATTATGTATCTGAAAGTTATTCTTTAAATTATGATACAGAAATAGAAATTGTTGATTGGCAATATGTTGTACTAACTAATGACAAAATTGCAAGTAATAGTATAGAACAAAAAGTTGATACAATCACTTTTAATATGGATTTTTTACCTAATCAAGAATATGAAGTAATAGTTTCTTATACATACAAATTAGGTGGATACCCAAATAATGAATATAATGCAAAAGAGGGTATAATTGAGTACTATCTTACACCTACATCAATGTGGAATGACTTTAATAATTTAACTATTAATTTATATTTAGATAATCAAATGCCTGTTATAAAAAGTAGTAATATAGAATTTGAAGAATTAGATAAAGGGGTATATCAGTATGTTTCTAATTCGCTTTTAAATGAAAATTTAAAGATAGTTATTGATGAAAATTGGTTTCAAAATATAATTAGTACATTAAAAAGTCCATATTTTTTAATGGTAATAATGATGTTTTCACCGTTTGTTATAATACCATTATTAGTAATATTACTTGTAATTTTTATAAGGCGTAAAAAAAGAAATAAAGCTAAATAATCATATATTGCAATAATAAAAGACGATCTTAATGATCGTCTTTTATTATGTTTTATAATCTTAAAATAATCTTAAAATAATGTTATCATATATAGTTATTAATCTTCTTTGAAATAAAGTTCTAACTTATCTTTTGATACAAAAAATATAAATTTAACTATGTAAAATACAATCATTGCACCTAAAACATTTAAGATAATATCATCAACATCAGCACTACCAACATTAAAATAATATTGTAAAAATTCCATAGTTGATACAATTCCTGTAGTGATAAAAATAAAAACAAATGAATTTCTAAATATCTTGTGAATTAATGGTAAAAACAAACCTAACGGTGCAAATAATATTGCGTTACCTACAAGATTAGCAAATGCTCTTAAATCATTTTGGTTTTTCATATTATGAAAGAAATTTCTTATTGTAAGAAAAGGTACTTTATTAACATAATATTGATTTTGTCTTGCAAAGAAAAAATCACTAAATAATAGTACAGCAAATATGAATAGGGTATAATAAGCAATTAAAAAGGCAAATAATATTTTTGTTATGATAATACGGATGTGGTTGTTTTTTGCGTAAAATATTTCAATAGTAGATGCTAAGAAATAAATTGATATACTAAAGATAACTATCATAATTTGTTTATATATATCCATTGAACTATGATTAGATAGCCAATAATAATTTACGAAAATAAATAGTGCAAACAACGGTATACTGATTAATCTTTTCATTAAATCACCAACTTTCTAATGTATTATAACACATAATAGTATTTTGATTATGTGATAAATAAAGTAAGTTTAAAGTTCATATCATTAATTTATTTATATCAATTGAGGGCAGTTTAAATTAATTTATGATTTATATTAGTTAATAGTAAATTTATTCTAATTTGTTTATCATTTAATGTCTTTTAGTGTTACAATCATATGGTGCAATTTTAGTATATAGGGGAAAGTTATGTTTAAAAAATATAGTTATATCGTTTTATCGGCATTACTTCAAGCTTTTGTTATAAATAATTTAATTACGAGTGCAAATTTAGTTTCATCAGGATTTACAGGAGTATCAATATTAGTTAATGCAATCTTTTTATCATTTGATATTAATGTTTCTATTTCATCATTAATATTAATGTTGAATGTTCCAGTTGCCTTAATATGTTTTAAATATATAAGCAAACAATTTATGGTGTTATCAATCATTCAATTTATGCTTGTTAGTGTGTTTGTACAGGTCATACCAAATGTTTTAATATTAGATGATATCTTATTAAATATCGTCTTTGGTGGGGTCTTATATGGCTTTGCAATATCACTTGCTTTAAAAGTCGGTGGATCTACAGGTGGTGTTGATTTTATTACTTTATTTTGTAGTGAAAAATACAATAAATCATTTTTTAAACATACGTTTATCTTTAATGTTATTATAATATTAATATTTGGTTATTTTAGTGGGATATCTGCCTGCTTATATTCTATTATCTTTCAATATATTAGTTATGTGAGTATTGAAAAATTTTATAACTATTATAATTTTTATACTTTAGAAATTATAACTAAAATACCTGATGAAGTTGTAAGTGCATATCAAAGTAACTTTAAGCATGGTGTTACTATTTTAAATGGTATTGGTGGTTATAATAAACAAGATTTAGCACTACTAAATACAACTATATCGCAAAGTGAATATGATAGTGTAATAAAAATATTAAAACAAGCAGATGAAAAATGTATTATAACAGTTTTAAAAACAGAAAATTTTGTTGGGGGATTTAAAAGAATTCCAAGATAAAAATTTAAGTTTAATTGATTATATGTTAATATTATAATAAGAGGTAAAAATTTATGGATATTAATAATTTGAAATTAACAAATGCCCAATTAAAACTATTAGAAAAATTAGATTTAAAATCAATTGAAGATATCTTAACTTTTTATCCTTTTCGGTATGATGCAATAGAAGATATTCCATTTTGTAATTGGCAAATAAATGATAAGGTTTGTTTTGAAGGTTTTATTTGTAGTAATGTACAAACAAGTTTTTATGCTAAGAATAAAAGTTATTGTAAATTTAATGTAGAGAGTAAAGATAATACTTTTTCATGTACTGTTTTTAATCGTCCTTGGGCTAAAAGTTTAAAGGTAGGTCAAAAGATATTTATAATGGGAAAATATGAAAATTATAATAATGTTTCTATTATTCAATATAATTTAAACTCTTTAAGTGAACAAGTAGGAATCAGTGCAATTTATTCCTTGAAAGAGAAAATGAGTCAAAAAATGATTTATAAAATAATGGATTCTGTATTTAAACAATATTATGGTTATATAGAGAATATTATACCAAATAGTTTGATGGTTAAATATCAATTGTTAGATCGTAAAGATGCTTTAAGGTGTATACATTTTCCAAAAAGTCAAACTGAAATTAAATTAGCACTAAGAACTTTAAAGTATGAAGAATTTTTAAAATTTAATATGTCTTTGCAATTAATGAAATTAAACAATACAATTAAATTAGGTTGTACTAAAGTTTTTGATGAATTTAAAATAAGACAATTAATTGATAGTCAACCTTTTGATTTAACTAATGATCAATTAAATACAATAGATGAAATAGTTAAAGATAGTAAAAGCGAAAAATCAATGTATCGTTTAATTTTAGGCGATGTAGGTTGTGGTAAAACAATAGTTGCAGCAGTTGGTATGTATTTAAATTTTTTAGCCAATAAACAATCGGCATTAATGGTTCCAACAGAGATTTTAGCAAAGCAACATTTAGAATCACTGTTAGAGATATTTGATGGTTACGGTATTAAAATTAAATGCTTATATTCAGCTCTTAGTGAAAGTGAAAAAAGAAAAATAAAAGATGAGTTAGCCAATGATGAAATTGATATTATTGTAGGCACTCATTCACTTATTCAAGATGATGTAACTTTTAGTAATCTTGGAATTGTAGTGGCAGATGAACAACATCGATTTGGAGTTAATCAACGTAAAAAATTAGTTGAAAAAGGTAAGAACATCGATTTTTTATTAATGAGTGCAACACCTATTCCTCGTACTTTAGCAAATACTATTTATGGTGATATGGATGTTTCAATTATTAAGTCGATGCCTAAAAATCGTTTAAGTGTAATAACTAAGTTAATTAAAAAAAATTCACTTATTACAATAGTTGATGATTTAAAACAACACTTAATTAATAATGATCAAATATATGTTATTTGTGCATCTATTGAAGATAGTGAAAATTTTAAAGCTCGAAGTGTTATTGAAATAAAACAACAACTTGGTCAAGTATTTAATGGCTATAATGTTGAAATGTTGCATGGAAAGATGTCATCAGCTGAAAAAGATTTAATTATGGATGATTTTAGAATGAATAAAATTAATGTTTTAGTTAGTACTACAGTAATTGAAGTTGGGGTTAATGTAAAAAATGCGAATGTTATGGTTATTTATGATGCTCATCGTTTTGGAATGTCTCAAATACATCAATTGCGTGGTAGAATTATCAGAGGTAATAAACAGGGTATTTGTTATTTACTTACAAGTAGTAGTGATAAAGATACCTTAAATCGCCTATCAATTTGTGAAAAATGCAGTGATGGCTTCGAATTATCAATGCAAGATTTGAAATTTAGGGGCGCTGGTGATATACTAGGTACTAGACAAAGTGGTTTACCAAGTTTTATCTTAGGTGATTTATTTAACGATAGTAAAATTATAGAAATATCTAAACAAGATTGTATGATAATTATGAGTAATTTAGATAATTTAGAAAATATACAATTTTTAGATTATATGAGTAATAAAATGAATGAAATTAATAAATATATAGATTAGGGAGATTATATGAATATTAAAGAATATTTAAAAGAAAAAGGAATAGTTTGTAATGATTTTAGATTAATTGATCAAGCCTTTACACACTCATCGTATGTCAATGAACATAAGAAGGTTAACATTGATAATGAGCGACTTGAATTTATGGGTGATGCTGTATTACAAATTTGGGTTAGTGACCGTTTAATGCGTCTTAAAGAGCCTTTAAGCGAAGGAAAGATGACAACTTTGCGTTCTCAATTAGTTTGTGAAACATCATTAGCTAAATATGCTCGTGAACTAAAACTTGCACAGTTTTTAAAACTTGGTATTGGTGAAGAAAAAACTGGAGGACGAGATCGTAATTCGATTTTAGCCGACATGTTTGAGGCGTTATTAGGTGCAGTTTATCTAACGACATCAATGTCTGAAATAGATAAAATATTGGATGAGGTTATATCACCATACCTAGTAAATCCCTTAAATGCAATTATTATCGATTATAAAACAAAACTACAAGAATATGTGCAAGCAGATCTTAGAAAAAGTGTGAACTATGAAGTTGTTTCGGCAAGTGGACCTTCAAATAAACCTACATTTGAAATGTGTGTGAAAATGGATGAAATAATCTTAGGTATAGGTAGTGGTAGTAGTAAAAAAGCAGCAGAGCAAATGGCGGCAAAAAATGCTTTTGATAAATTAGCTAAATAAATATATAAAATAAATTGATAATGGAGGTTAAAATGGATAGACAAGAAAAGGTCACATTAACAAATTTATGTATGGTATATGATGATTTTGGCAATGTACTAATAGAAAATCGTGTGTCTAAAAGTTATAGTGGAATAACCTTTCCAGGTGGTCATGTAAATGTAGGTGAATCATTTGTTGATTCAGTAATTAGAGAAGTATTTGAAGAAACAGGGTTAACAATAAAAAATCCCATATTATGTGGTATAAAGCATTGGACAAATGAAGATCAATCACGTTACATTGTTTTTTGTTATAAAACTAAATATTTTAATGGTACAATAACTTCATCACATGAAGGTGAAATTAAATGGGTAAATATTAATGATTTATCACAAATGAATTTAGTACATGATATGCAAGAAACACTTAAAGTGTTTTTAGATGATAAAGTTCAAGAATATCACGGAGTATATTTAAATGATAAATGGAATATACTTTTAAAATAATAATTAATTGATATAAAAAAATACTTTATTGTATTTTTTTTATTATTGTAGCTATACAAATTTATTTATAATAAAAGAATAAATATTATGATTATAATATTTATTTACTACAAATTATGGTAGCGATTACAATATTTTTAATAAAAGGATAAAACTTAGTTGTTTTTGATTGACTTAATTTATAATAATCAGTTATCATATAAATGATAATGTTACTAAAAGAAAGAGGAAATCAAATGGAAAATTTTAGTTTTTATAGTCCAACATATTTTGTTTTTGGAAAAGATACAGAGTCACAGGCAGGTGCTTATGTAAAAAAGTTTGGCGGAACTAGAGTATTATTGCATTATGGTTCAAATTCAGCTGAAAAATCAGGGTTATTGGATCGTGTTAAAAAATCTTTAGATTTAGAAAATATTACATATGTACAACTTGGTGGTGCACAACCAAATCCTAGAAGTGGATTAGTTTATACAGGAATAAAATTGTGTCGTCAAGAAAAAGTTGATTTTATCTTAGCAATTGGTGGTGGTAGTGCAATTGATTCAGCTAAAGCTATTGCAATAGGTGTTCCTTATGAGGGTGATTTTTGGGACTTTTATCAAGGTAAAGAAGTAGTAGAAGGAATTAAAATCGGTACTATACTTACAATTGCAGCAGCTGGTAGTGAAGGGTCTGGCGGTTCTGTAATTACTAAAGAAGAAGGTATGTTTAAACGTTCAGCAGGTGGCGATTGTATGCGACCATTATTTTCAATCTTAAATCCTGAATTAACAC
Organism: uncultured Holdemania sp.; assembly: GCA_947037125.1. Classification (GTDB taxonomy): domain Bacteria; phylum Bacillota_I; class Bacilli_A; order Erysipelotrichales; family Erysipelotrichaceae; genus RGIG1896. Next base: position 36,513 of record CAMQTJ010000014.1, read on the forward strand.
AAACATTACCACCATATCAAACAGCAAGTGGTTCAGCTGATATAATTGCCCATATTTTAGAAAGATATTTTACAAACACTAAAAATGTTGAAGTGACTGATAGACTATGCGAAAGTTTATTGTTAACTATGATTAATGAAGTGCCTAAAGTAATGAAAGATCCAAATGATTATGAAGCAAGGGCTAATATTATGTGGGCGGGAATGACTGCTCATAATAATATTGTTGGTGTTGGTCGTCAACAAGATTGGGCATCACATAACATTGAACATGAATTATCAGCAGAATATGATTGTGCTCATGGTGCAGGACTTGCTGTTGTATTTCCAGCATGGATGAAGTATGTTGTAGATCATGATGTTAATCGTTTTGCACAAATTGCAACAAGAGTTTGGGGATGTCAAATGGACTTTGAAAATCCTAAAAACACAGCACTTAAAGGTATTGAATGTCTTGAAAAATTCTTTGTATCAATTGGTATGCCCACTAATTTTAAAGAGTTAGGTGCAAAAGAGGAAGATATTACTAAAATGGCAAATGTTGCATGTTTTGGTGATAATGCTGTTGGCTATGTCGGTAATTTTGTACGTCTAAATCAAGAGGATATTGAAAATATTTATCGTTTAATGTTATAAATGATAAAATGTTAAATTAAAAGAAAACTTATGTTTTCTTTTTTTTAGGTTTATAGTGTTTATTTTTAATATATTATTGTATAAGTTGCAATATAAATCATATATTGAATTGAGGTGATTTGATGATTAATGAAAAAGGATTTAAGTATCTTACAATTTGTTTAGCTATTATTTATTCTGCTACATTTATTTTGTTTTTTACTTTTAATGGTGGTGTTAACACAACAAAAAAACCGTCTAATGATTTTACACGATCTAATGAAAGTGTTACAAGTATTAATGAAGAAAAAGTTTTTAATTGGGTTCAACTTGGTATATTTAAAGAGCAATCTTCAATGGATTTATTAATTAGTGAATTAAAAACATTAGGTGTTGATAGTTATTCAGTAACTAAAAATGGACTGAATTATTTAGTAGCTGGGATTAGTAATGATGCAAATTCAACAAATAATATCATTAAAATTTGTGATGAAAACAATATTGAATACATGCTTAAGAATAAAAAAATTAATGATCAAGCAACAATTGACTTATATAATAATCAAAAGTTTCAAGAATTTATGGAGGTAGTATTATTGGATTAATTAAAGAAATACCAAATGATGAAAGACCAAGAGAAAAGGCAATTAAGTATGGTGTTAGTGTATTGTCTAATCGCGAATTGCTTGCAGTAGTAATACGTAATGGTACAGCATCATGTTCTAGTTTGGAAATAGCTGATCAAATAATTATTAAGTGTGGTGGTATGAATTTTTTACCGTCACTAACGATTTTTCAACTGTGTGAAATAAAAGGAATTCAAAAAATTAAGGCTATTGAAATATTAAGTTGTATTGAACTAAGTAAACGTGTTTTAAAAGAAAATATCTTTGAAAAGAATATTGTAACCTCACCAAAGGCTTTAATTGATTGGCTAAATATGGAAATAGGTAATATTAATCAGGAGTTATTTTTAGTTATTTATTTAAATGTTAAAAACCATATAATAAGTTATAAAATTCTTTTTAAGGGCACAGTTAATGCTTCTTTAGTTGATCCAAAAGAAATTTTTAAGGAAGCTTTTATGTTATCAGCATGCAAAATAATGATTGCTCATAATCATCCTTCAAATGATTTAACTCCTAGTAATGCAGATATTAATATAACTAAACAAATCATTAAAATAGCTCAATTAGTTGATATTGAATTCTTAGATCATTTAATTATTTCGTGTAATAATTACTTTAGTTTTAAACAAGAAGGATTAATTAATTGAAATTGTGCAATAATATTGTATAATACATATGGTGATTATATGAAAAAGGAATTTATTAAGAAAATATTAATGTTAGTTATGGGGATAATTTTAAGTGCATCAATGATTTTAGGAACAGTTAATTTAGCTTATCACAATGAAGTTAAATTGAACTCTTTTTATAATATATATAGTACATTAAAATATTCATTTATTGATTATCCCTTTGAGTTTATAAAAGATATAGGTAGTAATTTAGTTTTGATGTGGGATGCAGTTGATGAAAATAAACAATTAAAAGAGCAACTAGCTAAAAATGATTTATTGAGTAATGAAGTTGATATTTTAAGGCGTGAAAATGCTGATCTTTTAGACATGCTTAATTTAGATAAATCTATAAGTGCATATAATTTAATCTCAACAGCTTTAATCAATCGCAATGTCGAAACATATAACAACACAATTTTAATTAATGTGGGTGAAGATGATGGTGTTGTAAAGGATTTTGCTGTGATTAATAGTGAAGGATTAATTGGAAAAGTTGTCTCAACTACTAAAAATACAAGTATAGTGAAACTTTTGACTACGACAGATAATAGTAATCAAGTTTCAATAAGTATTAAAATTGATGAATCGACTTATGTGGATGCTATAATGGAACGCTATGATTATGAAACAGGTTGCTATATTGCGAAATTATTAGTGTCTAATAATTCAATTACCAAAGACATGAGCGTAATTAGTAGTGGAATGGGACAAGTATTTCCTAAAGGTTTACTTGTAGGTAATGTTAAGAGTATTGAAAATATTGAAGATGGTATCGGAATGAAACTTTACATAGAGCCAATTGTGAATTTTTCTAATCTTGATTATTTATATGTTGTAAGTAGGGAAGTTTATGAGTAATATAATTTATATTATCATAGCTTTTTTACTAGATAATTTTATTAATTTAATTTCATTTAGTAATTTTAGTTATCAAAATTTTGTCTTTGTGCCATCGTTTGTTTTTGTTGCATCATTGATTTTATTTAGTGAAGATGACTTTTATTATGGATTATTTAAAATATTTATAATTGGTATTATTAGTGATGTAATATTTTTTAATCCTATTTTTGCATATACAATTAGTTATATAATTGCATATGTTTTATTGAAATTATGGCAAAAGAATTTAGGTAGGTCAATGTTAGAAACAATTATATTGTTTACTATACTTGTTTTTATCAAAGAAATTAGTATTTTTACATTGTATACCATTACTAATTATATTAGTATGCCTTTTGAGATTTTTATGATTAATCGTTGTATTATTACTGTAATATTGAATGTTTTTTCAATTATTATTTTGTTTTTTTTACTAGAAGTAAAAATTAATCATGATAATCGAAAGGCAATAATTCGTAAGTCTAATGAATCTTTATTTTTAAAACGCTTTAAAATTTAAAATAATTTACTTTTATACTCTAATTCGACAAATTTCTAGCATTTGACTAGTTATACTTTAAATATGTTGAAAGGGGTAAGAAAATGTCAAGATGTATTATGATTAGTAGTGGTAAAGGTGGAGTGGGGAAAAGCACAGTTTGTGC
>CAMQTJ010000015.1 GCA_947037125.1 uncultured Holdemania sp.
AAATTTCGACACATTATTGTATGGTGTTGAATGTAAGTTTTATAGTGCACGTCCTGCTTGCGAAAATTTTGAATTAATTGACGCTAAAGGAATGTTCGCTTTGGGTGATGGTGCAGGATTTACAAGATCGCTTGCCCAAGCAGCAGCTAATGGTTTAATTGTTGCTGATATTTTAAATAAAAAGTAATTATATTTGAATATAGCTTTTTTAAGATGTATAATGATTAGGTAAACATAGGAGAATAAAAAATGGAAAAATTTTTAGTAGAAGTATCAGCACGTCATATTCATATTAGTCAAGAGCATTTAGAAATATTATTTGGCCAAGGTCACCAATTAACTTGTAAAAAAGAATTAAGTCAACCTGGTCAATTTGCTTGCGAAGAAAAAGTTACATTAAAAGGTGCTAAAGGGGAAATGAAATTATCAATTTTAGGTCCTTGCAGAAAAGAAACTCAAGTTGAATTATCTTTAACTGATGCACGTACAGTTGGTGTTAAAGCATTAATTCGTGAATCAGGATCTATCGAAGGTACTTTTGGTGCTACTTTAGTTGGACCAATGGGTGAAGTTGAACTTACATGTGGAATAGTTGCTGCAAAAAGACATATTCATATGACTACAGCTGATGCTGCTGCATATAACGTTACTAATGGTCAAATTGTTGAAGTTAAAATTGAAACAGCTGATCGTACAACAACTTTTGGTGACACTGTAGTACGTGTTAGCGATACTTATAAACTTGCAATGCACATCGATACTGATGAAGCGAATGCAGCTGCTATTTCTGGTAGTGCTTTAGGACAAATTATTTAATATAAAAAAAAGATTATTACCATTATTAGGTTATAATCTTTTTTTATAAAATATGATTGTAGTATTAAAGCTTACTTTAATAATGGTATGTAATTTCTAATAATATATGAAATTATTATTGTTGGTATAAATACCGAAAAGAATCTAAATGCACCATTATCATAAATATACATATATTGATCAGTTAATAAGATAGGAACAAGTTCTAAAAATATAGCATGGCTAAAATAGATTATCGTACTGTACTCACGACATGCTAGATAGTCTATTTTTCTTGTGCAATTGATATTTAAAATTAAACAAAATAGCATAATAATAAATGGGATGATAGTGAAATACATATTATAATCAATTGCCCAACCAAGTTTTTTAACACTAAAAGCTTCAATGACTAAAATAATGAAAAAGATGATTGTTAAGAATGGTAAGTGCTTTATTTTGTGTTCTATATTATGTTTAGAAATCCACATACCAAGTGCGACGCATAATATTCCAAAAAACAAACCATTTCTTGTAGTAAAGAAAATAGAGAAATAAATATCAATACCACTCAATATAACATTATTATTTAAAGCTCCGTAATATGTTTCTATACAACCAAACGAATATAATATAGCCCCAATAATTATTAATGATTTCATACTATATTTTTTTAAATAATAATGACAAAATATCATAGCAAATATTAATGCTGCCATATACCATAAATGAAAATATGTTCCGATATTAAAAATAGCGAAAACAGAAGCAACTCCCCATAACCACCCACTAATCTCCATAGTTGCATTTAGTCTATGAATACCAAATGGTATATAAATTACACTCCAAATAAGATATAGTTTTATTAATCTTAAGATGTATTTTTTAAAATATTTTTCATCAGTATGACTTTTACCCTTATCTAAAAAATAGCCTGCACTAATAAAGAAAAAAGGAATAACGATTCTACCGATTATATTACTAGATGTAAAGCCAATTGTTGGAAAGGCTTCATAAAATGGATAGGTATGAATTACAATAACCATAAGTGAGCAAAAAAACTTCATTAAATCAATCGAATTATACTGTTTACGCAAAAAAATCACTCCTTACACTACATTAGTATAAAGGAAAAAATAAATATTACAAATAATATATCATAATAGTTGAATAAATGTTAAAAGTATGTTTAAATATATTAGTCTTTTATCAAGAATTGAGGGAGAGAATTAGCTCTAGGATCTCATGCCAACCTACTTGTGCAAGGTGGTAATGCTAATATTCGATAACAAGGGAGAAATATGTAATTTTATTCTCTTTTATTAAAGAGTTTTTTTATTGGAAAAGGCACAAAATAAGAAAAGAGGAATATATATGAAAAAGTATTTTTTTACAAGTGAATCAGTAACAAGTGGACATCCAGATAAAATCTGTGATTATATCGCAGATCATATTTTAGACGCTGCAATTGCAGGCGACCCTTATAGTAAAATGGCTGTTGAGGCTACAATTAAAGACGATTTTATTTTAATTTATGGAGAAGCTAATACAAAAACTGTTATTGATTATGCAAAAATTGCGAAAGATGTTGTTAAGTCAATTGGTTATGATGAAAAATATGAAGTATTAGTTAAAGTTAACAAACAATCAAGTGAAATATGTAACGCTGTTGATGGTGCAGAATTAAGTGCTGGAGACCAAGGTATTATGTTTGGTTATGCAACTCGTGAATCAAAATCATTAATGCCTTTATCAATTGATATGGCTCATATGTTAGCTAAAAAACTTGAAGAAGTTCGTCGTGGTAATGATTTAATCAAACCTGATGGAAAAACGCAAGTTACAGTTGAATATAATGGTTATGAAATAGTAAGAGTTGATACAATTGTTGTTTCTACTCAACATAGTAAAGACATTACTCAAAGTGAATTAAAGAAAATCATTATGGAACAAGTTATCGCTCCAGTTGTTGATCAAAAATATATTGATGATGAAACTAAGTTTTTAATCAATCCAAGTGGTAGTTTTGTTGTAGGTGGTTCATTTGGTGATAGTGGTACAACAGGTAGAAAAATTGTAGTTGATACTTATGGTGGTCATGCTCCAATTGGTGGAGGGTGTTTTTCTAGTAAAGATGCTACTAAAGTAGACCGTAGTGCTGCATATTATGCACGTTATGTTTGTAAGAATATGGTTGCACATAATTTTTGTGATAAATGTGAAATTCAACTATCATATGCAATTGGTGAGCCAAGACCTTTATCAATTAAGATAGATACTTTTAATACTAGTAAATACTCAAATAAAGAATTATTAGATATTGTTAATGAAAACTTTGATTTTAGTGTTAAAAATATTATTGATGAATTAGATTTAAGAAAACCAATTTATGCAACAACGACTAATTATGGTCATTTTGGTAAACCTTATTTACCATGGGAAAAAATTAAAGAATTAAAATAAAAATCGTTTCGACGATTTTTTTCTTACCTTAGTATCATTTAATAAACTATTTTAATAAATAAGTAATTTTTTCAAATAGTTAAAATTAAGCAAATATGTTATAATCAAATAAAGAAATGAGGAATTTTTATGGCTTTTTTACCAGTATCAAAACAAGAAATGTTAAATAGAGGTTACACACAACCGGATTTTGTCTATGTAAGTGGTGATGCTTATGTTGATCATCCGTCTTTTGGACCTGCAATTATTTGCAAAACACTAGAGGCTTTTGGATATACAGTATGTATGATTGCACAACCAGATTGGAATGATTTAGAGGCGTTTAAAGTATTTGGAGAACCAAGACTTGGATTTTTAGTTTCAAGTGGTAATATAGATTCAATGGTTAATCACTATTCTGTTAATAAAAGAAGACGTGACAAAGATAGTTATTCAGACAATGGTGAAATGGGTAAACGCCCGGATAGAGCGACTATTGTTTATAGTCAAAAGATTCGTGAGTGTTATAAAGACAGTGCCATAATTATTGGTGGAATCGAAGCATCACTTAGAAGATTTTCTCATTATGATTATTGGGATGATAAAGTAAGACAAAGTATTATTATGGATTCTAATGCTGATATCGTTTTATATGGTATGGGTGAAAATACGGTTGTTGAAGTTGCGGATGCCTTAAATAGTGGATTATCAATTGGTGATATTACTTATATTCGTGGTAGTAGTTATAAAACTAAAAGCATCGAACATATTTATGAATATGAAATGTTACCATCATATGAGGAAGTTAAAACTGATAAGGTTAAATACTGTGAGAGTTTTACTACACAATATGAAAACACGGATGCTATTACAGCTAATGTTTTAATTGAACCTTATAAAGGTTGGTATGTAGTAGTAAACCCACCTGCATTACCTTTAACACGTGAGCAAATGGATTTCACTTATTCTTTAGATTTTGAAAGAAAATTCCACCCAATGTATACATATATTCCAGCAATTGAAGAAGTTCAATTTTCGATTATATCAAATCGTGGATGTTTTGGTGCTTGCTCATTTTGCGCACTAACTTTTCATCAAGGTCGTACAATATCTTCAAGATCAAAAGAATCAATTGTTGAAGAAGCTAAAAAAATAGTTCAATATGATAATTTTAAAGGGTATATTCATGATGTTGGTGGACCTACTGCGAATTTTTATCATCCAAGTTGTGATAAACAATTAAAGCATGGAGTTTGTAAAAAACAACAGTGTTTAGATCCTAAACCTTGTCGTAGTTTAAAAGTTGATCATACTGATTACTTAAATATATTAAGAGAATTACGTGCGATACCTAAAGTTAAAAAAGTATTTGTAAGATCTGGTGTTCGTTATGATTATTTACTTCACGATAAAGATGAAACATTCTTTGAGGAGTTAGTTCAACATCATATTTCTGGTCAATTAAAAGTTGCTCCAGAACATGTTTCTAATAAAGTATTAGGATATATGGGTAAATGTAATCATGAACTTTATGAAAAATTTAGAACTAAATATGAAAAATTAAATGAAAAATATGATAAGAAACAATTTTTAGTTCCTTATTTAATGAGTTCACATCCAGGTAGTGAAATTGAAGATGCTATTGAATTGGCTGAGTATTTAAAAATGATTGGACATGTTCCACAACAAGTTCAAGATTTTTATCCAACTCCGGCAACTCTATCAACGTGCATGTATTACACAGGGCTACATCCAATAACTATGGAGAGTGTTTATGTTGCTAAGTCTTTTGAAGAAAAGTTAAAACAAAGAGTTTTAATGCAATATAATTACCCTAAAAATTATGAAATAGTATATAAAACTTTAATGGAAGCTAATCGTTCTGATTTAATTGGTTTCGGAAAAAATTGCTTGATTAGACCAAAACAAAGTGTTAATCGTTACCAAAATCAGCAAAGTAAACTTTATACTGAAGATAAGAATGAAGAGGGTATTCGTCCAAGTATTGCACCTCCAAAAGGAGATCGTCAATATTCTACTAAAAACATTCAAACTGCACGTTATCAAAAAGATAGTAAATCTTATAATGGGCGTAATAATAACAGTGATGATCGCTACAAAAAAAATGATAGAACAAGTAGTTCAAATGATACACGTTCTAGTAATGATCGTAACCAAAATGGAAATTATTCAAAAACAGCAAGAGCTGATAACCGAAATGATGCGCGTAATCAAAATGATAATAATTCAAATTCATCACGTTTTAGTAATGATCGTAATCAAAATGTAAATTATTCAAAAACGGCTAGAGCTGATAACAGAAATGATGCACGTAATCAAAAAGATAACACAACAAATTCATCACGTCCAAGTAATAATCGTTTTGATCGTAATCAAAAAGATAACACGTCAAATTCATCACGTCCAAGTAATACTCGTTTTGATCGTAATCAAAATGATAACTATTCAAAAGGTCCAAGAACTGATAACAGAACTGATTCACGTAATCAAAAAGATAACACGTCAAATTCATCACGTCCAAGTAATAATCGTTTTGATCGTAATCAAAATGATAGTTATTCAAAAGCACCAAGAACTGATTCACGTAATCAAAAAGATAACACGTCAAATTCATCACGTCCAAGTAATAACCGTGATGATCGTTATCAAAAAGATAGTAGATCAAATTCTGGACGTTCAAACGGAAACGATTTTAACAATGTAAGTCATAATAGAAATAAGGGAGGTAGAAATAGATGATAATTAAAAATGAAATAGCCCAAATTGAATTTAAAAATGCGGGTGCAGAAATTACTAGTTTTAAATTAATAAATAATGATACTGAATTTATGTGGCAAGGTGATGCAAAATATTGGTCAGGAAGAAATCCAATTTTATTTCCAATGGTAGGTAGTACTTATGATAAAATATTACATATTGATGGTAAAGAATTTACTATGGATAATCATGGTTTTTGTCGCAAAGTTGATTTTAAATGTGAAGGCAGTACTGAAAACAGTATTACTTTTTCTTATGAAGCAAATGATATAACTTTAAAACAATATCCATATGATTTTAAAATTAGTGTAACTTATACATTAATTGGTGCTAAATGTTTAATAAGTTATGATATAGATAATCGTGGTAATGATGAGATGCCTTTTAATTTCGGATTGCATCCTGCATTTAATTGTCCAATTGATCCTACAAAGAAATTTACTGATTATAGTGTTGATTTTGCATGTATTGAAAATCAAGATTTTAATCATGTACTAAATAATGAAGATAAAATTAATCTTGATCATGAATTATTTGTTGCTAATCCAACATTATTTTTCAAGAATACTAATTCACCATATATTACTTTAACTGATGGTAAATATAGTGTTAAAGTTGAATGTGCTGGTTATCGTTATTTAGCAATATGGACACCTAGCGATGCACCATTTGTATGTTTAGAGCCATGGCATTCTAAAGGTGACTTTGAAAAAGTAGTTTGTGAATTTAAAGATCGTGAAGGTACTTTGATTTTAAAACCTAAAACATCTTTTACAACTCAATATAGTATTGAGATTTCTTGTAAATAGATAATAATTGTTTTGTGATTTATTAAATAAACGATTTAAACAATTGTTTATAGGTTTTAAAAGTGGTATATTTAATAAGAGAAAAGGGAGATTTTAAAATGAAAATTATTATTACTGAGAATTATGATGAATTAAGTCAAAAAGCTTTTGAAGTTATGAAGGATGTTGTTACTTCTAATGAAAATGCTGTTTTAGGTTTAGCTACAGGATCTAGTCCTTTAGGGCTATATGCAAATATGATTTCAGATCATAAAGAAAATAAAACATCATATAAAAACGTTACAACTTTTAACCTTGATGAATATGTAGGGTTAGATAAAAATCATAGTGAAACTTATTATACTTTTATGCATAAAAACTTATTTGATTCTTTAGATATTACAGAGTCTAATGTTCATATTCCTTTAGGGAACGGTGATTTAGAGTCTAATTGTGCTGATTATGAAAAACAAATGGCTGACTATCAATTAGATGTACAACTGCTTGGTATTGGGTCTAATGGACATATCGGCTTTAATGAGCCTGGTACAAGTTTTGATTCATTAACTCACGTAGTTGAGCTTAAAGAGTCTACACGTCTTGACAATGCTAGATTTTTTGAACCTTTAAATGAACAAGTTCCAACACATGCTTGTACTATGGGAATTAAAACAATTATGAATTCTAAAAAAGTATTAGTAGTTGCAAGTGGTGCTAATAAAGCGGATGCTGTTTACGCTATGGTAAAAGGTGAAGTTAGTGAAGATTGTCCTGCAAGTGTATTACAAAATCATAGTGATGTTATTTTAATCTGTGACAAAGCTGCAGCAAGCAAACTTTAAAAGCATATTAGTATAAAAATAAATAAAACGTGTTATAATTTATTCATAGGAGGTATTGATGATGAAAATAGTTAATACAAAAGAATTTAATGAAGTGTTTGATAAAGGTCCTGTACTTTTAGATTTATATGCTGATTGGTGTGGTCCATGTAAGATGATTGCTCCTGTTTTAGAACAATTATCTACAGAGTATGAAAACGTTACTTTTATTAAAGTTAACGTTGATAATGATCCTGATGTAGCTAGTAAATATGGTGTGGTATCTATACCAACACTTATTGCACTAAAAGATGGTGTTGTTGTGAAACAAGTTGCAGGTTTTCAACCTAAACCAATGTTAGAAACATTAATTAAGACAATTATTTAATAAATGATGATTAAGAAAGATACTTATACTAGTTTAAATTAGTATAAGTTTTTTTTTTGCTTTTTTTAAATATTTATTCAAAATTTATAGAATTATGTATAAATTAGTATGAATATGGTAATAATTTATTGTTTTATCGTATGAAATAATAGAAATGAAATAAAATATAAATAGGATATTTACCAATATATTCGATAAATGTATAAAAAAACATGCGAAATATAAAAAAAATAAAAAAAACTATTGCTTTTTTTTGAAAATAAAATATAATAAATATGAGTTTTATGTTAGTTACTTAAAAGTTTAGTAATACTAAACAAGGGGGCAAAAATGGATATCGGAAGTCGTATAAAACAACTAAGATTTAAAAATGATTTGACCCTAGAAGAACTTGCTAGTAGAACAGAATTAACTAAGGGTTTTTTGTCTCAATTAGAACGTAATTTAACATCTCCATCAATTGTGACTTTAATTGATATTGTTGAGACCTTAGGTTGTGATATGTCAGAATTTTTTAAAGAAGAAGTTGATGAAAAAATTGTTTTTACCCAAGATGATTATTTTGTTGATGTAAGGGAACAGTCGACAGTTCATTGGATTGTGCCTAATGCTCAAAAAAATGAAATGGAACCTATTATTATTGAAATTGAACCTTTTGGTAAAAGTAGTGAAGTTTATTCTCATGAAGGTGAGGAGTTTGGATATGTACTTAGTGGTAAAATTAAGTTAGTTGATGTTGATACAAAAAAAAGTGTTGTTATAAAAAAAGGTGAAACATTTTATTTAAATGGGCTTATGAGCCATTATTTATTTAATGATTCAAAGCAAGTGGCTAAAGTATTATGGATATGTACGCCACCAATTTTTTAGGGGGATAATATGAAAAAATTTATACAAATTAAAAATATAGTTAAAGATTTTGATGGTCAAATAGTTTTAAAGGGAATTAATCTTGATATTTATGAAAATGAGTTTGTTACACTACTTGGTCCTTCAGGTTGTGGTAAAACGACATTACTTAGAATACTAGCAGGTTTTTTACAACAAAGTGATGGTCAAATATTTTTAGATGGTAAAGATCTTACAGGTGTTGAAGCTTATAAACGTGATATCAATACAGTCTTTCAAAAATATGCTTTATTTCCTCATATGAATGTTTATGAAAATATTGCTTTTGGTTTAAAGATTAAAAAAATCAGTAAAGATGTTATCGAACAAAAAGTTAATCGTATGCTATCACTTGTAAATCTTGATGGATATGCGAAAAGAAATGTAACTATGTTATCAGGTGGGCAACAACAGCGTGTAGCAATTGCTAGAGCGTTAGTTAATGAACCTGAGGTATTGTTGCTTGATGAACCATTAGGTGCTTTAGATTCAAAACTACGTAAGGAAATGCAGCTTGAACTTAAAAAGATTCAACAAGAAGTTGGAATAACATTTATCTTTGTAACTCATGATCAAGAAGAAGCATTAACAATGTCTGATAAAATTGTGGTTATGAAAGATGGAGAAATTCAACAAATTGGATCGCCAACTGATATTTATAATGAACCTGAAAATGAATTTGTTGCAAGGTTTATTGGAGAAAGTAACATTATTGATGGTTTAATGGTTGAAGATTACAAAGTTATGTTCGATGATAAAGTATATGATAGTGTTGATTATGGTTTTAAACCAAATGAAAATGTTGATATTGTTATTCGTCCTGAAGATATTGATATCAAAGAACCAAATACAGGTGTTTTAAATGGTATTGTTAAGTCTGTATTATTTAAGGGTGTTCATTATGAAATAGTTGTTGAAACTGTTTCTGGTACGAGTAAAACAGTTAAAATGCATATCTTAAAAAATCATGACCGTTATAATGAAAGTGCTAAGCAAAAAATATCAGCAAATGACTTTACGATGGATTTAGAAGATGTTGCAAATATTACTGATGCTGAAATTATTGCAAGAGCAAATGCTCAAGCATGGGATGATAAAGATGAATATGTTTCATTAACAAAAATAGAATATGATATTTTAAATCAATCTGGAAAATATGCTGTAACATTTAAGACAAGTGAAAATACTTCAATTACTGTAACAATAAGTGTTGTAGAACCAAAATATGTTGAAGATGATAAGCAAGGTGTTGGTATTACTGCATTTGATTTTTATAAGACAGCTGATGAAATTAAAGAAAGTATGATGTTAAGTACTGATTTAAAAATGTGGGCTAATGCATCTGCTTGGGATTTAGAAGATGATAGTAATATTGAAATACATGATGTTGTTTATGATTTTGATGCTGAAAATATTAGTGAGGGTGAATTTGACATAACCTTCGCAACAAAAGGTAGAGTATTTAAAATTCATACTACTGATGCTAAGTTAGAGAATCAAAAAGTTTCATTAGATTTTAGTGCTGAAGATATTCACATTATGTCAAAATTTGGTAGTTACTAATGAAGAGTTTTGCTCGATTAGCTTATCCATATATGTTTTGGATTTCAATATTTATTGTATTGCCTATGTTAATGATTGTATTTTATGCTTTTTCAACCCAAGGTAATGATGTCTTAACACTTCAATTTACATTAGATAATTTCAAAAGATTTTTCTCTGATCCTATCTTTCCGATGGTTTTATATAGATCTTTAAAAATCGCTTTTATGACAACAATTATTTGTTTGGCTATTGGATATCCATGTGCTTATTTAATTGCTCAGATGAAGGAAAAAGATCAAACGATGATGATCTTATTAATTACATTACCTATGTGGATTAATATGCTTGTAAGAACTTATGCTTGGCGTGGTATTTTGATGAGTACTGATTTAAGTAGTGAAATTAAAGTTTTGATTGGTATGGTTTATAATTTTCTGCCATTTATGATAATTCAAATATATACTTCATTGGCTAAAATGGATAAATCATTATTATTTGCAGCTCATGATTTAGGGGCTAATAAAATTAAGACATTTTTAAGAATTACTTTACCATTATCTATACCTGGTGTAATAGCTGGAATTACGTTAGTATTCTTACCGGCAGTATCTTCATTTTTCATTCCAATATTATTGGGTGGAGGAGAATATGTTTTAATCGGTAATTTAATTGAAAACTATTTTGTTGCATCTGGTGATTGGAATTTTGGTAGTGCGATATCATTGATTATGGCAGTACTTATTATGGCTTCGATGTTTTTAACTAAAAAGCTTGACTATGGAAATAAGGAGGGCTAATGATGTTGAATATTAAAAATTATTTTAAAGAATTAAATTTGAAACATAAATTATTTTCTAAAAGTTATATAATAGGCACACTTTTGTTCTTTTATTTACCTATTGTATATGTAGTTATGTTTTCATTCAATGAATCTAAAAGTTTAACTAAATTCACAGGATTTAGCTTGAAATGGTATGATAAAATGTTGAATGATTCGACAATGCTTGATGCAATTTACTACACAGTTGTAATTGCAGTTATCGCAACCATTGTTAGTACAATTGTAGGAACAATTGCTGCAATTGGACTTTCTAAGTCGAAAAAAATTGTAAAAGAATTAGTGTTACAGGTTAATAACTTACCAATGATGAATCCGGAAATAGTAACTGCAATTGGTTTGATGTTATTCTTTACATCATTTTCAATTAAAACAGGATTTATGACTTTATTACTATCTCACATTGCATTTTGTATTCCATATGTAATGTTAAGTGTTATGCCAAGATTAAGGCAATTAGATCCAAATTTAGCTGAGGCAGCCCTAGACTTAGGCGCAACTCCTTGGCAGGCATTAACGAAAGTTATTGTGCCATTAATTACACCCGGTATCATCGCAGGAGCACTTATTGCATTCACAATGAGCTTTGATGATTTTGTTATATCGTTTTTTACAACAGGTCCGGGGGTTACGAATATTTCGATTTATGTATATACAATGTATAAACGTATAAATCCAAGTATTAATGCATTATCGACATTAATTATAGTTGTAATAACTATTGTGTTGATACTTGTAAATGCTATACCGATTTTAAAAGAAAAAGGGAGAAAGAAAAATGTACAAATTTATTAAAGTTTCATTATGTGTTTTACTATTAGCTTCTACTACTGCTTGTTCTAAAGGAGAAAAAAATGATTTTGATCCAATGGAAACATTTGGTTGTGACGTTTTAAATGTTTACAATACAGGAGAATATATCGGTGAAAATACATTAAGTTTATTTGAAGAAACTTATAATGTTAAAGTTAACTATAGCTTATTTGCATCAAATGAAATGATGTATACTAAATTGATGGATAATTCTCAATATGATGTTTTAGTTCCATCTGATTATATGATCGAAAGATTAATCAGTGAAGAGTTCTTACAACCTATTGATAAAGACGTTATTACAAACATGGGAGCAATTACTCCAAGTATTATGAACAAAGACTACGATCCAGGTAATGTATACTCAGTTCCATATTTTTATGGAAATGTTGGAATCATCTACAATACAAACAATATCGATGCTGCAGATGTTGAAGAACTTGGTTTCAATGTATTTTTAGAAGAAAAATACAAAGGTCAAGCATATATGTATGATTCAGAAAGAGATTCATTTATGGTTGCTTTTAAAGCTTTAGGTTATTCAATGAATACTGAAGATGAAGCTGAAATTCAAGCTGCTTATGAATGGTTACTTCAAGTTGATGAAAATATCGAACCTGCTTATGTAACTGATGAAGTTATTGACTCTATTATTAATGAAGAAAGAGACTTAGCTGTTGTTTATAGTGGTGATGCTGCTTATATGACTTCAGAAAATGAAAACTTAGCATATTACTTACCAGAAGGTGGAACTAACTTATGGTTTGATGCAATGGTAATTCCTGCAAACGCTGGATGTCCATCTCTTGCTAATGAATTTATTAACTTTATGCTTTCATATGATGTTGCATTAGACAATTCAGCATATGTTGGTTATACTTCAAGTGTTGAAGAAGTTGCTCAATTCTTAATGTCTAGTGAAGGTGATTACTTTGAAAATAACGCTTATGATGCTCGTGTTGATTATGAATTTGATGAAGTATTCGTTCATAATGAAGTTTTAAAGCAAAAATTAGCTGATTTATGGATTAAAGTAAAAAGCAAATAAAAATTTTAATTAACTCTTATACAACCATTTTGAATGGAATAGGTTGTAAAGAGTTTTTTTTATACAAAAAAAGCACAAGAAATTTTACTTGTACTTTATTGTGTCAATTTTTTTTATAATTATAGCTAATATAATATAAATTATGATTTAAAGGTAATAATGTTATTATCCATATTATCAATAATAGCAAGACTTTGTAGATCATAACCTAAGTTTCTTATATAATTACCACCTGACTGAAATCCTTTTTCGATAACAATACCTAATCCTTCAATTGTACAGCCTGCTTGATTAGCGACATCTATTAGACCCTTTAAGGCATTACCTGAAGCTAAAAAGTCATCAATAATAAGAATATGTTCATTTAGATTTAGGAATTTTTTAGATACTGTTATTGTATAATCAGTATTATATGTATATGATGATACAACACTTGTATATAGATCATCACCGATATTTGAACTTTTAGATTTTTTAGCAAACAATAATGGTACATTGAATTGTTGTGCAACAATTGCTCCAATTCCAATTCCTGATGCTTCGATTGTTAAAATTTTTGTGATATGTTTATTAGCGAATCTTTTTTTGTATTCTTGTGCAATTTGTGTAAGAAGTACTATATCTAATTGATGATTTAAAAAACTATCGACTTTTAAAATATTTCCATCTTTTACAATTCCATCTTTTAATATTCTCTTTTTTAATATTTCCATGATGCCTCCTTAAATTATTTATCTATTGTATCATAAATTTTATAATTATAGGGTTTATAGTAATAATTTTAGCAATATATATATTATTGTAAAAAAAAGGTAATCTTATCCTTTAAGATTATCTTTTTTTATGCTATTATTATAGCGTATAAGGAGGTAAATTGAATGACTAATGTTTATTTTAATTTGTCTGTTTGTGCACGTTATATTGATTAGATACGTACTTTTATAGTCCGTATTTTTTATTTTGGTTTGTATATGTGCGATGATTGGATTGCATGTCTCTACCTTGCTACCGTAATGGCAAGTCTACAAACATTTTTTAATTATTGTTTGTAGCATTGTTTTTTACAATGCTTTTTTTATTAAACTATAGGAGAAAAAAATTATGAATGAGAAAATTTTAGTTGGAGTTGTAATGGGTTCAAAAAGTGATTTAGAAGTTATGGAAAATACGTTTGCAACACTTGAAAAGTTTAATATTAAGTATGAAAAAAATGTATTAAGTGCTCACCGTACACCTGATGAAACAATTGCTTATGCGAAAAGTGCATATGATCGTGGACTTAAAGTTATAATTGCTGCAGCAGGTGGTGCAGCTCATTTAGCAGGTGTAATTGCTGGTTGTTCAACAATTCCTGTAATTGGTGTTCCAATTAAGTCAAGTACAATGGATGGACTAGATTCACTTTTAGCGACAGTTCAAATGCCATCAGGGGTTCCTGTTGCAACAGTTGCTATTGGTAAAGCTGGAGCAATTAATGCAGCTATTTTAAGTGCTCAAATCTTAGGTGCTTTTGATGAGTCTTATCATGATTTAATCTTAAAACATAAAGAAGATATGAAAAAAGTCGTACTTAACGACATGAAAATTTAGGTGATATTATGAACACTAGATTATTTATTGAGAAAAAACAAAATTTCCAAATTGAAAAAGATGAACTATATTCAGTATTGCAAACTAACTTTAATTTAGTTGATAATAGTTTTAGGTTGTTGAATATTTATGATGTTTTTAATATTGATCAAGCTGATTTAACACAATCACTAAAAAGTGTTTTTTGTGAAGTAATGGTTGATGATGTAATTACTAATATTAATTTTGATAATTATAGTGTTATTGTAAGTGAAACTCTTCCTGGTCAATATGATCAAAGAGCTGATAGTAGTATGCAATGTATTAAATTAATTAATCCTAATTCTAGTTGTGTTATTACTTGTGGTAAATTATATTTATTTGATAAAAATATCGATCAAAATTTATTGAGTAAAATTTCTAATTATTTAATTAATCCAATAGAAAATAGAGTTAAAGATTTAAATGTATTACAAGTAGATGAAAATGTTGAGATTAAACCATTAGAGGTTTATGATAATTTTATAGATTTAAGTGAATTAGAATTAAATGTATTTTTAAAAAATAATTCATTAGCAATGTCTATTCAAGATTTACTTTTAGTTCAAGCATATTTTAAAAATGAAGAAAAAAGAAATCCATTAGAAACTGAAATTAAAGTATTAGATACTTATTGGTCTGATCATTGTCGTCATACAACATTTGAAACAATGTTAAGTAGTGTTAAAATATCAACAAATAAATTTGAAACTCAAATACAAGCTACATATGATAAATATTTACAAATGAGAACTGAATTAAAGCGTACAGAAAAACCAATTACTTTAATGGATATGGCTACTGTTAACTCACGTTATTTACGTAGTAAAAATATGTTGAACGATGTTGAAATCAGTGATGAAATTAATGCGTGTAGTGTGTTTGTAGATGTTGATAATAATGGTGTCAATGAAAAATGGTTAATGATGTTTAAAAATGAAACACATAATCATCCAACTGAAATTGAACCTTTTGGTGGTGCTTCAACATGTATTGGTGGTGCTATAAGAGATCCTTTGAGTGGTAGAAGTTATGTTTATCAGGCTATGAGAATTTCTGGTTGTGGCGATGTTTTACAAAGTATGGATCAAACATTAAAGTCTAAACTTCCACAAAGTGTTATTAGTAAAAAGGCTTGTGCTGGTAATTCTAGTTATGGGAATCAAATTGGTTTATCGACATCGTTTGTAAAGGAAATCTATCATGATTCATATGTTGCGAAACATTTAGAAGTTGGTGCTGTAGTTGGTGCATGTAAGGCTAGTAATGTTGTGCGTATTAAACCATGTAGTGGTGATGTTATCTTGTTATTAGGTGGTCGTACTGGACGTGATGGAATTGGTGGTGCAACAGGGTCAAGTGTTGAACATAATAATAGTTCTTTAGATACTTGTGCATCAGAAGTGCAAAAGGGTAATGCACCTGTTGAAAGAAAGATTCAACGATTATTTAGAAATGAAAAATGTACGAAATTAATTAAAAAATGTAATGATTTTGGTGCAGGTGGTGTATGTGTTGCTATTGGTGAATTGGCTGATGGATTAATTATAAGACTTGATCAAGTTAAAGTTAAATATGCAGGATTAAATGCTTGCGAAATTGCAATCTCTGAGTCACAAGAAAGAATGGCAGTAGTTGTTGCTAAAGAAAACGAGCAATTATTTATTAGTCTTTGTGAAGCTGAAAATTTAGAGTGTTATAAAGTGGCTGATGTTACTGATAAAAATCGTTTAGTTATGATGATGAACGATGAAGTTGTTTGCGATATGAATCGTGATTTTATTGAGACTTCAGGCTTTAGACAAAGTGTTGATGTTGAAATTGTATCAAATGAAAATGTTTTAAATACAGTAGTTGAATTTAATAAAGCAAATGTATTAAAAACATTAAGTGACAAAAACGTTTGTTCACAAAAAGGGCTAGTTGAAAATTTTGATGCTTCAATTGGAGCGGCAACTGTACTAATGCCTTTTGGTGGAATTTACCAAGCAACACCAACTCAAGCAAGTGTTCATAAATTCCCTGTAACTAGTGGAACAAGTGATACGGCAAGTATTTTAACTTATGGATTTAATCCTAAAATCTTTGAATTTTCACCATTTTTAGGAAGTATGTATAGTGTTATTGACTCAATGGCTAAAACTGTTTGTGTTGGTGGTACCTATCATGATATTTACTTTTCATTTCAAGAATATTTTGAACGTTTAAATAAAAATGCTCAAAGTTGGGGTAAAGTATGTGAAGCCTTACTTGGTACAATTAATGTGCTTGATTATTTTGATCTTGCAGCTATTGGTGGTAAAGATAGTATGTCTGGAACATTTAATGATATTAATGTTGTTCCGACTTTAATAAGTTTTGCATGTTCTAAAGGTAGTGCTAAAAAAATTATTTCTAATGAACTAAAAGGAAATAAAAAATTAGGGGTTTTTGTAATTGAATGTGACACAGATAATTATCCTAATATGGATAGTGTTAAAGCTATTTTTGATACTGTTACAAGCAATATTGATTCAAAAAATATTGTAAGTGCAAATGTTGTTGAAGACGGTGGAATTATTGCGAGTTTATTTAAAATGTCTTTTGGTAATAAAGTTAAATTTAATGTTGATACTGAATTAGATTTATTAAAATTATACCCAAGTGCTATTGTTGTTGAATATGAAAATGAAATATCATCTGATTATTTTTATGCAATAGGTACAAGTGGAACTGAAAATTATGTAGCTAATAATTTAGAATTTAATGAAACTGAAGTATTTAATGCTTATAATAATACATTAATCAAATTATATCCTCAAACTGCAAGTGTTAAGTATGATAAAAAGATTGAAACACTTAATTATCGTACAGATAAACAATTTAAAGCTACAAAATTAAGTGATGAAGTTAAAGTATTAATTCCAGTATTCCCAGGTACTAATTGTGAATATGATACATTACGTGCTTTTGAAAATGAGGGTGCTGTTGGTCATATTTTTATCTTTAGAAATTTAAATACAGAGAGTTTTAATCAAAGTGTAAAAGAGTTTGCTCAGTTAATTATCGATACAAATATCTTAGTAATTCCAGGTGGATTTTCTGCTGGTGATGAACCTGATGGTAGTGCAAAGTTTATTGTAAATATTTTAAATAATGCAACAATTAAAGCTGCAATTAATAAATTAATTGAAAACGATGGATTAATTTTAGGAATCTGTAATGGTTTTCAAGCATTAATCAAATGTGGTCTATTACCTTATGGTGACATTTGTGATTTAGATGAAAATTGTCCTACATTATATCGTAATGATATTTCTCGTCATATTTCATGTATTGCACATACTGTATCATCATCAAATAATTCACCTTGGTTATCATCATTTAATGAAAATGAAAGTTTTGAAGTTGCTATGAGTCATGGTGAAGGTAAATTTATTGCAAGTGATGAAGTTATCAATGAGTTAATTAAGAATGGACAAGTTGCATTTCAATATTGTAATTTAGAACATAAGGCTACAATGGATAATGATTATAATATTAATGGTAGTTGTTATGCAATTGAAGGTATTACTTCTAAGTGTGGTCATATTTTAGGTAAAATGGGACATAGTGAAAGATATCATGAAAATGTCTTTAAAAATATTTATGGTAATAAACAACAAAATATATTCGCAAATGGTGTAAACTATTTCAGAAAGGGTAAATAATATATGTCAACTAATTATAAAGATGCAGGGGTAAGTCTTGAGGCTGGTTATGAATCAGTAGAAAGAATTAAAAAACATATTGATAAAACACGCAATTTAGGAATGATGGCATCAATTGGATCATTTGGTGGTTTATTTGATTTATCTAAATATAACATTAAGGAACCAGTATTAGTTGCTGGAACTGATGGTGTTGGAACTAAGTTAAAATTAGCGTTTATGTCTGATAAGCATGATACTATTGGTCAAGATGTTGTTGCAATGTGTGTTAATGATATTATTGCGCAAGGGGCAAAGCCTTTGTTTTTCCTTGATTATATTGCAGTAGGTAAAAATTATCCTGAAAAAATCGAACAAATCGTTAAAGGTGTTGCAGATGGTTGTGTTTTATCTGATTGTGCACTAATTGGTGGTGAAACAGCTGAGATGCCTGATATGTATTTAAATGACGAATATGACATTGCAGGATTTACTGTGGGTGTTGTTGAAAAAAGTAAGCTTATTACTAGTGCAAAAGTAAAAAATGATGATGTTGTTATCGGTATCGCTTCAAGTGGTGTTCATTCTAATGGATTTTCTTTAGTTAGAAAAATTATCTTAAAGGATAATAAAGTTGATGTTTTTGCACATGTTGATGAATTAAATGATACATTAATCAATACATTAATGACTCCTACAAAAATTTATGTAAAAAGTGTTTTAGATGTTATGGATAGTGTTGATGTTCATGGTGTTGCTCATATTACAGGTGGTGGTTTTTATGAAAATATGCCTCGTTGTATTAATGATGATCAAGCTATTGAAGTTTCTAAATCAACTTTTGAAATCTTACCAATCTTTAAATATCTTCAAAAATTATCTAATATGAGTGAACATGAATTATTTAATGTTTTCAATATGGGTATTGGAATGATTTTAATTGTTGATGGTAAAGATAGTGAAAAAACATTAGAAATATTAAAAACACATGGTGAAAAAGCTAGTGTTATTGGTAAAGTTATTAGTGGAAATGGTGTAATTATCAATGAGTAATCTTGCAGTCTTTGCATCTGGTAATGGTTCTAATTATGAAGCTATTGCTACCGCTATTAAAAATAAACAAATTGATGGTGAAATAAAACTTGTAGTAGTTGATAAACTTGATGCTTTTGTAATTAAAAGAGCTAAAGCTAATAATCATGAAGTTTTTGTGTTTAATCCAAAGGATTATGATAGTAAAGATGCATATGAAAAAATCATTGTTGAAAAACTAAATGAAAAGAATATTGATTTAGTTATCTTAGCAGGTTATATGAGAATTTTATCTACAACATTATTGAATGCATACGAAAATAAAATTATTAATATTCATCCATCATTACTGCCAGCGTTTATTGGTAAAGATGCCATAGGTCAAGCAATTGTGTATGGTACTAAAGTAATGGGGGTAACTGTTCATTATGTTAATAGTGAAATGGACGGTGGTAGAATTATTGCACAAAAATCATTTGATGTAATTGATGAAATGAGTAAAGATGATATTGAAAATTGTATCCATAAAATAGAACATCAAATGTATCCAGATGTTATAAATAAATTAATTAAGGGAGAAATTAAATAATGAAAAGAGCTTTAATTAGTGTTAGTGATAAAACAGGACTAATTGAATTTGTAAGTGAATTAGTTAAATTAGATTATCAAATTATTTCAACAGGTGGTACTAAAAAAGTACTTGATGAAGCAAATATTAAAACGATTTCGATTGATAGTGTTACAGATTTTCCTGAAATGCTTGATGGTAGAGTTAAGACTTTACATCCTTTAATTCATGGTGGATTATTGGGTGTTTTAGATAATTGTGATCATGTTGCTCAAATGGCTAAATATGATATATTACCTATCAATTTAGTTTGTGTTAATTTATATCCATTTAAAGAAACGATTAATAAACCAAATTGTTCATTTGAAAATGCAATTGAAAATATTGATATTGGTGGACCTAGTATGCTTAGAAGTGCTTCAAAAAACCATAAGTTTGTAACTGTTGTTACAGATATAAATGATTACGCTAATGTAATTAATGAAATCAAAGAAAATGGCGATACAACACTTATTACTCGTAGTAAACTTGCTGCTAAGGTATTTAGATTAACTGCAAGTTATGATGCTATGATTGCACAGTATTTGAGTGATAAATGTGAAGTTTTAAATGCTGAAAAAACTACTTTGACATTTGATTTAAAACAAACTTTAAGATATGGTGAAAATCCTCATCAAAATGCCAACTTTTATACTGATGGTAAACAATATGCTTATTCAATTTCAAGTGCAATACAAATGCATGGTAAAGAATTATCTTATAATAATATTCAAGATGCAAATGCTACACTTCAAATATTAAAAGAGTTTAAAAACAATCCAAGTGTTGTATGTGTTAAACATATGAATCCATGTGGTGCGGCAATTGGTAGTGATATTTATGATGCATGGGATAAGGCTTATAATGCAGATCCTATGAGTATATTTGGTGGAATAGTTGCGTTGAATGAAGAAGTTAGTGCTAAAATTGCGACAGAGATGGCTAATATCTTTTTAGAGATTATTTTAGCGCCATCATTTAGTAAAGAAGCATTTGAAATATTAAGTAAAAAGAAAAATATTCGTTTAATGACATTTACTTTAGATGGTAATGATCAAGTACAAAAATTTGTATCAGTAACAGGTGGAATATTAATCCAAGATGAAGATGATTATAATTTATGTGATAATGATTTAAGATGTGTTACTAAAAAAGTTATGACTGATAATCAAATTAGTGATGCTTTATTTGGACAAAAAATAGTAAAACATGTTAAGTCTAATGCTATTGTTGTTGTTAAAGATGGGGTTACAGTTGGTATTGGTGCTGGTCAAATGAATCGTGTTGGTGCAGCTAAAATTGCACTTGAACAAGGTGGAATTAAATGTGTAGATGCAACACTTGCTTCAGATGCATTTTTCCCAATGGATGATACTGTAAGACTTTGTGCAACATATAAAATTGCTTCAATTATTCAACCAGGTGGATCAATTAAAGATCAAGATTCAATTAATGCTTGTGATGAATTAGATATTGCTATGGTGGTGTCAGGTAAACGACACTTTAAACACTAATGGCTAAGGTATTAGTAATTGGCGGTGGTGGTCGTGAAGCTGCAATTAGTTATAAGTTTTCATTAAGTCCACAAGTAAAACAAGTGTTTGTAGCGCCTGGAAATTGTGGTATGCAAGATTATGCAACACTTGTAAATATTAATGAATTAGAGTTTGATAAATTAATTGAGTTCACAAAAGAAAATGCAATTGATTTAGTTTTTGTTGGTCCTGAAGTTCCATTATGTGAAGGTATTGTTGATGAATTTTTAAAGCAAGATATTAAAATATTTGGGCCTACAAAATCTGCAGCAAGACTTGAAGGAAGTAAAGTTTTTTCAAAAATGATGATGGAAAAATATGATATACCGACAGCAAAATATCAAAGTTTTTCTGATTATGATAAAGCCTTAGCTTATTTAAGTACTCAAGATATGCCTATAGTTTTAAAGGCAGATGGACTTGCAGCTGGAAAAGGTGTAATTATATCTGAAACAATGGATGATGCGAAAAGTTCATTAAAAGATATGATGTGTAATAGTATGTTTAATGATGCAGCATCAAGTGTTGTTATTGAAGAATTTTTAAGTGGTTATGAGTTTTCTTTATTATCATTTGTACATAATGATAAAGTATATCCAATGCAAATTGCTCAAGATCATAAAAGAGCATATGATAATGATCAAGGATTAAATACAGGTGGAATGGGTGCTTATACTCCAGTTGATATTATTAGTCAAGAAATAATTGATGAGGCATATGAAAAAATTGCACTAGCTATGGCAAATGCAATGATTAGTGAAAATGCTCCGTTTACTGGTATTTTATATTCAGGTTGTATGAATTGTGTAGATGGTGTAAAAACAATCGAATACAATGTACGTTTTGGTGATCCTGAAGCTGAAGTTTTATTATTAGCTATGGAAAATGATTTGTATGAAGTTATTATGAATACATTAAATGATGAAAAAGTTGACTTAAAATGGTCA
Source organism: uncultured Holdemania sp. (assembly GCA_947037125.1). Taxonomy (GTDB): domain Bacteria; phylum Bacillota_I; class Bacilli_A; order Erysipelotrichales; family Erysipelotrichaceae; genus RGIG1896. The sequence goes on from CAMQTJ010000015.1 coordinate 22,542, forward strand.
AAAGATTATTATTGTGGTGTTGTTATGGCATCAAAAGGTTATCCTTTAAGCTATGATAAGGGTGATGTAATAACTTGCTTAGATGATGCAAGTTGTCAAGTATTTCATATGGGTACAAAACTTAATGAAAATAATCAAGTAACAAATAGTGGTGGTAGAGTACTACTTGTTTGTGATAGTGGTGAAACACTTAAAGATGCACAAAAGAATGCCTATAATCAAGTTAGTAAAATAAAATGTGATTCATTATTTTACCGTACTGACATTGGTAATAATTCACTATAATTAAAATAGCTATATTTACTATGAATTAAACAAAAAGTCCTTTATCAGGACTTTTTGTTTTATATGAATAATCTATTTTTAAAATACTAAATTTTATATATTAAAGGTTAATGATACATAAGTATAATTAAATGACTTTTAATAAGAATTGTAGTATCATAATGTTAGAACAATGATTTTTGATATTAGGAAAATAGAGGATTATTATGTTTGATAAAAATAGGACTAAAATAGCTATAAGCCTTACATTATTAATTGTAGTTTTTATTATTATTTTAATTATTAGTAGTAATAATAATGATATTAAAACTACGGTGAGTTATCGTTACAATAGTATTAATGATTATAAAGATGACAGTGATATGTTTGTTGTTGATATATTAGATATAGGTAAAGCAGATTGTATCATTATTCAAGATAATGGATCAGTTGTTGTGATTGATACAGGAGAGGATGAAAATTATCAAATAATTTCTAATTTTTTAAATAGTCAAAATATAAAAGTTATAGATTATTTGATAATTACCCATTATGATAAAGATCATGTAGGTGGAGCGGCTAAAATAATTAATGAATATGAGGTTATAAATGTTATTCAACCAAACTATAAAAAAGATAGTAAACATGTCGATAATTATAATTATGCATTAAATGATAATAATATTGAACCATTAACTTTAACAAATGAATTAAAGTTATCTTTACCAACTTATCATCTTATTTTGCAACCATCTAAAATAGTGTATGAAGATGATAATAATAATTCAATAATTGCTATTGTACAACATGATGATCGAAATTTATTATTTATGGGTGATGCTCAAAGTGAGAGAATTAGTGAATTTTTAGATGATAATATGATGACATTTGAATTTGCTAAAATGCCACATCATGGTAACTATAATGAAATGACTGAAGAATTATTGAAACAGACTAAAGTTAAAAAAGTAGCAATAACATGTTCTAAAAAAAATCCTGCTGATAGAAAAACTATTGAATTATTGAACAGTTATAATATTGATACTTATCAAAGTGTTAATGGTAATATTATTATCAAATAACATAAATATATTTGTTTTTATTTATTGTGTAATATATAATTTAAATAGATTAATAAAAAATGGAAGAATAAATTAATGGAACATTTAGTATATTGTGATAATGTTGGAAAAGTAGGAGATAAGGTTTTAGATAAAATACTAGACAAATCTAAAACAATGATTGTAAGGGGTGCAGCTGGTAGGAAAATACCACATAGTCGTGTATTTGAAAACGAAATAATTTATTTTATAACAAAAGGTACGAAGGATATAGTTGCTTATGCAACGGTAGTCAATGTTATTAACTATGTAAAACTTGATGAAAACGAAATCACTATCACATTAAGACAAAACAAGCTAAATTGAATTTAAGTGATAAACAAATTGTTAGGTGGCATAAAAAATGTTTATGCTTAGTTGAATTTGATAATGTGTGTTTAATAAAACAACCATTAAAATTGATCATCAAGGTAATATGGACGATTGGTTAATTATTGAAAAAATAGCTGATGTTGTAGTGGGAACAAGCATTCCTTATAATTATGAAAAATCACGTTTTTAGGTAAATATTATGGCAGTGTATAATCCGTTTAGAGGGTGTCATAAATTTAGTGAAGGATGTAAGTATTGTTATATTCATAAAGGTGATGCAAGACGTAAAATTGATACTAATATAATAGTTAAAACGAAAAATTTTACTTCTATAATTGATAAAAATAACAAGGGTGAATATAAAGTTAAAGCAGGACAAATGGTTTATATGTGTTTTTCTACTGATTTTTTAATTCAAGAAGCAGATGTATTTAGAAATGATTGCTGGAAAATGATAAAACAGCGTAGTGATTTGCATTTTGTTTTTTTGACGAAAAGAATAGAACGATTTATGGAATGTATTCCATCTGACTGGGCTGATGGTTATGATAATGTAACAGTTGGTTGTACTGTTGAAAATCAAAAAGAGCTGATCAAAGACTTGAAATATTTTCTAAATTACCAATAAAACATAAAAATATTATCTGTCAGCCATTAATTGAGAATGTTGAAATTGAAAAATATTTAAAAGGAATTGAATTAGTGGTACTTGGTGGTGAATCAGATAAAAATGGTAGAATTTTAGATTATGATTGGGTTTTAAATGTTAGAAAACAGTGCATAAACAAAAATGTGAGTTTTGAATTTAGGCAATGTTCTACTAATTTTTATAAGGATTCAAAATTATACATACTTAAAGTAAAAGATCTAACTAGCCAAGGGCGTAAAGCTAATTTAAATTTTAAAAGTTTATTAATTAAAAAAATATAGGGGAATAGTTATGTTTGTTTATACAAAAAATACGAAGGTTGATAAGCTAGAATTATCAGCTAAAACTTGTTTATATCTTAAAAAAGCGGGAATAGTTACAATTGTTGATTTTTTGGATTGTCCTTTAAGTCAACTTTTTTCTATAAAAAATATAGGGGTTGTAAGAAAAAAAGAAATTATTAATTGTTTATATTGGCTAAATCAAAGTGTAAATGTTAGCTTTAAGTGCATTGATAATAATGATTATTCATTTATTGGATTAGATGGTAAAAGGTATTACGATGTTTTATTAAAAGATATCATAACAGATGATGAAATAAAACTATGTTTTAATAATAATAATATTAATCAGCTATCGCAATTGCTACGTTTTAAAAATGATAATACAATATTAATTAATAATGAAAAAGAATCATATGAAAAATATGTAATGCAAATTATAGATGATATTTGTTTAATACCATATGAATATAAAATGAAAGACAAATATTTAAAGGAATCAGATTTATATTTTACTCGATTTATTAAAGAATTTAATAGTCTAAAGCGATTTGATTATTATGCTTTATCAGAATTAATAATACCTATAAGAGAGGAATATCTTAAAAAAAATATAGTTACAATTGATAAGAATGCGTTTTATTTTGATGATAAATTTATTAGTATTATTTATAATCTTGATTATATCAAATCGTATTATAAATTTTATATAATAGAAAAGATAAATGAACATAATAAAGGATTGAATTATCAGATGATTTTTGATTATTTACCAAGATATTTTGCTAATAAGAGATTTTTAGATTTACGCTTATCTGAGTTATTAAATGATAAAATAATTAAGATAGAAAATAGTGTATATGTAATAATTTAGTTTTAATTGTGATATAATGGATATAGAAAAGGAGAAATACTATGTACAAAATAAAAAATTATACTGATAATGATGATGTTAAAACATTAGATACTCTTGGTGCTTTTAGTGTTATTGAATATCAAAGGGATTTAAGTGTTATGCCATATAATGCAATGGAGGCTTATTTTTGTAATCAAATGAATGTTCGTAAGCGTCAAGTAATTTGTATGCTTGAACAATCTAATGTTATATTACAAGCAGGAGCAATGCAGTGGACTGTTGGTGATGTTAATGCTACAACAGGTGTTAAAGGTGTTGGTGATTTATTTGGTAAAGCAATGCGTGGTAAAGTTTCTGGTGAATCTGCAATTAAACCTGAATATACAGGTAAGGGAACATTAGTATTAGAGCCTACTTATAGACATATACTTTTAGTTGATGTTGCACAGTGGGGTGGATCAATTGTTTTAGATGATGGTATGTTTTTAGCTTGTGAAGCAACTTTAAAGCATAAAGCGGTTATGCGTTCAAATTTTTCATCAGCTCTTGCAGGTGGAGAAGGTTTATTTAATATGTCTATTAATGGGACTGGTATATTATGTTTAGAATCACCTTGTCCTAAAGAAGAATTAGTTGAAATTGAATTAGATAATGATGTACTAAAAGTGGATGGAAATTTTGCTATTGCTTGGAGTGGTTCTTTAAACTTTACGGTTGAACGTTCAGGTAAATCTTTACTAGGATCAGCAGCATCTGGTGAAGGTTTAGTAAATGTATATAGAGGAACTGGAAAAGTTTGGTTAGCTCCAGTTACAAAAGGTCATGCTTAATTATTAATGAAATATTATGATTGAATAGGAGAAGTTTATGGGTATAGTGATGTTGTTGTTATTTTTAGGTGGAACTTATTTTGTTGTGAAAAAAGCAATAGTTGATGCTTATGATGAAATAGATGATTTAAAAAATCAAAAAGCAAAAGATAAATTATTTAAATAATATTAAAAGTTCATATCGATTAATGATATGAACTTTTTATTTTAATAATTAGGCTTTATTAATTTTATTATTTTTCAATCCATAATAATTATATAAATTGTATAAAACTATTGTAATATTTTTTGTTTATTTAATTTAAACCTGAAAAATTATAAAATCATTATTATAGTGAATTTTATTGTATAAAGTATGATATAATTAACATACTATGAATATTATATTTAGAGTTAAGAAAATTATTAATTAGGAGGTTTTTATATGGGTGAAAATATGAATACTAACAATCAAAACGTTTTAAATGATAATTTTAATTTAAGTTGTAATATACCTAATTTTTCTCAGTACAAAAAAGATCTAATTGATTATGAATTTGATAAGATTTGTATGGTAAGAATTGAAACAGCTGATACCTCTATTGCATTTGTAGGTCAAGATGAATACTATTTAGCTTTAAAAGAGGTTTTTGAGAATATCAATTATTTTTTATCTTTAGATAAAGCTACTAAAGATCTTACAATTTATTTTTATGATTATAAGACATTTATTTTAGCAAGTAAAAGAGAAATAGATAATACTGAATTTATCATGATTATGAGAGAACTACATAATAAATTTCAACATTCTTCTTCAAAAAGTGTTAATATAACAGGTTCAGGTAGTTTTGCTTTAGTTATTAATCAAAAAGATATGGTACATACAGCTTATAATGTTTTGTATGAAAATAGTCATAAACAAGATAATTTTATTATTTGTGATACAAAAGAATATTTAGAAAATCAAAACAATTTAGATGCTAAAATTATTGAAATATTAAAGTATGCATTAGAAAATGATAAAATTATTCCGCATTATCAAGGTATAATTGATAATAGCACAGGTAAAACCATCGCTTATGAAGCCTTAATGAGAGTTGTAGATGAATATGGTAATATTCATATGCCTTATGAATTTCTTGATATTGCAAAAAAATATAAATTTTTTGAAAAAATGACATATTCGATGATTACTAAAGTTTTTAATGATTTTAGTGATAGAAAAGAGAGTATTTCTATTAATGTTTGTATTAATGATTTAGAGTCAAAAAATTTTAGGGATTGGTTATATAATAAAATAGTTAAATTTAATGAGCCAAAAAGAATTATTGTTGAACTTTTAGAGAGTGAAGATTCTAATTATGGTGATACTATTATTGCTTTCACTAAAAAACTTCAATCTATAGGTGCAAGAATTGCTATTGATGATTTTGGTGCTGGATATTCAACTTTTTCTCGTGTAGTTAATGTAAAACCTGAGATAATAAAAATTGATGGTAGTATTATTCAAAATATTTTAAAAGATGAAAATTGTTTAATAATAATCAAGGCTATTGTTTATTTTGCTGAATCATTAAATGCTGTTATTATAGCAGAATTTGTTGAAAATGAAGATATTTATAAAATTGTACAATTAAATAGCATTAATTATTCTCAAGGTTATTTATTTTCTAAACCTGCTGCATATGAAGAAATAGAGAATGATTGTTAATATAAAATTAGGTAAATAAAAAAAGTTCGCATCATTATTAATGTGAACTTTTTTAGTATGTAATTTAATATTTATTCAATTTTTTTTTCATTTTCTTTTTGAAAAATGGTGTTATAGGTTATAAAATACTGATGATTTTATAAGTTAAATTTTGATCATCAATATCTAATATGTAGTGTCCTTTGCACCTTTATAAGGAATCCACATGAGGCTTTATTCATTTTAGTTGCAATACTTTCTAGTTTTTTTACATAAACAGTATTGACACAAATTAATATCAATGGTTTTTATTTATATATAACATGTATTCACCAAACATTTTACGATAGCGAATATTATCTAAGTCTCTAATTTGTTCAACTACATATTCAACAAAATCAATTGTTGATGACATTGCATTTACTCCATATTTTACATTGGGTAATCTTTTAGCGTTATCACTATCTTTTTGATCATAAGCAAAACTATTAAGAATTTCACATGTAAATAATTGACACAAACCACAATTACTAAATTCTTTATCTTCAAACCATTTTTTATAGCACAAAATTCACCCCAAAATGGCTTTGATATGTTTGATCATTGCTAATACTATTTAATTATAAAAGAGTTACATATATTGATTGTTGTTCACTATTTGGAAGTAATGTTTTATCTATTTTATTATTGGTTTATTATTTTAGCTAATGTACTTGTTTGTTGCTTTGAATAGTGTTTTACGTATTTCATCTGTAACATATTGTGGCTCAATTACAGTGCAGTAGTTGATGAATTGAAATGCCCAATAGACTATTCCATCAACTGATGAGTTTATCGTAGCTGTAAAGCTGTGTGCATCTTTATATTCAATTATTGTGTCAGTTGAAAATCTTTCGATTACTTGATCTAATATTTCATTGTCACAAACAACTTTAAATGTCTCAATTTTACCTGCATACATATATACTTGATTTTTTACATATTCATATGGATTAAAATTATTGCTTGCACTGTCTTGTCTTTCATCGATAATTTCCATGTTTGTAATTTTGTCTAAACGATAATGATTGATAGAGTTGCGATATTCATTAAAGCAAATTAAGTAAAAATTATTTTCACTTTCCACAATATGATAAGGACTAACTTTATATGTTTTTCCATTAGTTACAAGTTGTTTATTCATATTATATTTTAAGTATTCAAATTCAATTTTTTTGTTTTTACTAATTGCATTTTTAATTAATTCAATATTAGTAAAAAACAGTTGGCTATTATGTTTATTACCATTTGATAAATAAATATTTGAAGTAAATTCATCACGGTCATAAATACTTTGTGACTCACATAACTTTTTAATTAATTTTTTAGTGTCTTCTTCACTTATATGACTTGAAGAATAGATTGAATTACATAACAGTTCAATTTCACTCTTATCAAATTCACGTTGCTTTAAATAACACCCCTTGTTATTTTCTTTATATGTTTCAATATTATAGCCATAAACTTCCACAAGTAAAGAGACTGTTGTATATATTGTTCTTCTTTCGATTAAAATGCCATATTCACTTTCAATAAATTCTGCTATCTGTTTTGCTGTTAAGATATGGTTTTTATCACTGTATTTCTTTAGTATGTTTAAAATAAGTATGTCATTTGATTGTTTTCTTGCCATATTCGTATCTCCTTATATATATTGTAATGCATGTGCATTATTTTGTACACAAAAATATCGAATTTATAGTTACATTTAATATGATTATGATATAATAATATATATTATGTAACATATTTTATAGGAGTATTGTAGGATTATAATATATTTAGTCTAAAAAAATGCACTTTAAAATATAAAATATATTTAAGAAGAGGTATTGAATGAAAATATATGATAAAATGCTTAAACCAATTAACGAAATTAATTATTTAAGAGCTGAAAATGTTGAAAGATATCGGGTTATTATCAGGTATTTTTTTAATGAATATGAAAATATCAATTATTGGTTATTTAAAGAAGAAATATTTGAACAAATGTGTGAAACGAATTTGTTTGATGAATATACACTAGATAAGTGTCAACAAGACTTAAATGCTTTAGTTGAATGGGGTAATTTAACGGCATTGCAAGATAGTTCATATACGACAAGTATTGAAGATTTTAAAAATCGTAAATATCGATATCAAATTAGTGATTATAGTGTTGAAATTGAAAGGCTTGTCATTAAACTTGAACACCTTAATGTTGAAGGGGCTTCACTAGAGCCAACTTTGTTACAAAGAATCAGGGAATCAATTTTTAAGCTTAAAACGATGTTGCATGAAAGTGATGAAGATGTTTATGCTTGTTTTGATTCATTAAGTAATGATTTTAAATTACTTAATCATAGTTATCAAGATTATATTAAAATGCTTAGTAGTGCAAAAGCTGAAGAACTTATGAAAAGTACTGATTTTTTAATGTATAAGGATAAATTAATTAAGTATTTAAGAACTTTTGTGAAAAGTCTTCAAGAAAATTCATTGATGATTGAATCATATTTGAATAATATTAGTGATGAAGAAATTGCAATAATCATCAATAAGTCAACTAACTATATTTATAATATTCCTCGTCTGAATAGTGATGCTACATATGATGATTTTCATCAAAAGATTAATGGCCAATATAAAAGTATTTATAAATGGTTTGTAGGTGTAAATGGAATTAACGAAGTAAGTCGTATGTATACGATTACTAATGATATAATTCGAAAGATTACATTTTATGCTCAACAAATTGCAGAGTTTCACAATATTGGTGTAAATAAAAAACAAGAATATGCTCATATTGCGAATATCTTTTTAAAGTGTGAAAATATTAATCAGGCCCATGAATTATCAAGTCTTGTTTTTGGTGTTGATAGTTGTTTGCATTTTAAAAATATCAAAGATAAGAGTAGTGATAGCATTGATGATAGTATTTATGATTGCGATAGTGAACTGATAAAACTTGAAAGTAGAACAAGAAAACTGACAACTAAAAGTGTTAGAAAATCGATAGTTGATTTTGAATTTGAAAAGAATGCACATAAAATACAATTAGAAAATGAAATGGAAAATAATAAGAAACTGATTGAAAAACTGATTGTTGATGGTACCATTGATTTTAATAATTTAGGTGAAATTGATTCATATACAAGAAAAACTATACTATCGTGGCTTAATTTAGCGATGAGTAGTGTAGATAAACAGGCGAAAAATCAGTTTAATCAACAATTTTATATTGATGATAGTGATAGTGATAAATATATTACAATCAAGTGTATTGATGGTAATTTTACAATGCCACACTTTAAGATAGTATTTAAGAATGGAGGATTGTTATGAGTTCATTTAATTCATTGATGAGTCAAAAATTTATCCTTAAAGCTAAAGATTTTGATCAATATTATTTAGTTAAAGATAATTTAAAGACAATTAAAAAAGATTATCTTGATAAATTTGGTTATGGTATTTATATTAATCAATCTTTAATTAAATTAGAAAAAGTGCCTGGAAAACCTGAACCATGGATGGGAATATTAGATTTTAGTTCGATTGAAGAATATCAAATGTTATGTTATTTATTGATGTTTTTAGAGGATATGGAAATAGCTAATCAGTTTGTATTATCTAATTTATTAGAATTTATTCAAGTGAAATTTGTTGATAATCCAATAACATTTAATGATTTTAGCGTGAGAAAAAAATTGATTAGAGTCGTTAAATATGCAATTAAAATAGGAATTATTATTAATAATGCAGGTGATGAAGATAAATTTTCACAAAATATCCAAACAGAGGTTTTATTTGAAAATACTGGTGTATCGCGTTATTTTTTAAGGTCATTTGTTACTGATATCTTACAATGGGATAATGTAAGTGACTTTTTTGATAATCAATATTTAAATATGGATGAAGATCGTGGAATTGTAAGAACACATAGAGTGTATCGTCGTTTGTTATTATCACCGTGTATTTATCGTAGTGATGGTAATGATGAGGACTTTAACTATATAAGAAATTATCGTAATCGTATTGAAAAAGATTTTCAAAAATTATTTTCATGTGATCTTCATGTTTATAAATCTTGTGCTTTTTTAGTTATTGATGAAGATGTGAAAATTGGTAAATTTATTGATAATAAAAATGCTATGGATGATATATTATTATTGTTTAATTATGAGGTTATTAAACGTGTTAAAAATAATAGTTTGAAAATTAATAGTATTGATAAAATAATTGTCAATGAATATATGATTAATTTAATTATTGATTATGTAATTAAAAACAATTTTGATTATATTCCTAAAGCATATCAAGTAAATAATAATTTAAGTAGTGATGTTTTGAATCGTTTAATTGTTTTAGGTTATGTAACACTTAATGATGAAATATATACAATTAATCCTATTGTGAAAATATTGGGTGGTAATTATGAAATGGAGAAAAGTTAATGAGTGATAATAGATGGCATTTAAATAAGTTAGGGCTAGTTGATTTTTGGTTTTATACTGATGAAGTTTTTAATTTTGATAATGGTCATATGATGCTTAGGGGTTCTAATGGGTCTGGTAAGTCAGTAACACTTCAAAGTTTTATACCGTTATTACTTGATGGAAACAAGGCTAGTGAACGTTTAGATCCTTTTGGTACTAGATCACGTAAACTTGAAAATTACTTGTTAGATGAAAATAGTGAGCGTGATGATCGTATAGGTTATTTGTATATTGAATTTAAAAAAAGTGATCTTGAAGTATATAAAACAATTGGGATGGGAATACATGCTAGAAAAAACAAACCAATTGATTGTTGGTATTTTGTTATTGAAGATAATCAAAGAATCAATATTGATTTTAAACTAATTAATAATGGCTTTACATTAACTAAGCAGCAATTAAAGAATCAAATTGTAAATCAGGTAATTGATAATCAAAAAGAATATATGGCTAAAGTAAATAAATCATTGTTTGGTTTTGAAAGTATTGATGATTATAAAGAAATGATAAATTTATTATTACAGTTAAGAACACCTAAATTATCAAATTCATTAAAACCATCAAAGCTAAATGAAATGTTATCTAATTCATTACAACCATTATCACAAGATGATTTAAGACCAATGTCAGAAGCGATTGCGAATATGGATGCTTTAAGTGAACAATTAGAAATATTGAATAAATCATATGTTTCAGCTAAAAGAATCGATGAAATATATAGTAAATATAATGAAGCAGTATTAAGTGATAAAAACAAAAAATATCAAGAAGTTTTAAAAGCTTTAAATGAAACAAAAAGAAAAGTAATTGAAAATGCCAATAAGTTAACTAAAGATGAAAATAATTTATTAGAAATTAATGATAGTATTAATCAATTACAAAATGAATTCATAAAAAATGAAAATGAAAAAGATGTTTTAGATTCATCGGATGTTATGAAAATGGTTAAGGACTTAGCACAAATAAAAATAGAGATTAAACAAAGTATTGAAAGATTAAACAATAAAACTACAATAAGTGATAAAAAGCAGGATAAGCTAATTGATTTACACAATGATTTAAAACAAATCCAAGATAAATTATTTACTACTCAAAAATTAATGGATGAGAAAATCAGTTTACTTAATGAAGTAAATGATGAAGTTAATTTCATTGATCATGATTTGATTGTACTTGATATAAATGACAATACAAAAGAGCTTAATTTTGATTATTCTACAGGATTAATCAATGATGAACTAAAATTAATTAATGATGGAATTGATAAATTAAATATCGTAGATACTTTAAAATCAATAGTTGATGAATTTATTAATCGTTATGATATTTTTGTTGATAAACAAAAAAAGGTAAATCATGAATTAATTGAAGTTAGTGATAATTTAGCGTTAAGTAAAAGTGAATATTTTGAAAATATGGTTGAATATAGTAATAATAATCAATTTATTAAATTTAGTGAAGAGCAATTAAATTTAATCATGGATTATATTAATCAAGTAAATGAATTAGCTGTATTTAAACTTGTTCAAAATATTGCCTCTTTACAAGATAAAAAATTGGCACAACAAATCATTGAGAAAAAACTAGAACTACAAACTCTTAAAAATTTAATCAATGATCAAAAAGCTGAATTGAATAGTTTAATTAATAGCGATAGCATCGATTTTTTAATGGACGAGCAAACCATAATTAATCGTAACTATTTAAAACAGAATAATATTGAATTTATGCCTTTATATAAATGTATTGAATTTAATGAAATTAATAGTGATGTACATGATTTACTTGAAGAAGTATTATCACAATTAAAATTATTAAATGTTGTTTTAATTGATAATAAATACAAAGATATGGTTATTGAAAATGGTAATTGTGATTCATATATATTTATTGATGATTTCAGTTCAGATTTTAAAATTATGGTTGATTTAAATAATAATATTGATGATATTGTTTTATATATATTTAAGGTGCTAAAGATTACATTTAATGATAATTTAATTATTGAAGACAATTATTTAGTAGCAAATAATATTATGATAACTATGGATAATGATAATTTATCAAAATTTATTGGACAAGCTAATCGTTTAAGACAAAAAGAAATTAAAATTAATGAGTTAAAACAAATAATCTTAGTAAAACAAAATGAAATTGATGAAAAGACAATTGTAGTGATTGATTTAGAAAATAGTCGTAAGCTAATTAATCAAGAAGTTACATTGGTGATAAGTTTTGATAATATCAATGAGTTTAATAAGCAAATTTATAATTTAGGGCTTGATATTAAGCATTATGATAATGAAATTGAAAATATTACTAGTCAAATAAGTATTAAAACAAATGAATTAGAAATCGTTAATATCCAAGTAATTGAAATTGGAAATAAATATAAATTAGTTTGTAATAAGACTGTCTTTATTAATAGACGTGATAATTTAATTGAATATAAAAATATTTTAGATAATTTATTTGGTTTACATCAAAAATGTTGTAATGAATTGGGTAATATTAATAGTTTTAACGTTCAAATACAAGATGCTACAAGTGACATTGATGAAATAAATGCTGATATATATCAAATTAAAAATCTTATTGATATAAATCAAAATAAGGTTAAAGTAATTGATGAAAATATTCAAAAAGTTGATGGCGAAAATATTAAAGAAAGACTACATTTTTTAATTAGTCGTTTAAAACAAATACCTGAGATTACAAATGAAAAATATCAAATCAAGGGTAAGCTTGAAAATGAGATTGATGCAAGTGTAAAAAAGAATATAGAACTTAATAATGAAGTAGATAAAAGATTAATAGCACATAATATTTATCAAAAAGTCTTAAATGATGAACTTAATTTAGGTTATGTTTTTAGTGATGGAGAACAAGTTGTTTTAAATAAGTTAAGTGGCACAAAAAGTATTAATGATTTAAACAATGATTTGCAACGTGTTATTCGTGATAATAGTGTTCAACTTAGTGATTATCAATTAAATATGAATTACATTTTAGCAAGTGATCAAATTGATAATATTAGTTCTAGAATTGATTTAAGTGCAAAGTATCAAAGTAAAAAAATTAACTTTAAAACTTTATTAGAAAATATTAAAAGTGATGTATCAATGCAAGAAACACTTTTAAATGAAAGTGATAAAATAATCTTTGAAGATATACTAGTAAATAACATCAGTAAAAAAATCAGACAACATATCCATACAAGTAAGAAATGGGTAGATAATATGAATAAATATATGGGTGCAATGGATACTAGTAGTGGACTTAAATTATCGCTTAAATGGGCTAGTAAAAAAGTTGTGAATGAAGATGAAATGGATGCAACCAAATTAGTTGAATTACTACAAAAAGATGCTTTTTTATTAAAGAATGAAGATTTAAATAAGATATCTGCCCACTTTAGAGGTAAGATAGCACGTAGTAAAGAACTTTTAAAAGCTGATAATTCTCTAAAGAGTTTTCATGAAATTATGAGTGATGTTATGGATTATCGAAATTGGTTTGAATTTAAGATCATGTATCAAAAAACAAATGAAAGTAAAAAAGAGTTAACAAACAATAATTTCTTTGCTTTTAGTGGTGGAGAAAAAGCAATGTCGATGTATGCACCTTTATTTTCAAGTGTTGCAGCCAAGTTTGAAAGTGCAAATGATGATTGTCCTTTAATAATTGTTTTAGATGAAGCATTTGCCGGAGTTGATGAAAGAAATATTAATAACATGTTTGATTTGATTTCTAAGTTTAAATTTGATTTTATTATGAATTCTCAAGTATTATGGGGAGATTATGCAAGTGTTAAATCATTGGCAATCTATGAATTGTTTAGATTAGAAAATGCACGTTATGTAACCATTTTAGCGTATAATTGGAATGGTTCAACTAGAAAATTGTTAAGTTAATGGATAATAATATTGCTTTAGCTAATTACTTATTAAGTAAAAAAGGCTTCGAAATATTTTTAGATAAGTGCAAAAAACAATATCAAAAATTTGGTAGTTATAAAGGCGTTGTGCAAATGATTTTAGTTGATGATAATAAAGAAGATTTACTTGGCTTTTTTGGTTATCATAATACTAATAGCTTAAAAATAAATAAAAAAATGATTGATAAAGCAATAGCGAATTCTAAATTTGATGGTGCTAATTTTGATGAAGTCTTAAAAATAATATTTACTGATTTAAAAGCAAATAAAGATGTTATCAGTGAATTAAATCAATTAAGAACAATCTATATAAAACAATGTTTAATTAATTATCAAAATAGTCAATTTTATGATTATTATATAAATAATCAAATAAGTTTGATGAGTACTTTTAATTATGAATATAGTAAAAATAAAAAAAGCTGTAAAGAATTAATTAATAATTTGGCACTAGCTTATAATAATTTACCTAGTTATCAAAATGAAATAAAGCTAATTTCATTTTATTCTAATGAATTATTTTCTAATTCACATTTACTTGATGATAATAATAAATTAGCTAATATGTTTTTTAATGCATTGTTATATCAAACAAATACAAAAAGTATTAGTACTTTAAATGATAAAATGGAAGTTTATTTAAAATGTGGTTTGATTCAAGATGAAGTATCTAACTTTAGTATGATTTGTCATTTATTACCAATAAATGATTCAAAGAAAATGATTAGTTATCAAATGTTTTATGATACATATGAACCACTTAATTTATCACTGGCAAACCTTAGAAACATTGATGGATTTTCAGATGATATTGAAAAGGTTTTTGTTGTTGAAAATCCTTCTGTTTTTATTATGTTGATGTATTATATTAAAAATAATAAGATTAATGTTGGTCTAATATGTACAGGTGGACAAATTAATAAATCTGGCTATGAAATTATTGATTTATGTGTAAACGCTAATTATCAAATTTATTATGCAGGGGATTTTGATCCTGAAGGTTTATTGATTGCGAATAAGCTTGTAGAAAAATATAATTCAATTATCTTATGGGGTTATACTTTAGCTAATTATTATAAAACTAATCCTACAATTACAATAAGTGATAAAAGATTAAGTCAATTAGATAATTGTTTAAATACTCAAACAGTAAAGATTAAACAATTATTACAAGAGAATAAAAAAGCAGGGTATCAAGAAAGCTTGCTTGATTATTATAAACAAGGGCTTAATAATCTTGTTTAGTTATTAAATATGTTATAGTAATTATATGAAAGATAAAAGGTGAAAAATGATGGAATTTAATCAAGTAGTTAATAAAAGACAAAGTTGTCGTAAATTTAGTGATAAAAAGGTTGAAAATGAAAAGCTTGAAATTATCTTGCAACAAGCATCATCAGCACCATCTGCATGTAATAGCCAACCATGGAAATTTGTAGTCGTTAATAATGAAACATTAGTTTCTAAAATGCCTGATGTTTTACAAGTTGGAAATATTAATAAGTTTACAAGTCAAGTAAATACTTTTATTGTAATTTGTGAAACTAAAGCCGTTTTAATGGCAGGGGCAACTTGTGATAGTCAATATTATGCACAAATGGATATAGGAATAGCAACAGCGTATTTAACACTTAGTGCAAAAAATCAAGGATTAGATACTTGTATTATGGGTGCTTTTAAAGATGCTGAAGTTAAACAATTACTATCAATTCCTGAAGATGTGAAAATAAAACTGATCTTAGCAGTTGGTTATGCACAAGATGATACAACAAGAACAAAGGTTCGTAAATCACTTGAAAAAACATGTAGTTTTAATCAGTGGTAATACAAATAAATAATTAAACATAAAAAAAACAACCATAAACAAGATATAGCAAAGGCTATGAAATTCTTGAAATATGGTTGTTTTTATATTTACTAATCTAACTGCCATCTGATGCACAAAGATTATATAATGAGTATTA
>CAMQTJ010000016.1 GCA_947037125.1 uncultured Holdemania sp.
TGCACCATGCCATATTCCTGTCAAAATCCAGACACAAAGCAAATTTCTAACCATAATATCCTTTTTTTTAACCCTAGATCCACCTAATGGAAAGTACACATAACTCTTAAACCAATTTCCAAGTGAAATATGCCATCTTCTCCAAAATTCCGATATCGACTTTGATATATATGGGAAATTAAAGTTCTCTTCAAATTTAAAACCGAACATAAGACCTAAACCTATTGCCATATCTGAATATGCAGAAAAATCAAAAAATATTTGAAATGTATATGCAATTGATCCCAACCAAGCAAGAGACACAGGAATTGGACCCAATTCAATAAAAGAATAAATTGAATCAGTAACAATTGCCATATTATTAGAAATAATTATTTTTTTTGCTAGTCCTGTTATAAACCGACAAAAACCAATTGAAAATTTATTAATTGATTCTTTTCTATATAATATTTGTTCCGCAACTGACTGATATCGTATTATTGGTCCTGCGATTAGCTGAGGAAAAAATGAAATATACAAAGCTAAATTAAATATATTTTTCTGCGGATACGCATCTTCGCGATAAACGTCAATAACATAAGACATCGCTTGAAATGTAAAAAATGAAATACCTATTGGCAACGCAATTTTAGGAATGAGCATGTTAACACCAAACCCATTATTTATGCTTTCAATCGTAAACGCTAAATACTTAAAAACAAACAATATTCCAAGATTAGCTATTATCATTATCATTAAAATCATTTTTGATTCAAATTTTTTATTGTCTCTTTTTTTACGAGTACTTATAAGTAGCCCAAGTATATAGTTAATTAAAATTGACATTAACATAATTAATACAAAAGAAGGTTCTCCCCAAGCGTAAAAAATTAGACTGAAAATTAGTAATATCATATTTTTTGCGAAAATATTTTTAATAAAAATATAATATAATATTAAAATAGTTGGTAAAAAGCAGAATAAAAATATATTACTAGAAAATAACATTTAGCTATCCTCCTTTTTTTTACTTGATAAATGATTCCAATAATAGTATAAGCAGCAAATAGCAATCGTCATAATAACCAATAATAATCTAATTAAATTAATATTGTTTCTGATGTTTAAATAAAATAAAGAAGTTTTTTTCATAATTATTTCTTCAGGAGTTGTTATATTTACTATTTCACCATCAATATTAATGTAAGAATCTGTATTCTCTAACTCAAATTCTAAATCTATATCCAATGACAAAATATCATTCAGCCTAATTCTTAAAATTGCGTCTTTACTTTCAACCTTATTAGTAACTACAAGTCTTCCATTATTTGAAACAAACATTTTGTCATCATCTGATATTAATTGAAAGCTTACAGGTTGAATGTTTCCTGTTACCTGGTATTTAACTATATTTTCACCAACTTTAGGTACATTAATTGAATTCTGTCCAACTACAGCAATATCATTGGCCTCAAAAAACATTTTTGTTTGGTCGTGAGTGTAGGCCGAAAGGCTATCGAATTTGATCTTTTGTTCTAATCCATATTTTGTTTCGAGTGAAATTCCTAATGAAATTATATTTTCAAGATTTTTCATATATTCATCTGTTTTATCATTAGAAAGACTTGTGAATGGGACTAATAATTTACCACTAAAATTTTTAGGTATCACTATGTAATTGTCTTGTATTTTATTTGCTATATACTTATTTTGACTTTCAAATATAACAATTGAATCGTCTTTACAGCTTACAGCTTCTCCTGCACTATTTTGCAAGTGGAGTTTCAATTTTATTTCTTCTTCACTATAATTAACAATATTTAGTTCAATGCCATCATATTTAGCTAAGTTTTTTTTCATATTTTGATGCAAATAAACAAATGCATTTTTTTCAAATGCTTCTATGCTGTATGTAGAATCTGACCCATCATTTTCTATATTTATATTTGTATTATTTTCAGTAATATCAAAATCTGTTTCGATTGGATGATTGATATTTTTTGCAACAACACTATCAACTAAATAAAAGTTTAAAAGAAAAAACCACACAAAACATAAAAATAATAATGTTATAGTCTCACTATAATTAATTCTTTTCTTCATTATACGTACTCCATAATATCAAATTCTTTAATTTCAGTTTCATCTTTTGTAATATCAATTGATGGTTTGCTTACTTTATTTTCATTAATCCACTGTATTATTGCAATTTTATTTTCTACATTTTTTAAAAATTCCTCAATATTTGTTAATTTATATAATTCTACTTCATGACTTTTAACTATATTTGCTTTTTGCGCTTTTAATATAATTATATCATTAATTTTAATTTCAATATTTTCATTATATTGGCAATTAATTTTTTTGTTTACAGACAAGAATTGATAATTAAAATCAACCAAGTTAATTTTATTACCATGTCCATCTTCACAGTCATAATTAATATTAATACGTGGAGTAGTTCTTGAAAAATAAGTCGTTTTCTTCATTCTATATTGGATATTAACTTCTAAGTCTTCATAAAAACCAAACGACCCTTCAATAGTTTCAGGATGTGTTGGATTTCTATCATGAACAATCAAATACCATGAATCAAGCATATTATCTTTTATTTCATCAATTTCACAGGCATATTTCCACTTATTATCTAGTTCTATAACTTGCACTATTTTTGCTGTAAATTCACTACTATAACTACCATTTTCAAACACCATATTTATTTTAGTGAAAAATGGAATATCAGGATTAATATAAATTGGATTTTCTAAAATAAATGAAAAGCCTTTTTCCGATATATCATCAGTTTTACATTTTAAATTTAAACTATCTTGAGATATATTCATATCTAGATTTGCTTTAAACCGTTCAAATCTTCTTAACTGTTTTCTGCTTAATAGGAAAAATAAAGCCATCAATAAATTAAATAAATTACCAATTAACCAAAATAAAGCTACAAGGTATTCAATACTTTCAGTTGAAATTATTTGCCACAAAGTATTAATAATTCCTATAAAAGATAAAGAAGCAAAAATAATAAATGGTAAGGACAGCCATAAACGATATTTACTATCATCTTGTTGATTCCTAGTTTTTTTTGTGACAGAAAACTTATTTTTTGAAATACAAAATGTTTCTAATATAACACATAACATTAAAGGCGGAAATAATATAGTTTCATAAATATTTGTCCATCTCGTATTTCTTATATTTCCTGAAAACTTTTTAAGACAGTAACCTGTTAGTACATATGATGGTAGCCATAATATAATAATTTCTATAAAGCTACACTCCAAGATTTGAATACCAAAAACAGCATAAAGAATAGGACATAAAATATAAATAAAACGCTTAATACTACCATACCAATATGTAACAGAGGCAAAATAGCTCAATTTTTGACCTATACTAAGACCTTTTAGAAATAATAAATTAACTCTTCTAGCCGTTTGTATGCATCCTCTTGACCAACGCTCCCTTTGCTTAATAAGACTTCTCATATCATCAGGGGACAGACCTGATGCATGAATATCTTTTAATGCATAACAAGTATATTTCTTACTTTGAATTAACATTCCCGTAGCAAAATCTTCTGTGATAGAGTTTGTGTAAAATCCGCCTACTTCTTCTAATGCCTCGCGCGAAATAACAGTATTACTACCGCCGTATATTACAGTGTTATTAGCATTTCTTGCACTTTGTATATCTCTATAAAAATAATCTTGTTCATTAGGAATTCGATTTTCAGAGTACAAATTATATTGAAATAAATCCGTATTGTAAAAACTTTGAGGTGTTTGCACAAATCCTATTTTCGGATTAATTTCTTTTATTCCATTTTTTTTACATTGTTCATTTTTCAAAAAATATGGTACTGTAGCAAGTAAAAAATCATGCATAGGAATCATATCAGCATCTAATGTTGCAATAAGTGGAGAACTCGAATATTTCATAGCATTATTCAAATTACCAGCTTTTGCACCCTCATTATCTTCTCTTGTGATATAATTTATTCCATATTTTTCTGCTAAAACTTTCATTTCACTTCGATTCCCATCATCACATAAAAAGATATTTACTTTTTCTTTATCAGGATAGTGAAGATGTATACAGGCATTAATAGTTTTTCTAACCAACTCTAATGGTTCATTATAAGTTGCAATAAAAATATCAACTGCAGGAAACAATTCTTTATCAATTTCTGGTACTTTCGGCACTTCTTGCTTAACTAACCCAAAAAAGTTAACGAATAACTCTATTAAACCAACTATTTCTACAATTAGTAAAGCCATTGCGAAAAATAAAGATATAAAACCTTTACCTTTTGGTATTGTAAAAAATATTCTCCACACTATATAAACTATATTAACTATTATTGTTGCAATTAGTAGAATTTTTTTTGAATCGAATTTTTTCATAAGTATTACATCCCCATATTTATTATTACGATAACCTAAGCTTTTAATAGTTAGCTAACAAAAGCAACCAAAGAATCTATTATACTATTACTACTATCTGTTAGGCTTGATTCTTCATTATTATCTACAATAACTAATGATCCTTGTTCCATTGAAATAATTCGCTTTACAATAAATTTTTTACTTGAATCAAATAAATAAATTTTCTCATTTTCATTTGCATATATATAATCTTCTTTTAAGATACCCATTTTAATTACTTGTTTAGATAATTTTTTACTTATACAAAAATCTTTGTCTTTACTACTTTCTAAATTAGTCAAGTTGTGATTTTTCTCGTAATAACAACATCTAAATCCTGTTTTTTCTTGTATAATTTTACAAAGTTTATTTACCGTTTGGATTTTTTCATTCATTAATTCAACTTTTCTAAAACACAATGAATTTTCATTTATGTAAATCTCTAAATCATCACCATAATCAATATCAAACTTATCTCTAAAATGTTTAGGTATAACTATTCTTCCTACTTGATCTACTTTTCTTATAACTCCTGTATTATTCATTTTTTCTCCTTTAGTTTATTTGGTCTTTAAATTAAACAAAAAAATTGCTATATCACATTAGCCTTTTCTTTTATATAATCATTATAATAATCATTATAATCATTGCTCTTTACAATTTCGATTAAATTACATCTCACTGTTAATCTTTTTGTTGCACTTAAAATTACATGTGAATAATGTTAAGCCAGAATTACCATCAATCATTTCTTAAACATCATCCGCTGATATTCTGACAAACTCTGTAACTTCATACTACTATAATAAGCTTTTTTCATCTTCATTATTATTGTAATTATATATGCAAGCAATACTAACAAAAAAATCCGATAAATAATAAATTAAACTTTTAACATTTTTCATATTTCACTCCGTTTTTTTCTTGTAAATTTGTTTTTGTGAATTTTATTTCTTGTTAAAATAAGTATTATCACATTTATAATAACAGTTAGTTATGACTAAACAATACCAATTGTTGTGAATAAAGGTTTTAATGTTGTAAATTATTGACAATTTTATGCTTTTATTTTTTTATTTAATTAAAATGTTTATCTGTTGCTTTTTGTATTAATTTTATGTAGAATAAGGATATATTTTTTCTGATTTTTATTTTACTCTTTAAATCAGGAATTTGGAGGAAATAATTATGCTAACCATATATTTATGTGACGATGATCATATTACGGCAAAAAAATATAGTGAAAAAATTACTGATATATTTTCGAAAAATGGAATCATTAACACAATTCATAACTTTGTAAGTGGAGATGATTTAATAAGATTTCACATAAATCAACAAAATAGTCCTGATATATTATTTCTCGATATTGAAATGGATAAAATGAACGGAATAGCCGTTGCAAAAAAATTAAGATCTTTAAATTTTGTAGGTATTATTGTATTCCTAACCTCATCTAAAGATTATTTGCTAGATTCATTCGATGTTGATGCTATGCATTATATTATTAAAGGTCACACAACGCCTGATAAATTTCAAGAAATTATTTTAAAAGCTGCTAATTTATGTTCTAAAAAAATAAGTCAAACTTTCGTTTGTGAAAGTAAAGGTACTATAAAAAATATACCAATTGATAATATAAGTCATTTTGAAATCACTAATCGAATTGTTACAGTATTTTTCTGTAACGAGCAATTTAAATTTTATAGCACATTAGATAAAATATTAGAAAACATTAATAGTCTGGACTTTATAAGGTGTCACAGATCATTTTTAGTTAATATGAAATACATAAAATCTATCAAAAAAGATTATTTACTTACTAACGATAATCATAATATCCCCATTGGGATACGATATAGTGAGGAAATGAAAAAAAAGTTTTCAAAACATCATTCGTCATTTTTACTTTAAATATTGATTAAAAAAAAGATGTAACCTAGATATTGGTTACACCTTTTTTGTTATCATTGTATTTTTATACTTGTATTTATATTATTCAATAATAGGTAAATGTATACTTGTAATAAACTCATTATCATCCCAATTATATTCAATAATGCCATCATATTTTTCTATAGTTTCACTTATATATCTTGTTCCATACCCATGTTCATACTGATTATCTTTTGTTGTAACCAAATGTTTATTAATTATTTTTACATTTCCATCAAAAGAATTTTTAATCACTATGGTATTCCATTTTTCATTTATATTTGACTCTACTTTTATATACCTTAATTTTTCGTCAATTTTGATGCAAGCTTCTATACAATTTCCAAAGATATTAGTAAATAATCTACATATTTCTAAATCTTCAATTTTAATCTTTTCACTGTAATTAACGACTGCTTCAAATTTTATATTTTTTTCAAGTGAATATATGTATGTATCGTAAATAATAGATTGAATAATTACATTGTTTGAAAATTCTCTATAAGTCTCAAAATATTTTTCACCTACATTATTGGTCTGTCGCAAGATTTTATTAAGTTCATCATATTTTTCATTTTCTACTAGTCTATTCATAATATTAATTAAATTATTAAAATCATGTTTAAACTTCTTAACTTCAACTATTTGTTTACTTTGTGCTTTATAGTTAACCATCAAAACTTTCATTTGTTCAGCAATTACTTTATATTGTATATCATCATAATAATTATAACTTGTTGTTATTACATTATACAAAACTATTCTATATGAAATAATTAAGGAAATCGTTAAAGCTAAATGATACGCATTCATATACATTGAATCGATCCCTTGGTATTTTAAATAACTTATATAATAAAATAAAATAATTATTATTTGAAATGAAATTAATCCTGTCGCATTTTTTCTAAAATAAATAAAGCGATTCCATTCTGCTACTCCTATTGATTTTATATTGAATATATAAAGAGCTATAATCGTTAAAATAAATACAAAAATAATTCTAACTATATTTAGTTCTACAGTATATTGCATAATATTTCGATTAAATAGCACTTCTATCACTACTTGACCGATTGAGTCACATATAATTAAGATAATTAAAAAATCATTTGCTAGTAAAGCAGATAATTGAAATTTTATTATATAAAGATGTCTATACAAAAAAATTAAAGCAAAGATAACAGCAATAAAACCAAAACTTCCATAATCTACAAAAAAACAGCTTAAATACACAGTAAACCCAAATACTAAAAACTTTAGAAAATTACTTAGTTCGCTTTTTTTTGATTTTAAAATTTTATTATAGTGCCGGATTTTTAAAAAGCAATACCATGTTAAAGTCATTAATAATATAACATTTAAAATGTATAATAACCATCCATTTATATGTACTAATTCAATTAACTCATTTATCATATAGGTCCTCACAAATTGTAAAAATATTTTTTATAAAAATTTACAAAGTTTCATATATATTCGTACCTATTCTAGCACTTAATTGTTTATTAAATCAAGTAATATTTCACTCAACAAAATTTTTAATTATATTTTTTTAAAAGATGAATTTATTTTATTGCATATTTATAGTCAAGTAACATTACATTATTGATTTTTGGTACTATCAAGAAATATAATCTCATTATCAATTCTAAAATCATAACAGTCGCGAAAATTAATATTGCACCTTATAATAAATCCATTAACAGTGTATTCAAAAATTTCATATGGAATGTATAATATTTTCAATAATTGTATCAACGGCGGTTATTAAAAAATGATATTATTTTATTGTGAACGAAAGATTTAATCTATAAAATGATATCATATTGATAAGGTTGTTCGAATATTAAATTATATTATTTTGGGAAAATGTCATTCCTACATCACTTCAATATTTTTTATATTACTATTTTTTAAAATCATTCAAATAATTTTGCACATCGAATATTTTGTATTTAACAACTGCATTTTTATTCGGATATTACAAAATTAAAACAAAGTTACTTACATGATTTCAAAACAAATCAAAGCTTACACTAAATTAATATATCAAAATAAAAAAAGCAAGTCACAAGGACCTACTTAAGTTTGTTATACGTTAAATCTAAAGTGTAAAACATCACCATCTTTAACGATGTATTCTTTACCTTCTGATTTTAGTTTACCATTTTCTTTTAATGCAAGTTCTGATTTATATGTCATTAAATCATCAAAACTATATGCTTCAGCACGGATAAATCCACGTTCGAAATCACTATGAATAATACCAGCACATTGAGGAGCACTCATACCTTCATTAAATGTCCAAGCACGAACTTCTACTTCTCCAGCTGTAAAATATGTTTTAAGACCTAAAATGTCATAAGCACATTTAACTACTGCATCAAGACCACTTGTATTAATACCTAATTCTTCTAAAAACATAGCTTTATCATCTTTATCAAGAGTTGATAATTCTTCTTCAATTTTAGCGCAAATTGCAATTACGTCATTATGTTCTTCATCCGCAAATGCTTTTACTTTACTAAAATATTTATTTTCCATTGGATTAGCTACTTCTTCTTCTGACATATTAGCAATGTAAATCATTGGTTTAGATGTCAACATTTGATATTGGGCAGCAATAATAATTTCATCTTTTTCAAGTTCAACTGTTCTTGCACTTTTACCTTCTAGTAATGCACCATTCAATTTTTTTAATACTTTTAATTCAGCAACTGATTCTGGATCTTTTTGATTAGCTTTTCTTTCAAGTTTTTTAATACGATTTTCAACACTTTGAAGATCAGCCAAAATTAATTCAAGATTAATTATTTCAATGTCACGAATTGGATCTACTGATCCTTCAACGTGAGTAATATCTGAACTATCAAAACATCTAACTACATGACAAATTGCATCAACTTGTCTGATGTGAGATAAAAATTGATTACCAAGCCCTTCACCTTTACTAGCCCCTTTAACAAGACCTGCAATATCTGTAAATTCAAATGCAGTGTAAATTGTTTTCTTTGGTTTTACTAATTCACATATTTTTTCAATTCTTTCATCTGGTACTTCAACCATTCCAACGTTTGGATTGATTGTAGCAAACGGATAGTTTGCTGCTTCAACGCTACTTTGTGTAATTGCGTTAAATAATGTTGACTTACCAACGTTTGGTAGTCCTACGATTCCTGCTGTTAATGCCATATTTATCACCTCATGCCTATATATATTACATTAATTTAGTTAATTTATCAAATAAAAACGCTATTAAACTACATATTGATGTTTAATCTTAACAATTATTTAAGCTATTGGATATATTGTTGGTTATATCAATGATTTTAAAGATAAATTAACTATCTATTATTGTATTAAATCACTGCATGTATGATAACAGATTTGAATTTTTCACTTAAAAATTCTTTAATAAATGTAATAATAACATCATATCAATTCAAAAAATAGTTTAAAACATTTATTACTGTTTCAAACTATTTTAATTGATAATTATTTAGATTAATTAATAATTAGCTAACATAATCAAATATTAACTTTTGGGCATCTTTTGTTTATATTCTCAATACTAAGTCCTATAATAATAAATAAAAACGAATAAGCAATAAAAATACCAGCAATGAGAATAAAGATAATACTATTATACGTAGTCATAAAAATCATAGCAGTTATTGCTCCTACAAATAAGCTGTATTTTGAAATAATAAACATTTTAGCTTTTATTTTAATATTTTGTATAATAAAACTATAAATGAATGCTGTGATACTTATTATACTTGCAGAGCATATTATGATAAATTCGGCGATATATCCATCATTTTGGCTTTGTATAAAAATAAAATATAAAATCACAATTATAAAATGAAGTGCTACTGCCATAAAAAGATATAGATAATCTACTTTATTTATTCTTCTTTGTATGTCATCATTAATTTGAACGTTTATAACCTCTTCTTTTATTTCGATATATTTATTCGTAATTAATGAAATGGTTCCACTTGTTAATACAAGTAATGTGTAAAAAAATGTATACTCATTTATCATTAAATTTGCTAACAAAAATAACATAGAAAATGAGAAATTACACATTCTATAAGATACTTTAGACAAAAATACTTTTTTGACTTCATCTTTAAGATTATAAATATAAATATATATAAATGTGCCAACTATATTAATTGCTATAATTAAAAATAACTGTTCTTTCATTTTAATATCTTTTGTTGATAAAATATATGTGGAAATAACCATCATTAAAATCGTAAGAACTGAAACCATTATTGTATTTCTTTTTTTAGTATTAATCATAAGTATCCTCCATAAGTTTATTTAATATTTAGTAATTCTATTACATAACTCAATATAATTATTTTAATATTTGATAGCTATTCCAAAAATTACTGTGATTACTACTGCAACTAAAATGATTAAAAATCCTATTTCCCTTAGTTTTATTCTTTTTTCCATATCGAATGTACTCTGATTTGTAGGATCTATTAGTGCATGTAAGATAAAATCGAAAAATAATAGAAAAGCATCCATTAAATTTGCTCCTTTCATTAGATTAATCATCATATACTTAGTTTGTAATTCTATTAGTAAATATTTTTAATAAGTGCATATTTACATATTAGACCTTAAATAATATTTTTCAATTTAAATTTAAATTCATAACTGATGAACATTTTATAATATCTAATATTAAATCATTTGATTAGCTTGTGATAAAATTACTATATCATAGATACAAACACTATGCAATAAAGTTGATCTGAATTAATGCTTATTTGAAAAAAAAAAAAAAGGATTTCTCCTTTTTAATCAACCATTTCCCTGGTAATATTTGCACCAAGTTTTTTAAGCTTTCCATCTAGATCATCATAACCACGATCAATATGATAAATTTCATGTATTTCTGTAGTTCCTTCAGCAATTAATCCTGCAATTACTAAAGCAGCACCACATCTTAAATCAGTTGCTGTTACGCGCTGACCATATAAATCAGTCTTACCTTTAACAACAGAACTTCCTTGAGTTACATCTATATCTGCACCCATACGTTGCAATTCATTACAATTTTTAAATCTTTCAGGATAAATGGTATCAATAACTTTAGAGTCACCAATTGCCTGAGTTAAAAGTGTTGTTAAAGGTTGTTGAAGATCTGTTGCAAATCCTGGATAAGGTAATGTTTTTAAATCTATTGGTTTCAAATTTTCATTACCACGAATTGTAACACAATCAACATCAATATCCATATCAACATCCATTTCCTGCAATTTACTTAATAAAGATTCTAAGTGTTGTGGAATTATATTTTTAATAGTCATTTCTTTTGCTGCAGCTGCTGCCATTATAATAAATGTACCAGCTTCAATTCTATCAGGAATTATTTCATGGAAACAACCGCCTAAATCTTTTACACCATCAATTGTGATAATATTAGTTCCTGCACCTCTAATTTTTGCACCCATTTTATTTAATAATGAAGATACATCAATAATTTCAGGTTCCTTTGCAGCATTTTCAATAATTGTTCTACCTGTTGCATGAACTGCAGCCATCATAATATTGATAGTTGCACCAACAGATGAAATATCTAAAAATACTTTATTGCCAATTAATTCTTCAGCCTTTATAACATAATAGCCTTTTTCATATTCAACAGTTGCACCTAATGCTTCAAATCCTTTTAAATGCAAGTCAATTGGACGAGGTCCTAAATAACAGCCACCAGGCATCTTCATTTTAACTTCTTTGTACTTACCTAATAGTGCACCCATAAAATAGTATGAAGCTCTAAGTTTTGATACTGAAGGATGATCTAATGGAATATTTTTCATATTCGTAGGATCGATAATAATATGATCATCAGCTTTTTTAATAACTTCTACACCAATCTCTCTTAAAAGAATTGATAATGATTCAACATCTGAAATATTTGGAACTCCACATATTGTAACAGGACCACTTGCTAAAATAGCAGCCGGAATTAGAGCTACCGTTGCATTTTTAGACCCACTAATTTTAACCTCACCGCATAATTTTGTTTTACCGACTATTTTTATTACTTCTTCCATAAGTTCTCCTTTGTGATACTATATTTTATTAACATTTATTTAATGTGTGACAATTACCTAGAATATTCTATCATTGTATGCTAATAATTACTAGACTTTATTATATCAATGATCTCAGTTAATCCATTTATTATAATATCTGCATTGCTTTGATCAATTGAAAAGATTTGATCCTTTAATGCTACGGTATAAATATTTGCATTTTTACCTGCAGCTATTCCCATATTAGAATCTTCAATCACCATACATTCATCAATTTTTACATTTAATTTACTAACAGCACTTAAATATATTTCAGGATTTGGCTTACTATGTGTAAATTGATCTCCACTTACAATATAGTCAAAATATGATTCAATATTACAAACTTTAACAACATCTTTGATTGTTTTTAACGGACTTGATGAACACAATGCTATTTTGATCTCGTTTGACTTTAAATATTCTAGCACATCAATAATTCCATCATTCATAATGTCTGCATAATTTAAAGGATTATCCTCAAAATATTTTTCATTCATTGCTTCCACTTCTTCAACCGTATATTTATTATTCAACATTTTAGCAAGCATTACGTGAGTAACTGCCATTGTAGTGCCGATAATCGTACATATTTCTTTTTTATCACCTTCAAAGCCAATTTGTTTCATCCAATCAAGAGTTCCTGCCATATAATATTGCTCACTTGCAATAATAACACCATCCATATCCCATAAAACTGCTTTAATTTTCATACTATGTCTCCTACTTCTTAATTAATATTTGTATTATAACATAAAAAATCCTTTAAGATATAAATCTTAAAGGATTTTTTTATTATTAAGTAAGAAAATTAAGCTTTGTTAGCAGAACCAAATTCAGCCATCATAGCATTAACTTTAGCTCTGATTGCAGAAGCACCTGGAGCTAATAATTTACGAGGGTCAAAACCTTTACCACTTAAGTCTTTACCAGCTTCAACATATTCACGAGTTGCAGCAGCAAATACTAGTTGTAAATCAGTGTTAACATTGATTTTTGAAACTCCTAAAGAAATAGCTTTAGCGATTTGGTCAGCAGGAATTCCTGTTCCACCATGTAATACTAATGGCTTACCATTAGTTGCGATTTCGATTGCAGCTAATGCTTCAAAGTTTAAACCAGTCCAGTTTTCAGGGTATTTACCATGAATATTACCAATACCAGCAGCAAGCATATCAACACCTAATTCAGCGATGATTTTACATTCGTTAGCGTCAGCAACTTCACCAGCACCAATAATACCATCTTCTTCTCCACCGATTGATCCAACTTCACATTCGATTGATAAGTTTTTAGCGTGACATAATTCTATGATTTCTTTTGATTTAGCTAAGTTTTCTTCAAATGGATAATGAGAACCATCAAACATAATTGATGAGAAACCAGCTTCGATACAAGCTTTTGCACCTTCGTATGAACCATGATCTAAATGTAAAGCTACAGGAACTGTAATGTTAAGTGAATCAACCATTGCAGAAACCATACCAACTACTGTTTTAAATCCTGTCATGTATTTAGCAGCACCTTCAGATACTCCTAAGATAACTGGTGAATTTGATTCTTGTGCAGCTAGTAAAACTTCTTTAGTCCATTCTAAATTGTTAATATTGAATTGACCAACAGCGTAATGACCTTCATGTGCTTTTACAAGCATTTCTTTTGCAGATACTAATCCCATTTTAATTTCCTCCTATTAAATTGCAAATTTATTATATAACAAATACCACCGAATTTAAAGCCTTTTAACTATATTTTAATTATTTGTTTATCCTATATCGATATATTTACCATATTTGTTAATATAAGACTAATTTTATTTAGACTTTGTTTAGATTTGTATTTATAATAAAATCATCTAATTTAATTGTATACAAGTTAGATATTTTATTGGTTATATTTAAATTTATTTTTATAGCTATATCTTGTATATAAACTAACTTATTACCACTGGTTCTCTACAAGATTTTTAATATACTTGTCATACAAATTAGTTACTGCATCCATTTGTTCTTTAGTTAAATCTTCAAGATTTGCAGCCTTCACATTTTCAATTACTTGATTTGCACTACTAGCACCTGGAATTACAACAGTTACATCTTCATGCATCAATATCCATTTTAATGCGTACTTGGCAATTTCATCACTTTTGAAAATTACTTTTAACTTTTCTACCATTTCTAATCCTAAATCATAATCAATTCCTGAAAATGTTTCTCCTTTATCAAATGATTCACCCTTACGATTATATGTACGATGATCTTTAGCTTCAAACTTTGTATCTTTTGTAAACTTACCAGTTAATAAACCACTAGCTAAAGGAACACGTGCAATTATTGCAATTCCCTTTTCTTTAGCTAAAGGAAACAATTGTTTAATTGGTTTTTGTCTAAAGATATTAAATATTACTTCAATTGTTGAAATATCATACTTCATTGCTTCAATTCCAAGTTCAACCTTTTCAATACTTACGCCATAACCTTTAATTTTACCGTCAGCTTTCAACTTATCTAATGCATGAAAAACCTCATCTTTGCTATAAACAAGTTCTGGTGGACAGTGCAGTAAAACCATGTCTAAACATACAATATCAAGACGTTGCAAACATTCTTCAACATAGTTATTGATATTTTCTTTTGTATAATTTTCCGCTATATGTGGATTTATTTTTCTTCCGATTTTAGTTGTTATATAAAAAGCATCACGATGTAGCTTAATAAAACGACCTAGTGCAAGTTCACTATTACCATCATTATATATATCAGCTGTATCTATAAAATTAATTCCATTTTCTAAAGTTGTTTCTAATATTCTTTGAGCCTCTTGTTCATTAAATTCTTCGCCCCACTTTGCCCCTAACTGCCAAGTTCCAAGACCAATTTCACTAACCATCACATTTGATTTTTTTACTAATCTATTATTCATATGATCTCCTTTACATATCCGCGATACTTTATTATTATAACTGCATTATTAATGAATATAAACATAATTAATTTTAAAAGGCAATTTTGTCGTATTACTTACACTAAATTTTCATGTGAGTGAAACTATAATGATATTAATTTATAGTTTTTCTCTAAATTTTTGTTTGATTTAATTACAGCTAATTAATCCATTATTTAAAATACTAATAATTATGTACGTTAGGTTAAATAGTCAGTTATTAAGATAATTTAAGTATACATATTATCATTTAAATCTATAAAAAAATATTAATTTAAATACTAAAATTCATTATTTCTCCCTATATTATGTCGTTATGAAATCTCCTAGAGGAGGATTTTTTTAGAAATGAAAATTATTATCTTTATTATTAGTATTAACGCTTGTTGGTTGTACAACTCCAAAAGCTCCAACACCAACAGAAACACCTACTACTTAAGTAAAAGCATTTTATGGTGATATGTCAGATTTTGGAACACCAAAAATCTTTATTACTTTCGCTGACGGGGCAATTGAAACTTTATTAATTTATGCTGAAAACAATAGCAAAATCGAATTAGGGGATGAATATGCACCAGCCGCTTTTACTGCAGGTACTTGGACTGAGCAAGTTAAAGCTTTAGAAACATATATTATTGCAAACGGTATTGATGATGTTTTAGTTGATGAAGCAGGTCTTGTAACAAACGAAGATTTAAAAACTTCTGTTACTATTAATGTATCTGATTATGTTACAACTGTAAACAACGCTGTTGCAGTATTAAACAAATAATAAACAATTTAATTATATAAAAAAGTAGAGATTTAGTTAGCACTATAATCTTTACTTTTTTTTAACTTAAGATATTTTTTATAATATTAACACATTTGATAAAATATAACATAATTCAAATTTAATTAGTTAGTGAACAATAAATGCTCAATAACCCTTTAAACAATGATAAAATTCAACTTATATAAACTTATA
This sequence comes from uncultured Holdemania sp., assembly GCA_947037125.1. Classification (GTDB taxonomy): domain Bacteria; phylum Bacillota_I; class Bacilli_A; order Erysipelotrichales; family Erysipelotrichaceae; genus RGIG1896. Next base: position 16,368 of record CAMQTJ010000016.1, read on the forward strand.
TTATAATACATAATTTTCCATTTTGTGTGTTAGTTGTGTGAAATATGCAAAATAGTTGCATTTTTTTAAAAATAATAATATAATATGGACTCCTAAGGAGGAAATTATACATGAAAAAATTATTAGCACTATTACTAGCATTAACGCTAGTTGGATGTTCAAGCGAGAAAACTCCAGAACCAACTGTTACTCCTACTACAACTCCAACTGCTGAAGCTACACCGGATGCTACACCTTCAGTTGACCCAACTGCTTTTGTTGGAGAAACTGGAACATACGGAACACCTAACGTTATCGTAACTATGGATGGTGAAAAAATCGCTACTTTAGTAATCGATGAAATCGACGCTGACGGTGTAAGCAGTAAAAAAGAAATGGGTGATACTTACGCACCTGATGCTTTCCCTGCTGGATCATGGTCTACACAAGTTGCTGCTTTAGAAGCATTCATTATTGAAAACGGTGTTGAAGCTGTTGAACTTGATGAAACTGGTAAAGTAACTAACGAAGATTTAAAAACTTCAGTAACAATCGCTGTTTCTGATTATGTTGCAACTGTTAATGCTGCTATCGCTGCATTATCTGCTGAATAAAATTTTAAAGAAGCCATATTGGCTTCTTTTTTTATTATTTATTGAAATTCTTCCATGCCTCTATAGGATTTTATCAACATCTCGTCATAAATTATCAATTCCCCTTTAAATTATGAACATTTATATATTAATCTAGCTTATAATTTGATATAATTAAATTTGAAAGTTTGGTGATAATATGAAAAAAGTAGCTTTTGACAATAATCTATATATTAATATGCAATCAGAAAAAATTGCTGAAAGAATTAAAATGTTCGACAATAAATTATACTTAGAATTTGGTGGTAAACTTTTTGATGATTATCATGCATCTAGAGTATTACCAGGTTTTGAACCTGATAGTAAAATTAAATTATTATTAGAAATGAAAGAAATAGCTGAAATACTTATTGTAATAAACGCTGAAGATATAGAAAAAAATAAAATCAGAGCAGATATCGGAATATCATATGATCAAGATGTTTTAAGATTGATTGATGCCTTTAGAAGTTGTGATTTATTTGTGGGAAGTGTTGTTCTTTCTCAATACGGAAATCAAGCATCGGCAGATAATTTCAGAAAAAAATTAGAATCATTGGGAATTAAAGTTGCAACACACTATAAAATTGCTGGATATCCTAGTAATATTCCTTTTGTTGTTTCTGATGAAGGATTAGGTACTAATCAATATATCGAAACAACTCGTGAATTAATAGTGGTTACAGCACCAGGTCCTGGTTCTGGCAAATTAGCGACATGCCTGTCTCAAATTTATCATGACCATAAACACGGAATTAGTGCTGGTTATGCAAAATTTGAAACTTTCCCTATATGGAATTTACCACTAAAGCATCCCGTTAATTTAGCTTATGAGTCTGCAACAGCTGATTTGAACGATGTTAATATGATTGATCCATTTCATTTAGAACATTATAATGAAATGACGGTTAATTATAATCGAGATGTGGAAGCATTTCCATTATTAAATACATTATTTCAAAAAATTGTTGGGACATCACCATATAAATCACCTACCGATATGGGTGTTAACATGGTTGGGCATTGTATTATTGACAATGAAGCTGCAAAAGATGCATCTTACGATGAAATAGTACGACGTTATTATGAAGCTATTTGTAATTATCGTTTAGATAAAGGAACATTACAAACAGTTGAAAAGCTTGAACTTGTGATGAATCAAGCAGGAATAACTAAAGATTTTCGTAAATGTGTACAACCTGCAATTGATAAGGCTGAGGAAACACAAGCACCTGCATGTTCTATTCAATTAAATAACGGTCAAATAATTACAGGAAAAACATCATCATTATTTGGTGCTTCTAGTGCATGTTTAATCAATGCCCTAAAAATCCTTGGAAATATTAGTGATGATTTCCCATTAATTGCCCCAATTGTTATTGAACCAATTCAAAAACTTAAAATTGATTGCTTAAGAAATAGAAATCCTAGATTGCATACGGATGAAGTGCTAATAGCAATCGCTATTACAGCCACTACAAGCCCAATTGCTCAAAGAGCAATAGATATGCTACCTAGATTAAAAAACTGTGAAATGCACTCTACTGTGTTATTATCAGAGGTTGATAAAAACACATTAAAAAAGTTAGGTATCAATTTAACAACTGAACCATTTTACCAAACTAAAAAACTTTATCATAAAAAATAAAATTTAAAACTACAAATAATCTATATAATATAGAGCATATGTAGTTTTTTTATTTACTTAAATAAATTTTTTAAACACTAATACCTATACATCTAATTTTAGCGATTAAGATAACTAGATTGGATAATTAACTGGTTTCATTCTTTTTTTCAAATTGTAGTTTTAAATGTTCGAATGTCAATTATCATTACTTTTTATGATGAATATATTATAGAGTTAGTCATTAAGCATCAATCTTATGTAATGTATATATTATAAAAAAACTATAATTTGATTCTATCCTATAAAATAATATATTTATTATCAGATATAAAATTTACAATTCATATTAAGATTAACTAATTATCTTTTTTGAGATAAATAGAAATAATTCATTAAAGTAAGAGACGTTGATTAATCATTTATACAAAAACAATGTGATAATTAATTTATGAATTATTAGGAATAAATACTATAATAATTTCAAAATAATAGTAGTATTTGAAAACAATATTTACCATTGCACATTATGTCTTTAAATAAAGATATAACAACAAAAAGAACCATCAGCTATATATGTATGTAGTATAGCTGATGGTTCTTTAAATTTATAATATTTTTGCATTAGACATCTACGTTATAATCTATAATATTTACTAAAAAATCACAATATAAAAGGTGAAACAGCTCCATAAAGACCTGCATCATTTCCAAGCTTTGCAGTTTTAATCACAACATTACGATAGTTTGGCATTAATCTTTCATAAATTTTATCATTAATACTTTCAATAACTAGTTTATTTGCCATAATACCTCCACCTAAAATTATACAGCTAGGATTAAACAAATGTGTTAATGAAACAAGACCTATAACAATCTCATCAATCCAATTATTAAAAACATCTAATACTTCTTGTTTATTGATATTTTCGAGTATAATTTTACCATTATCATATTCAGCATTTAATAATAAAGCACTATTCACTAAAGCTGTAGTAGACGCATATTTTTCATAAGCACCTTCAAAATAATTCCATGTAGCCTTATGATCATTACCATGTGTGATTAGTGCACCAAATTCACCTGCGGAATAATTTAAGCCATGAAAGATATTATGGTTAATAACAATAGCTCCACCGATTCCTGTTCCATATGTTAGGCATAAAAAATCTTGTTCGCTAGTAGCTGCACCAAAATGAGCTTCACCAAGAGCTGCTGCATTAACATCATTTTCAACACTAACAGCAACTTTATATAAATCTTCAAGTCTTGTTTTATATTGCAACCCTGTATAATTAGGAATGTTTTCATTTGCGAAAATTACATAGCCTTCATCCGAATTTATTTGACCAGCACTACTTATACCTATGCAATCAAAATTATTATAAGAATTAATTAATTCGCAAACTTTATTAAATATGTGTTCTCCACCTTTAAGAGCTTCTGTATCAATTTCTTTTTTTTTACATAATTTATTGTCAATAAACAATCCAGCTTTAATTGATGTTCCACCAATATCTATCGCAACAGCTCTCATATACTCTCCTTATTTATAATAGAATTTTTCTATTATTGATTACATTTTAACCACTAATCTTTTATTGCTTTTACAAAGTATTTTGTTATCTCCATAGGACGAGTTATAGCACTTCCCATTACTGCACAATGAATTCCTGTTTTAAATACTGAACTCAAAGCTTCAACAGTCCAAATTCCGCCTTCTGCAATTACTAATTTACCACTATCTTTTGATAACTTTTCTAATAATTCAATATTAGGTAGTGATGTTCCTTTAGTTTCTTTTGTGTAACCACAAAGTGTTGTCCCGATAAAATCGAAACCTATTTTCGCAGCATGCATTCCTTCTTCATAAGTTGAAACATCTGCCATAAATAATTGATTAGGATATTTATCTTTAGCACTAGCAAAAAATTCATCTAAAGTTTCGCCATTTGGTCTGCTTCCAAATGTCGCATCGGTAGCAATAATTTCCGCACCAACCTCAACTAATGCAGTAATTTCTTTTAAAGTTGGGGTAATGTAAACATCACAACCCTCTATTACATTTTTTATTATACCAATTACTGGTAAATCTACTTCTTTTTTGATTGCCTTAATATCTTCTACATAATTTGCTCTTATTCCTTGCGCCCCACCAAGCATAGCTGCATATGCCATTTTTGACATTATATATGAGCTTTCCAAAGGTTCACCCTTCACCGCTTGACAAGATACAACTAAGCCACCTTTAATTTTTGCTATAACTTGTTTGTTATTCATACTATATTACTCCTTTTCATAAAATAAGAACGTTAATATTATCCAAAGAACTGCATTAGTTATGCTATTTCTTCACCTTTTTTAAATTTTTCATATATTTCATTAGCGAAATGGCAGGCAACAAGATGTTGTTTTCCATCAATTATAAATTCATTTAATGGCGGTTGTTTTTCTTTACATATCTGTTGACATTGAGTACATCTTCCATGAAAATGACAGCCACTTGGCGGATTTATTGGAGAAGGTACATCACCTTCTAATAAGATTCTCTTTTTTTTATGATTTACATCAGCAACTGGTATAGCCGACAATAAAGCCTGAGTATAAGGATGGATTGGGTATTTGTATAACTGATCTGTTGATGATAATTCCACGATTTTACCCAAGTACATAACAGCAATTCGATCACTAATATACTCAACTACACTCAAATCATGCGTAATAAAAACATATGTTAATTGTCTTTCTTTTTTTAACTTTTTCAATAAATTTAAAACTTGTGCTTGGATAGATACATCCAATGCACTAACAGCTTCATCACAAATTACAAGTTCTGGATCAATACAGAGTGCTCTTGCGATTCCAATTCTTTGACGTTGTCCACCCGAAAATTCATGAGGATAGCGATCCATATATTCTCTTCGCATATTAACTGATTCTAGTAAGTCACCTATAATTTTACGACGCGATTCTTTTGTTTTATATCCAAATTTCTTTAACGGATCACTTAAGGATTGGTAAACTGTAAAAGATGGATTCAATGAAGAATGTGGATCTTGAAAAACTATTTGAACTTTTTTTCTAACTTTATCCAATTGCTTATTGTTCATCTTTGTTAAATCTTCAAAACCTTCATCAAATTTATATAGAATTTCACCCTCAGTAGCTTTATACAATTGTAGTATTGTCTTACCAAGTGTAGTTTTTCCACATCCTGATTCGCCTACTAGTCCAAGTGTTTCTCCTTTATATATCTTCAAATCAATCCCATTAACTGCTTGTACATTAGTTATTTTTTTACGTATGAAACCTTGAGTAATTGGGAAATATGTTTTCAAACCTTTAAGTTCCAATAAAACTTCCTGTTTTTTGTTTTCCTGCATATCTTCTAATTAACTCCTTTCATATCACTACAAAATAAATTACATCTTACCATATGTGTTTTACCAACTAGTTGTTCTTCTGGCATGATTTCATCACACTTTTCAGTTCGCTTATCGCATCTTGGAGCGAATTGACATCCTTTAGTTCTATTTAGTGGATCTGGAGTAGAACCTTTTATCGGGTTCAAATTTTGATTGGCACCTTTACCAAGCATTGGAATTGATTTTAATAGTGCTTGAGTATATGGATGTTGGGGATTACCTAACAATTCTTGTGCTGAACCACTTTCAATTATATTCCCCATATACATAACTACTACATCATCTGCAAGTTCACAAACAACACCCATGTCATGTGTTATTAACATAATCGCTGTATTATAATTTTCCTTTAGCTCATCCATAAGTTTAAATATTTGAGCCTGAACAGTAACGTCTAAAGCTGTTGTAGGTTCATCCGCAATTAACACTTTAGGATTGCAACTCATTGCCATTGCAATCATAGCACGTTGTCGCATTCCACCTGAAAATTGGTGAGGATACTCATCTACTCTTTTTTCTGGATTCGGTATTCCCATCGATTTTAAAAGATCAATGGCACGAAGTCGAGCTTCTTTTTTCGATATTTTTTCATGAGCCCTAATCATTTCACTAATTTGCCACCCTATTGTATAAACAGGATTTAGTGCCGTCATTGGATCTTGGAAAATCATCGCAATATCTTTACCTCTAAGTGATCGCATTACCTTACCATTTCTTTCAAGATCTTGAATGGCAATATCACCACGATCTTCACTATGGTAAATTATTTCACCTTGCTCAATTCGACAAAGCTTTGGAAGAAGCTGCATTATAGAAGATGCAGTTACACTTTTCCCGCAACCTGACTCACCTACAACACATAAAGTCTTCCCTCTTTTAATTTCTAAAGACACTCCATTAAGTGCGCGGTTACATCTTTGATTTGTATAAAAATATGTATTAAGATTTTTTACTGTAATTATAGTATCGCTCATATTGTTAGCCCCCTTATCCTTGTTGTGATGGATCTGTAGTATCTCTTAGCCCATCACCAACGAAATTGATGCTCATTACAAATAGCGAAATGGTAATACCGACTGGTAACCAAGCCCACCAATAATTTTGAAGTGTATGTAATTGCTGTGATGAATTTAATATATTTCCCCATGTTGCAATTTCTGGAGCTACTCCTAAACCTAAATAGCTTAATGCCGCTTCTTCTAATATAAACATTGCAGTACTAAGTGTTATGTTTACCAAGATTGGTCCTAATGCATTTGGCATCATGTGCTTATAACAAATAATTAAGTCATTGATTCCAAATACTTTTAAAGACTGTACATATTCTTCTTCACGTATTGATAACATTTGAGAACGTACCATACGAAATACTGATCCCCAACCTGTAAGAATAAAAATAAATATAATATTTGAAGCACTACGCCCTATAATTGCTGCTAACATAAGAACTAAAATCAATTGAGGAAATGCCATAAAGACTTCTGATATTCTAACCAGCACTTTATCGATAAGGCCTCCCTTAAAACCACTATAACAACCTAATAAAACACCTACAGCAGCACATCCTAGTGCACTACCAAAACCTATCATAATCGATATTCTACCACCATATAATATTCTTGTAAATATATCTCGCCCTACTTGATCTGTTCCTAATATATTAGTCATTGAAGGAGCTTTTGATATCTTTGTCATATCAATTGCTAGTGGATCATAACTTGTAAAAAGTGGAGCAAAAAAACACATAATGACAATTATAGCGAAAACAATTCCACCTATAACAGCCAATCTATTATTTAATAATTTTCTTAGTGCTCTATTACTTTGTTTTTTATTAGCACTTTGAGAAATTTTTGTATCTCTAATTTTATCAAGTTTTTTATCAAATCTTTTTTTGCTAGATAAAGTAATCATATAGCCTCCTATTTCTCCAACTTAACACGAGGGTCAAGTAGTGCTGTAATAATATCTACAAAAGTACTTGCAAATAGAACCATGAACACAAATATTAAAGCTATCATCATTACTAAGTTATAATTTGATGCTCTAATCGCTGAACTAAATGTATTACCTATACCAGGCCATTGAAATATTGATTCAATTACAACAGATCCTGCAATAAGGGTTGGTAATCTAAAACCAACCAATACAATAACTGGAGTTAATGATACTCTAAATCCATGAACAAGATTTACACGCCACTCAGGTATTCCTTTGCTTCTTGCAGTTCTTATATACTCTTTATTCATTGTATCAAGCATACTACTTCTTGCATATCTCATAACACCTGCTGTCATCGTTATTCCTAAAACAAGAGATGGTAATACTAAATATTGAATCCTATCAAAAAAATTCACAACTGATGGATCAGTTCGTCCACCAACAGGTAACCATTCTAAATTTAAAGAAAAAATTAATATACAAACCATACCAAAGAAAAATTGTGGTATAGAAACACCTATCATTCCGGCAAAGGTCAATAAATTATCAGTCATAGTACCTTTTCTTATTGCACCTAAAACTCCTAAAACACTTCCTAAGAATGTTGAAATAAATAATGCGGCTATCGCTAGCTCAATTGTAGCCGGAAGAGCCCTTCCAATAATCGTACTAACCGGTACCCCACTTGTAATACTTGTTCCAAAATTACCTTGCATTATTTGGAATAGCCATTTAAAGTATCTGATAATAAAGGGATCATTTAATCCATATAATTCCCTTATAGCTGTTAACTCTTGTTCCGATAATCTTGCAATAGCCTCTGGATCCATCATGCGTGATACTGCATCTCCAGGTGTCATTTCCAACAATAAATAAATCAGAAATGTTATTATAATAAGCATAGGAATCATGCCTATAATTTTCTTAATTATATACTTAAACATACTTAGACCTCCTTATTAATATTATTTTAAAATTAAGTAGAATGTTTATTATAATAACATCTACAAATAAATAGAAAAGGTGTACTATTAAATACACCTTCCTTTTATCAAGCTTTAACACAATGATAATGAAAGCTTTATTATCTTATTTACCTAGTTCCCAATTTTGAATATCCCAATTATAGTTCCATTGAGGATTTCCAACAGCTGGTGCACCTTTAGTAATCTTATCACTAGTTACTACAAATACTGGTTGATAGTATAAAGGTAAAACAAATAAATTCTCATTTTCATAACGTTGTAATGCATGGAAAGCTTCTGTTATTTCTGTAGGATCTAATGTATTATTAGTTGCTTCAATTAATGCATCTAATGTTGGGTCAGATGGAGTGTGTGAATTTATAGCTTGACCAGTTTGGTAACGGTCATAATATTCATGTAATGATAATGCAGCATTAGCAGCATAACAAATATCCCACTCAACAGCTGATGGACCATTTACAGGATCAGTTGGTGCAGACCATAATATTGAAGCTAAATCACCCTCAACAAGGCGGAATTCCATAGTAACTCCAACTTGACTCCAGTAACTTTGGATAATTGTCATTAAGTCAACAGTAAGTTGATCAGTGTAGTAATAAACAACATCTAATACTGTGTCTGGATTCCAATTTGCTTCAGCAAGTAACGCTTTAGCTTTTTCAACATCGTACTCATAATTATTCAAGTCTGTTGGTTTGTCAGCAGCATTTGGAGTTAAACTATTTGCAGGATTTGCAGCTCCATCAAATACACCATCTAAAATAGCTTGCATATCTAATGCATATAATAATGCTTGTCTTACTTTTACATCTGCAAGTGGAGAATCTCCATCAGCATTTGGAAATTTATTTAAAAAGAATAATCTTGTATAACGAACATCAACTTGCTCAATGTTCATACCTTCAACACCTTCTAATGCCTTAATATCGTCAATGCTTCTTGTATAACCATAATCCATTTTTCCAGCTTGAGCATTTGCTACAAAGTTTTCATCACTGTCCCCAGCGCTTGGAGAAAGTTGGATTGTATAATCAGCAGCACCACCCCAGTACTCAGGAAATGCTTCTAAAGTTGTATAGTTGTTCATTTGTACTTCTTTAACTTTAAATGGACCTGATCCAACTGGACTTTGCCAGAAATCAGCTTGTTGGAATCCTGCAGGCTCAACATCTACAAAATATTTTTGTGGTAATGGTGAAAATTGTGTAAATGCTAATAAAGCATCTGGTGCAAGTTTACTAAAATTTACTGTTAGTGAATTACCATCTATTGTCATTTCTGAAATAGCACTAAATGTACTATTAATTACAGGATTTAATGCAGGTACTAATTGTGCATATTCAATGCTCCATTTAATATCTTCTGGTGTAATTGCCTCTCCATCATGCCATGTAATACCTTCTCTTAAATTAAATTTAATTGACATACCATCTTCACTTACTTCGTAAGTTTCAGCTAGTTGTCCTTCACCCTCGATAGTCATTAAGTTTTCATCAGCTACAATTAAGCGATCAAACAGTACTTTATTATAAAAGAATGTACCCGGATTTAACCATGGTGTTTCAAAAAATTCAATAGGTCCTCCATTTGTGTATAGAACATTAGTTTCAGTAGCGTCTGTAACTTCAGGTGCTTTTTCTCCACCTGCTCCACATCCTGTTAAAAACAGCATCGACGCAAGCAGTACAGCTAGTAGTCTTTTTTTCATTGTCTTTCCCTCTCTTTTCTAGTCTATTTTTATTTTAAAAATAGCTTTTTTAATTTGAATCATTTCGTTTATTGCGATTCCAACCTTGTGTACATCATTTGGATAACATAAGCATAAGTTCTCTTCGTACATCTTCACAAAAATTCTTGGATTACCTTTTGCTGGTAAATAGTCGTCGTTTTCAACATACATACCAATCTCCATATTTGCAATATCATTTATTTGAATTTCTTCTTCTCCTGATATCATATAGTGAAGATCAACGTACTGTTTATGCGCTTCCCAATTTCTAGTCTCTTGCGAACTTGTTTTAAAAGAAACTACATTTACAAATAAATTAGACCCCTCGATTTCATGAATCCCTAAGTCCAAATTTAACATATCCGTGTTTTCAATATATTTTTTGCACTCTAAAATCCTTTTTTTCATGACACCTGTTACTTCAAGTCTATCAAAAAAATATTCATTCATAACGTTTCCCTCTTAATTTTTTGTGATTACAATCACTTACGAATACAGTATACAATTTGATGTAAGCGTTGTCAATTGCTTTTATTTAATTTTTTTTATCTCATTTTGAGTCATTAATTAATTTGAGTTAATTAATGATATACTAGTTTTTTTAAAAATTAATAAAGTAATATTGCATTACACAATATAATATAAATACTTCGTTTTTTTGATTAAAGTGTTTTAAACACTATGATTTTAAACTGTTTTATTTATCACAAATTAGGACTTGCTAAAATATAATCTTAATGGTATGGTATATTTATCTTACATGAGATATGGTAATTATTTTAGTTATTTAGATAATTTAATTCATTTTAAATTCAATTATTACTGATTTATCGCACTAAAAAAGGTGCAAATTAGTAAATAATTATGAAAGTTTTACTAAAACTTTCATAATTATACATAACTAAACCCATGTATGTATAACTTCAAAGGAGAAGAAGATGAAAAAATATCACGGCATTATATCAGCTTTATATGCATCATATGATGAATTAGGTTGTATTAATCTTGATGGAACAAAAGCACTAACACAGCATTTAATCGACAAAAAAGTTACAGGAGTATATGTTGGAGGATCATCTGGTGAATGTATTTACCAAAGTGTCTTTGAACGCAAACAAGTCCTTGAAAGTGTTATGGAAGTTGCTAAAGGTAAAATTAGAGTCATTGCTCATGTTGCTTGTAATAATACACAAGACAGCTGCGAGTTAGCTAAACACGCGGAATCTTTAGGTGTTGATGCAATTGCTGCTATACCACCTATTTATTTTCGCTTACCAGCATATTCTATAATTGAATATTGGAATGAAATTTCAAATGCTGCACCTAACACAGATTTTTTCATATATAACATACCTCAACTAGCAGGATCTGAGCTAACACCTGATATGCTAAAAGAAATGCTTAAAAACCCTTTAGTAAAAGGAGTAAAAAATTCATCAATGCCTGTAATGGATATTCAAAAATTCAAATCAATTGTTGGCGAAGACTTATTTGTTTTTAATGGTCCAGATGAGCAACTTCATTCAGGATTAGCTGCTGGTGCTGATGGTGCAATTGGTGGAACTTTTGGGGCAATGCCTGAACTATATATTGAAATTGAGAAACTATTCAATAATGGTGAACATGCAAAAGCGACACTTATTCAAAATGACGCTTGCGAAATAATTTATAAAATGTGCAGCTGTAAAGGTAATATGTACGCTGTAATTAAAGAAATATTAAGAAGACGTCACAATGTAGATTGTGGTGGAGTTAGAAAGCCTCTTCAAAATCTTTTCGAAGAAGATATGGAAATCATCGATGTTTGCGTTACAATGATTGACACAGCAATTTCAAAATATATTGATTAACATAAGGTAATCTTATGAATATATTATGTTTTGGTGATTCAAACACACATGGTTATAATCCGACCGACGGTAGTCGATATGATCGAAATACAAGATTCACTGGAATTTTACAAGCAATGTTACCTAATGATTACATTATTGAAGAAGGCTTAAGTGGTAGAACTACAGTATTTAATGATCCTATCAACAAACAACTTGCTGGAATTGATTATATTACACCGTGCTTATCTAGTCATGAACCTCTTGATTTGGTAATTGTTATGCTTGGAACAAATGACACAAAAGAACGTTTTTGTGCTAGTGCAGAAGTCATTAATTTAGGACTTATTTCATTAATTAAAGAGATAAGAAATAATAATGTTGCTTTCAGGAATCAAAAAGCTGAGGTATTAATCATTGCACCTGTTCCAATTCTAGATTCTATTAGTCAAAATCCATTTGTACTGACTATGGGGGAATTATGTAGTGATAAATCAAAAAAAATTATACCTTTATTCAAACAAACAGCCATTGATACTAATTGTTTTTTTCTAGATCCATCTACAAAAATTAAATGTAGTGAAATTGACTGTGTTCATTTAAGTACTCAAGCACATCAAATAATGGCTAATTTAATTTATGAATCAATAATCGATATTAAGAAAAAATTATAATGATATAAATGTATTAGGTATTCAAGATTTATTTTGAATACCTTTTTTTCATATCAATAAAAAAATATATAACATTAATAATTAAATTTTAATATTTATAATTATCTAACTGACCATCAGACTCCCCAATTTTTTTATGACTCTCAGAAAATGTTGTATGTAAGAAAAACAGTTTTGTGGTGCTGGAACGGAATTATATATGTACTAATATATTTTATTCATTATTTGATATCAAGTAAATCTATGATTTACTTTCAATTGTTGCTCAACTAAAGATAATAGTTGATAGCTTTTTGCAACGCGATGATAAATACAAGTTATATTATTCTTTATATTTCCTATTATTGTATTAATCCAATATGAACAATGAATATTAATCTCATACGTTATTTTTTTGCTTTTCGAATCTATTTTATTTTTTAGTATCTTATATGTATTTTATTAACTGTATTAACTCTGCGTTTATTACCAAACTTTTAACTTCTAACTTTTTACATTTATTTTTTCATATATTCTCATAATTATTAAATGGGATTACGTATATTTTTAAATATGAAGGAAAACTATTTTAAAGCTTTGTAGAAAACATAAATAAATCAAGTTACTGTTGAGCTCCACAACTTTTATAACTTGAATTCTTACTTTCAAAACCAATATATGCTGTATCTAACTCATAAAATATCGAAGCAAATAAATTATACCAATTAGATTTAGCTAAAAGTAATCTATATAGTATTCTCTTATCAATATTAAAATTTTATATTCATAAATATTAAAAATTGGTGAAAATAATACTTTACCTGAATAATTACATTTATGTTATATTATAATTGCTGTTATTTTTTATAGTTAAATATTTTAAAATTTTAGTGTCAGTGCATATAAATGTGTATGGTTTATTGCTTTAAGTAAAAAAAAGTTTATAATTAGGATTAAGAAAGCAAATATTCGGAGGACATAATTATGAAAATAAAAAAGATAACTTATTTAATATTAGTACTAGTCTTGCTTAACGGCTGCACAAAAGATTCACCTATTAAAAATACACCTACTCCTTTACCTAGTTTTACACCAACTGTAATACCTACAAAATTACCTACAAATACACCTACTTTATCACCTGAATTATTATCTGAAAACGATACAGATAGAACATCAGATAAAATAGTAAACACATTATTAAGTAAAGGTTGGGTATTTGAAACAGATAATAGCGGTATGAATTATTTAGCCTATTATGAAAATGATGAAGATACAAATCCAACAAACATTAGTAGTGTATATGTATGGGTTAAATCGATTGATCGTATGAATAGCTTTAGAATATTACAAGATTCTCAATCCTTAATTGCTGTAAAATCAAACGATAGTATGGAAGCTTGTGAATATGATTATACCGACAAACAATATCATGAAGTTTACATGGATTATGATCTACCAGGTGAAAAACCTGTGGTAGAGTGTAGCGAAGAAATGAAAATCATTACTGATGAAGTGATTGAAGAATTTAATCAATGGCTTAATAGTTTTGGACTTATTTATGAAGATATTTTAACTTTAGATAGTTCAGATATTTGGTATAACATTAAATAATTAATCAGATAAACTATAAAAATATTAATGATAAAAAAAGACTAAACCTTAATTAAGATTTAGTCTTTTTAATTATTTTATTGTTCAGTGTCACTTTCTTTAGGTGCAACAACTACAACTACATTACCATCATCATCATATACTACACCTTCATCATCATTTTCATCGATATCGATAATTAATTTAGATGTATCAAAATGTGTTTCTTCATAAGTTCTACGTGATCTTAAATCCCACTTATTTTCTTCAAGTCTTGCAAATCTTGTATCTAACATAAGATTTGAATAAAAACTTGCGATTTTCTTTGCCGCCATATCATCGCTATATCCCATAATTTGACTAACTTCTTGCCAAAGTTTCGCAAAAGCTACTGGTTTTTTCTTTTTGTTAAGCAGCTCATAAGCTGTGTCGCACATTGAACTTGTAATCATAATAAAATCCTCTTTCTACATTCTTTCAGGGGCACTAACACCAATTAGTTTAAGTGCATTTTTAAGTGTTGTTTGTGTTGCTTTAACTAATGCAAGTCTTTGTTGTGATAATTCAATATTTTCACGATCAATTACTTTACACTCTCCATAAAAACTATGGAAATAAGCAGCAAGTTTACTGATATAATTGCATACTTTGTGTGCCTGACGACTTTTTGCAGCGTCAATTACAACATTAGTAAATTCATTAATATGTTTACAAAGATCTATTTCTTTGGCATTTGTAATTAATTCATAACTATTTGCTATTTCTATATCACTTCCAGCACTCAAAATTGAGCACATTCTAGCATGAGCATATTGTGCATAATAAACAGGATTTTCGCTAGTTTGACGTTTAGCCATATCAATATCAAAATCCATTTGTGTATCGGCAGCACGTGATGCAAAGAAATAACGAACAGCATCAACTCCTGCTTCTTCGATTAAGTCTTTTAATGCAACTGATTTACCTGAACGTTTAGATAGCTTAAATTCTTCACCATCTTTAAGCATTCTAGCCATTTGTGTTATATCTACACTTAATTTATCCGATTCATATCCTAATGCTTGGATTGCAGCTTTTAAGCGAGTTATGTAACCATGATGATCAGCACCAAAGAAATTAACTAACTTATCATAACCACGATCAAGTTTATCTAAATGATAAGCAATATCTGGTGTTAAATAAGTGTAACTTCCATCACTTTTTCTTAATACACGGTCTTTATCATCATTAAAGTCTGTTGTTCTTAACCATAATGCTCCATCTAATTCATAAGTCATGTTTTGTTCAATTAGTTTAGCTAATGCTTTTTCAACTAATCCACGAGTATAAATACTTGTTTCTGATGTCCAAACATCAAATTTCACATTAAATAACTCTAAGTCATTTTTAAGTTTTAATAATTCTTTTTCTAATCCGATTTCTCTAAAAGTAGCTATCGTTTCAGCTGAATTATCATTAATGAATTTATCACCATAAACTTCTTTTATTTCCTTGGCAATATCAATTATATCACCACCAAAATAACCATTCTCAGGAATTTGTGCATCTACACCAAATTCTTGTAAGTATCTTGCTTGTACTGAAAGTGCCATGTTGTTGATTTGATTACCTGCATCATTTACATAATACTCACGAGTAACATCATATCCTGCAAAACTCATTACATTAGAAACACTATCACCCATTGCAGCACCACGTGCATGACCTGGATGTAAGTCTCCTGTAGGATTTGCTGAAACATATTCTAAATTAACTTTGACTTTTTTACCAAAATCACTAGAACCAAATAATTCTTTTTTCTCTAATACTTTCGCAATAACATCAGTAATTGAATTACTATTCATAAAAAAGTTAATAAATCCTGGACCTGCAATTTCACATTTTGTGATATTTGCACTTTCGTTATCAATATTTTCAATTAATGTTGAAGCTACAACTCTTGGATTACTTTTAAGTTGTTTTACTAGACGCATAGCAACATTAGTTGAATAATCCCCATGTGCCTTTTCTTTTGGAATTTCAATAACAATGTCTTCAATATTGATTTCTACATCAAAACTCTTTAATACAGCACTTTTAATAGTGCTTTTTAAATTACTCTCTAAATCATTCATATATTGCCTCCTTATATTTAAACTCTTTGATAAAATGCTCAACTATATTTATACCATCAACAATTGCATAATCAACTTTTATGTAATTATCCAATACAACTATTTCAAATACATCAATATCGATTATCATTTCACCTTCACCAGTAATTATTTTCGCATTACTATTATCATTAAGATTTAAATTTAAACTTAACTCATAATTAGTAATGATACGATTAATTAAAATTTTTTGTGAATCAAACATAATTTCTACTTGTGCAAATGGTTCTTTTTTTTCAGTATATGTCATCATATTTTCAACTATATTTGCTTTTCCTATATACTCAGTTTTAGTAATATTATCACTTAAATCAGTACTTGTTACACGCAAATTATATACTCTTTTATTCATTATAAAACCACCTTTTACTCTTGTATTATAAATATTTTTAACTTCTTGTCAATAGTTAGTTTAACTTTTTGTTTTTTGGCAACAATAAATATAGGTGATAATATGAAAAAATGGATGAAATATAGTATTAGTTTTGCTTCAATTGCATTAATCTTTACATTAGGTTTTTCGACCTATATGATGTTTTCTAACCCCGTAATTTTAAAGGAAGAATCAAGTCTTGTCATGTATGATATTAATGATGAAGTCTTTTATGAATCACGTTATCTACAAAATTCTAATTGGACAACAAGTGAAAATATACCTTCATTAATTAAAGATTGTACAGTAAGTGTTGAAGATAAACGTTTTTATGATCATTTTGGTATTGATCCAATAAGATTAACAAAAGCTTTAATTACTAACATTAAACAACAAAGTATTGTTCAAGGCGGTTCTACTATAACACAACAAATGATTAAAAACTTGTTTTTAACACAAAGTCAAACAATGCAACGAAAAGTTACGGAAATGTATATGTCTTTTAATGCAGAAATGAACTATAGTAAAGACTTTATTTTAGAAACTTATTTAAATACTATTTATTATGGTCATGGTGTTTATGGTGTTACAAATGCTGCAACCTATTTCTTTGATAAAGAATTAGATGAATTAAATATTGCAGAAGTTGCAATGCTTGTAGGAATTCCTAACAGTCCTAATAATTATTCGCCATTTATTAATTTTGATAAATCGAAAAAACGTCAAAAAATTGTTTTAAATGTCCTACTTAATAATGAAGAAATTAGTGCAAGTGAATATGAACAAGCCTTAAATACACAATTAGTTTTAACTACCAAAGAGGTACGTGATGAAAAACAAATTAGTGGGTATTTTAAAGATGAAGTAATTCGTCAATGTAAAGAGAAAAATTTGTGTAATGCACAACAAGATATTTTAATTCACACAACATATAATCCGCTTTATCAACAATATTTACAAGATAGTATAAATAAATATACCAAAGATAGTGATCAACAAGTAGCCGGTATTTTAATTGAACCATTTACTTTTAATGTAATGGCAATATCAGGTGGTAAAGAATATGGTGAATCACAGTATAATAGGGCCTTGTCGTCCTCAAGACAGGTAGGGTCTACTATTAAACCTTTACTATACTATTTAGCCTTAGATCAAGGTTTTACCCCCTCTACAACCCTAACTAGCACCCCAACATCATTTAGAATTGATGAACAAGTAATATATACCCCTGAAAACTACTTAGAACTATATACAGATGCCCCAATATCATTAACTCACGCAATATCAACTTCTGATAATATTTATGCTGTAAAGACCCATTTAATGCTTGGAACAGAATCATTATTAGGAGCACTAGAAGCTTTTGATATAAAACAGGATATGGCAACCCCTTCAATGGCTTTAGGCACAACCGATTTTCCATTGATTGATTTAGCTAAAATATATAATACTTTCGCATCAGTTGGACTATATGATGAAGTTAGTTTTATTGAAAAAATAGTTGATGTTAATAACAATGAACTATATGTAAGAGAACAAGATTTAAAACAATTATTAAAAGTTGATGAAACTTTAGTACTAACATCACTTTTAAGGGCACCATTTGATATAAAAAACTTAAATGTATCTGCACCATCACTTTTAAGTTATGAACCTTTTACTACAGTTGCAGCCAAATCTGGTTCTAGTGATTGGGATAGTTTAATTGCAGGTTACAATCCTCAGTTAACAATGGTTGTTTGGAATGGTTATGATGAAAATCAACCCTTAACAACCGGCGATGAAAGAAAAATATCAAAACAAATATTTCGAAATGTCTTTAATACAATTTATCCTAAAAATCATACAGGTCCTTGGTATGAAAAAAATGATAATATAATGGAAGTAAAAATTGATCCCATTAGTGGAGAAATTGATAATAATGGATCAAAGTATTGGTTCATAAAAGAATAGCCATTTACATTTTAAGCGTTAATCATTAAGCCCACACACCCAGACTTTTCACAAGTCTGGTTTTTATATAGAAATAAGATATATTTATTATTTCTTTAACAAGCAATATACTTATATTCATATTAGTGCTATGATTAGCATATATTTATACATTAATACTATAGGAGATCATATGAGTAAAATAATTGTAACGACAGGTGATTTAAAAAAAGATTATGAAATTATTGGTCCAGTTTATTTTCAAGTATCTAATAAAGGTTTTTTTGGGAGTTCGTTGGATAAATATGTAACAACGTACACAAACCAAATTAAAGAAATGCAAAATAATAATACAATGGATGTCGACAAAACGGATTGGGGCTTTTTGTATGGTGAATGGTCTGTTGGTCAAAGTGCATTTGAAAAAGCTTTCTTTATTGCAACTGAAGAATTAAAAAAGCGTGGTGAAATGGTCGGCGCAGATGCTATTATATGTATGCGTCAAGATATTGATATGGATACTAATGGATTCGCTTATTTTTACTTACAAATGTATGGAACAGCAGTAAAGTTTATTTAATATAAATAATTTATAAACATTAAAAGTGATACAACATGTTCACTTTTTTTATTTAGAATGTAATAGGTAGTTTATAAATATTTATATTATAATTGATTCTATTGTTTTGCTTTCAAATATCAAAATACAAATACTTGACATAATAGTTTGGAAAAGGCATTATATATCAACATAAATACAAAAATAAAATTTATTTTAATTTGATGCAATAAAATGATTACTTCGTGCATTAATATAGTGAAAGAGGAAAAGTTATGAGTCTACTAAGTATATTAAAAAAGAATGAAAATGTTGATAGTAAGCTATTAGATGCTTATCTTTTTAATATCGCAAATAATGATAAATTATCATTGGAAAATCTTTATACCGATACACAGCATGCAGTATTTGGTTTTGCTTTTTCAATATTAAAAAATATGGATGATGCTCAAGACGTTTTGCATGATACATATATTAAAATTTATTCATCTGCGCCTTCGTATAAATCACAAGGTAAACCAATGGCTTGGATTCTTACAATAACAAGAAATTTTTGTTTAATGAAAATAAGACAAAAAAATAAAGTTATTGATGTTTGTTTTGAAGATTTAGAAAAATCGTACACAATCAATGAAAACATTAAAGTTGAAGATAAAATTGTACTGAACACATGTCTAAAACAGTTGAGTGAAATAGAATACCAAATAATAACATTGCATGCAATATCAGGTCTTAAACATCGTGAAATTGCGAAATTATTATCTATTCCATTATCAACTGTCCTTTCAAAATATAATCGAGCATTAAAAAAATTAAAAGTTTTATTAATAAAGGAGAATTTTTATGAATAATAAATCTAGCGAAAAACAAATACGTGATGCTTATATAAATGCTACACCAAATATTCTTAATTCTATTCTCAAAGATTGTGATAAACAAGAGTATATTAGCCAACAAAAATATGTTGATATAGAAAGTGAAAATATAAAAATGAAAAAATATAATAAAAATAGTAACAAAGTTATCGGTTTAGCATTATCTTTTGGTGCATTTGTTGCATTAATGTTCGGATTTAATACTTATTCAACTAATTATTCAGTTGCGTCTGTTGTGTCATTTGACGTTAACCCTAGTATTGAAATATCAGTTAATTCTAAAGATAGAATTTTAGATGTAACAGCATTGAATGAAGATGCTATGATTGTTATTTCAGATATGGATTTAAAAAATACAGATATTGATGTAGCAGTAAATGCAATTATTGGTTCTATGCTTAAAAATGGCTACATTGATGCAAGTGCAAATTCAATCTTGATTTCTGTTGAAAATGATGATGCAATAAAAGGTAGTGAATTACAAACTAAATTAACTAATGAAGTAGTACAAATATTAAATACTGATGCATTTAGTGGTTCTGTATTAAGTCAAACAGTTTCGTCAAATGAAAGTTTGCAAGCATTAGCAAATACTCATAATATTAGCTTAGGAAAAGCTCAACTTATTCAACAAATTGCAGCACAAAATTCTTTATATAAAGTTGAAGATTTAGCCAAATTATCTATCAATGAACTTAATTTATTAACGGATTCTAATAGTGTTAATTTAGATAACACAGATAAAATTGGTTCTGCAAGTTCTTCATCTTATATTGGAAATGAAAAAGCAATAAGTATAGCTTATAGTCATGCAAATATTACTTCAACACAGGTATTAAATAGTAAAATTAATCTAGATATGGAAAACGGTGCTATGGTTTATGAAGTTAAATTTAGCACAAAATCTGATGAATTTGATTATGAAATTGATGCAACAACAGGTAATGTAATAGATTTTGAAAAAGAAATAAATGATAGTGATGAACAAGAGATTTGTGAAGATTGTGGACAACTTGAAAGTATTTGTAATGATAGTTGCGATATAGACGAGGATGCCCAAGAGATTTGTGATGATTGTGGACAACTTGAAAGTATTTGTAATGATA
>CAMQTJ010000017.1 GCA_947037125.1 uncultured Holdemania sp.
GATGCCCAAGAGATTTGTGATGATTGTGGACAACTTGAAAGTATTTGTAATGATAGTTGTGATATAGATGATGACAGTGATGAAAGTGATGATAATGATTAATTTTTAGCAGTTAATATAAACAATTAGGTAGAATTAGGATTTTAAATCTTATTCTACCTTTTTTCATTTGCTTTTTTAAATTCAAAAGATTATTAAATGCGTTTCATTTTACGTAGATTTTTTATGTTAATAAATTGAATTTATAATTTTTTATTCTCTCTCCTCTATTTTAATTACAAGTATGAGTGAAAGCTTACACTCTATATCTATCATTACAATTTTTTTCATTAAAATTATTCTTATTAGTTGCAACCATAGAGTATAATTAACTTAATCGTGAAATAATTCGTGGGATAATCTAAGTTATATACTAGAAGATTTGTTGTATGCCGATACCAATAACAATTAATAGGCTTTTAGAAGAAAATATTGTAGAGTGAACATAATTAAATTGTTTATTGTCACTTTATTTGACAGTGTTTAAACAAAAAAATGAAGCACAAAAAAACACACTATAGATATTTCAATAGTATGTGATTAAAAGAGGTCACTGTGTGTACCCGTTCTTAGCAGATATAATATAAGCTCATTATTATCCACCTCATAAATTAGAAGCCAATCTGGTGAAATATGACACTCTCGACAACCAATATAATTGCCAATCAAATTATGATCCCTATATTGAGGTGGCAGTGTATCTCCAGTGGCTAATAATAATATAATTTGTTCTAGTTTGCTTATATCTAGCGCTCTTTTTTTAACAATCTTATAGTCTTTTTTGAATGAATTTTGATACTTAATCGTCAGCATTTAAGTCCTCCATTAACTCCTCTACGGAAGAAAATGCACGACTTAAACCAATTCCATTGCGAGCGTTTTCTATTGCACTCATAGTTTCAGTATTATAATTTTTAGAAACCATAAAAGGCAATCGTTGTTCTCTGACAGCTTGCTTTGCAAAAACTGTAAATGCTGTGGTTAAATTCATACCTAAATCAGAAAAAAGTTCTTCAGCTTGTTTTTTAAGGTCTTCATCCATGCGAATGGTTATATTTTTAGTAGACATAATATCAACTCCTTCACTATTAATATATTCAATATAACATCAAATATGTGCACAGTCAATACAACGTACATATTATTATTCGGAATTAATCAAAAGGAATGGAAAATGTCTATGCAAAAATTAAAAATATTACAGGAGTCATCCCCACTATATCATTGGAAAATCCTTATTCTAAACCTTTGGTGGTATACTCAAAAGGCTATTTCTAACTCAAAAAAATCCCTGGTCAAGCTGAATCATTAGAAGTGTTCAATTATTGCTATGATGCTATTGAAGAATTTTTATCTAATGCAGTTTACCATAAGTCTTACCAAATACACGAACCAATTATTGTAAGAATTGAAAGTGATAGAATAGAAATCACAAGTGCTCCAAGACCCGATAATACTTTATCAAACTCAGATATTCAAAACCTAAAAATGCGTCCTAGAAGATATCGCAACCGACGCCTCACAAGTTTTTTAAAAGATTTAAAATTGATTGATGGGCGTAATACTGATATTCCTACCACAATTAAAGCTATTAGAAATAATGTGTCACCATTACCCATTTTCCTTACAGATGATAAAAGAAGTTTTTTCAATAACAATACAAATTCATTCTGGTTTAATACAAAATAATAATGTATCATTAACGCAAAAAAACAACGAAGATCCTGACATGAATTAGAACAAGCTATTCTTAATTGTTTGAAATCAGAAGAAATATCTACCTCAATGATTTACAGTTCGTTAGGATATTCAGCATATCAATCAATTATTTTCGAAAAACGATTGCTGACTTATAGGATAGAAATATAATTACTTATAAGGGATCAGAAAGTAAAATTGAAAAAAAACTCAATTCTAAAACTAGTTTAATATAATAAAAAATTATATTAATAGTTCAACTAAATACTATTTCATTGAAAAATTGTTGAGGATAATTAATAATAGACTTAACAAATGTTATATTAATCTATAGTACAAATAGGCAGATTTAATGGAATAACCATTTCTGCCTTTTTTATTTTTGGTTATTACAAAAAAAAACGCCTTGAGTATTTGTCACTACTTATTTAATAAATATTGAAGAACATATTGCAAATAAAATTTTAAACTTCATAAATTCCACAGATTTATTTGTTAAGCTTTATTTGAAGTAAAAGAAAAGGAGTTTTATTATGAATACTATATTAAAAACAGAAAATTTAAAAAAATGTTTTAATAATCAAATTGCAGTAAATGACATTTCACTAAACATTGAAAAAAACACAATCTATGGTCTACTTGGTCCAAATGGTGCTGGTAAGTCTACTATTCTTAAAATGATTTGTGGGATATTAAAACCATCAAGTGGAAATATTTTGATTGACGACCACCAATGGTGTCGTGATGACTTAGCTAATATAGGTGCACTAATTGAATCACCCCCACTATACGAAAATTTAACTGCTTATGAAAATTTAAAAGTAAAAGCATTAGTATTAGGTATTAATGAAAGTCGTATTTTTGAAGTTTTAGAAATTGTGAAATTAACAAACACTAAAAATAAAAAAGCAGGCCAATTTTCTTTAGGAATGAAACAAAGATTAGGTATTGCATTAGCGTTATTAAATAATCCTAAATTATTAATTTTAGATGAACCAACTAATGGTCTTGATCCTGTTGGAATTGAAGATTTAAGGGCATTAATAAAATCTTTTCCAAGTAAAGGTATTAGTGTAATTTTATCTAGTCACATACTTAGTGAAGTCCAACAAATTGCTGATCATATTGGTATTATTTGCAATGGCAAGCTATGTTATCAAAATGAAATATCAAAAAATATGGACTTAGAAAAACTTTTTATGGACATAGTAAAAAATGAAAGTTGTGAGGTTTAAGATGAATTATTTGAAATCAGAAAACTTAAAATTTAAATCAACTATAACTAATAGACTACTTTGGATTGCCCCTTTAATAACAACATTATTCGCCTGGTTTGTTGGTGGCTTTTACGGATTTCAATATATGAGTTTTTATTGGTGGTATGCTTTTTTATTCTCAGGTACTATTGCCATTTTAACTGCTTTATCACATCAAAAGGAAGAAAAAGCTAGTAATTATTATTCTATTGTTTCGCTGAATATAAATCTTGAAAAATTTCAGTTATCAAAAAATATTATTATTGTAATTAAACTCATAATTACTACTTTATTTTTAATATTATTTGTATCTGTTAGTAATTTTATATCCCCAGCAACTGCTGTATATTCTATTTCAACAATTTTGATAGGAGGATTATGTGTGTGCTTATCATCAATTTGGCAAATCCCTTTATGTTTTTATTTTATTAGAAAAACTGGAATGGCTTTTGTTATTGGTGCTAATTCCCTTCTCGCAATTTTTTCTCCAATTATCTTTGGAAACACTTTTTTTTGGTTTTTAAATCCATATTGTTGGACAGCAAAACTTGCGGAGCCAGCACTTGGTATCTTACTAAATGGTACTTATACTGGAAATATTTCTTATTCGTGGCTAATAATTATAATAATATTAATGTCGTTATTACTATTTTTTATTCTAGCCATACTAGATTCTAAAACATTTTCAAAAAAATGTATAAAATAATGAAATTTATATCTTTGATAAAATCTGAGTTTTATAAAATACGACATACATCTTTTTTAAACATTCATATATTTGCTGCACTAGCTGGTATATTAATATTTCTATTATATTTTTCAATTTATCAAAATGTTGACAAATATAAAAAAATTAAACTATTATTAGAATTCACTGCTATTGTTTTTCCATTACTTATTAGTATTGTTGTTGGAATTAATATTACTATAGAAGAAAAAGCAAACTATTTTCAAAGAATATTAGCAGTAAAAAATCGTAGTATATTATTATCAAAAATCTTATTACTTTTTTTAACTGGATTAATCACAATCTTTATGATGTTTATAATATTTTATTTCATTATTAATATCACTAATCTATCCCAAAATATTTCTCTATATTATTTGCTTTTTGTTGTAATTGGGCTTACCTTAACAAATTTTTGTATATATTTATTTCATCTATTCTTAAATTTAAAATTTGGACTTGGTATTTCTTTATTTTGGGGAGTTTTTGAAAGTCTACAAGTTATTTTATATAGTAATGTAAATCTCATTAGCATTTGGCGCTTTAATCCGTTTTCTTGGGGAGCAAGTTTTATTAATGATTTTTTCAATAATAATTTAGTATCAAATATCAATGAATGGTTTATCATTATTTTAATTTCACTAGGCTGTTATGTAATTTTAATAAAATGGTTTAAACAATGGGAAGGAAGAAAAAATTGTGAATAAATTTATAAATATATTTTGTCGCTTATCTTTTTGTTTCAGCATTATTACTTTAAGTGGTTGTAGTATAATCGATAATCAAATTGATAAATATTCAAGTGATAAAGAACAATGTTATTTAAATAAATTAAATGTTACAGAGTTTACTTATCTTCAAAATGATTATATAATTTTAGATGAAATATGTTCAAATGAAAATCTTAAAGAATGGGTTGGCTATATTAGAAAAATGGTCGCTATTAATGAAAATGGAGAAATTTTACTTCAACAAGAAATCAATTCTTCTCTAATTAGTTCAACTAAAGATTTAGCTAGTGAAAAAGATGTGAAATATGTTTTATCATTTTTAAATGTATATAAAGAAAATGATAATTTAATCCTTGATATCAATGGTAGTTATCATAAATGTATAAAAAAAGTTAATTTCACCAGTGATAAAGCTGTCTTTGACTTTAAAAAATATGGGAATTCTGACGTATTAAATAACTTCAAAATTAATGAGAATAATGCAACTCAACTTATAAATAATGAAGCAGTATATCAAGTTACTACAAAAGTTTTAGACAAAAATCAGTTAGGTAATTATTTAGATATTATTGCTGAAAACGTAACCTTTGATGATAATACAAATCAAGTTTTATCAAAAGATCAACTTTTAAAAATTGATTGGTTAGGTGAAAATAAAGATACAAGTATAACAAGTTGGATGTATTTAGATATTTACGAAATTATTGATATTGATTCCAGTATTTCAGTTGCTGTTAAAATTAATAATGAATATTATCAAGCAGATATTCAATAATATTTTATTATGATTTTTAAATAAGGAGGTAATTATATGGCATTAATACTTGCAGTTGATGATGATAATTCTATATTAGAATTAATTAAAAATTGTCTTTTAAAAGACAATCATACAGTTTTAACTTACACATCACCAAGTTTAGTTCCCCTTGATAGTTTAGGTAAGTATGATCTTATTTTATTAGATATAATGATGCCAGATATTGATGGTTATATGTTTTGTGAAAAAATCAGACCCCTTGTTGATTGTCCTATTTTGTTTTTATCAGCAAAATCATTAGAAAATGATATTACATTCGGACTTAATCTTGGTGCAGATGATTATCTTTTGAAACCTTTTAGACTTTCTGAACTTAAAGCAAGAGTAAATGCTCATCTTCGACGTGAAAGTCGCGAAAAACACATTAGTTTATATTCTGGTAGAATCAGCTTAAACTTATCTGCCAAAACACTTTTAGTTGATCAAGATATAATAGCGATGACTAAAAGTGAATATTTATTATGTGAATTTCTATTAAGAAATAAAGGACAAGTTTTTTCAAAAGAACAAATTTATGAAGCTGTATTTAGTATATATGGTGAAAGTGATAATTCAACAATCACTACTCATGTAAAAAACATTAGGATTAAACTAAATAGCTTTGATGTATCTTCTATTACTACAGTTTGGGGGATTGGTTATAAATGGGATTAAGAAAAACTAATTCATTAAAGTTCGCTTTTTGGAAATTTTTAATCATGTTATTGGCAGGTTTATTTTGTGCTGTAATTATTCCATTTTGTTTATTTATCTTAAGTACAACATTTGGCTTTACTACTTCAGCTAATTATTCAGAACTAAGTGTTAAAGAAATCACTCCAATCATTGCCTCTACCGATGATTTATCAAAAATTCAATTGCCTACAGGTTGCAATTATTTAATACTTGATAAAAAGCTCCAGGTAATAGACACAAATTTAGATAGTGATGATTTAAAATTAGCCATTAATTATGCCTCAACAGGAGCAGTTAATACTGATCACAATAAACAATTTACTTTAATAACTCGTGATAATGAATACGTTGTACTACAATTCTATATAAATTCAACTTATACTAACCCTTGGCTCAGCAAGCATTTTATTTCCCCAGAACTTTTATTATGTATAATCATAATAATTAATTGTATATTAGTTTGTATTTACCTAACCACAAGTTTTGCGAAGAAATTGAGTTTACAATTAAATCCACTTTTTGAAGCAACTACTCAGTTTACAAATAAAGATCTTGATTTTGAAATCGGACATTCTAGCATAAGTGAGTTTGAAGAATTACTAATTGCTTTTGATGAAATGAAAATTAGTTTAAATAAATCTCTTAAGAAACAATGGTTATCACAACAAGTTTTAAAAGAACAAATTGGAGCTTTAGCACATGATTTAAAAACTCCACTTACTGTTATCATGGGAAATGTTGATTTAATTAGTGATACTAACATGAATGATGAACAAAAGTCTTATGCTAAGTATATTTTAGATAGTTCCTTACAAATGAAAACTTATTTAAAAATATTAATTGATATTACAAATACTTCATCTGGTTATAAACTTGCTTTAAAAAGTACTAATACACAAAATTTCATTAAGCAAATACAATCGCAGATCACAGCTTTATGTAATATCAAGCACCTTCAACTCGACTTCACTTTTACTAACATGCCCTTAAATATCTATTGTGATGAAATATTACTGCAACGATCTATTATGAATATCATTAGTAATGCTGTAGATAATTCTTGTAATAAAGACTATATTCATGTTTGTTTTTGCACTAGTGATAATGATTTACTAATAAATATCACAGATCATGGTAAGGGATTTTCATATGATGATCTAAACTATGGCAAACAACAATTCTATATGGCTAATAGTAGTCGAGATAATAAAATGCACTATGGTATGGGATTATACATTGCGGATTGTATTGTTCAACAACATAATGGTCAACTTATATTAGAAAATTCTTTAATATCAAAAGGGGCAAAAGTCACAATCAAAATACCCTTATCAACGTTATGTTGAAATTGAATTTTTTCATATTTGAATATATGGTTTATTTTAAAATAATTTATAATTATATCCCTAAATAAAAATACTATTATTTACAATAGTATTTTTATTTGCATTTTAATAATCTCAAATATATGTAATTCTATGATACAAAAAATATTCAATAACTATATAACTTGCCTAAAAAGTTATTTTTTTGGTATAATCAATTCATATAAGCATAAAAAAAGTATGTTTTTAAAAGTAAGTATTATATCAATAAGATTGGTTATAAAATTATTAAGGGGGATATTTATGAATATTGTTTTATGTGATGATGATCAATTACAGATCGATTTACTACAAAAATACTTAGCAAAGTGGCAAAATAAAAATAATAATTATTGTTCTTGTATAAGCTTTTCATCTGCAATTCAATTACTTTTAAATATCGAAGATTTACAAAATACCGACCTATTTATTTTAGATATTGAAATGAAAGATTTGAATGGTATGCAACTTGCAAAAAAATTACGTGATTTAAATTTCAATTGTCAAATTGCATTTATTACAGGCTATAAAGAATATGTTTTTGAGGGCTATTTAGTAGATGCCATTTCTTATATTTTAAAACCATTATCTGAAAATGAGTTTTTTTCATGTCTTGATAAAGTTGTAAACAAGCAACAAAAACAACAAGCTACAATTCTTGTTCAAACTGAATCTGGTATACAAAAAGTCATTGTACAAGATATCGTTTGCATCGAAAGTCAAAAACACAACTTACTTATTACAACCAAAAATGGTTCATTAATAACAAGAATGACAATAAATCAGATAGAAGATTTATTAAATAATCAATTCTTTATTTCTCCACATCGCTCATATCTTGTGAACATCGCTTATATTGAACGAATTAATAAAAGTGAAATCCAACTTATTAAAGAATTAATCATTCCAATCGCAAGAGGTAAGTGGCAACTTATAAATAAGTGTTATCTTGATTATTACAGAGGTAAAATCTAATGGAATCATTAACTTATATTATTTTAGTCATTTTGCTTATGTATTATATTCATAAAATAGGTGATATTAAAATTGATAAAAAATTAGTCATTATCTTAAGTTTAACTTCTTATTTACTACTATTTTTATCAAGTCTAATTTTTGTTGGTTATATCACAATATTCTTTATCCTGTTACTACTTATTGGTTATGCAGGTTTTTATGGGCAACAACCATTTGTATTACAATATAAATATTATCTTATAATGTTAATAACTTTTCCTATTTTGTTTTATTTATTTAAAACAAATTTGATAACTAGTTCAACATTATTATTATTAATAGAATTATTTTTACTTATTCACTTATCATTTAAGGCTAGAAAATTAGTATCACTATGGAATTTAATAATAGTTATCATTTTCATTTTACTTATATTTAATAAACAACAATTGATTTCTATATTATTATCCACATTAGTATTTATAATCTTAGAATATGGGTTTAATTCATATAAAAAACAATGTGATCAAAACACTAATAGTTTAGTCGATTCTATTATTAGTTCACAGTATGAAGAAATCAAAAGTATTTACCTTAATATGCGTGGCTTTAGACATGATTATCATAGTCATATCCAAGCAATAAAAGCACATGTTTGCAATAATCAAATAAAAGAATTGACTAGTTATTTAAATCAACTTGAAACCGATTTAACAAGTATTGATAGTTATATCAAATCTGGAAATGTTATGATTGATGCTATTTTAAATAGTGAACTAACTATAGCGCAAAACAACGATATCCCCTTTACTTGCAAGGCAATTTGTCCAGATTATCTTACAATCAAAGAAACGGATTTATGTGTTATTTTAGGAAATGCATTAGATAATGCCATTGAAGCATGTATATTAGATGATCGTGTTGATAAATTTTTACGTATTTATATTGTAGTCAATAAACAACAATTATATATTTCAATTCAAAACTCAGCAATAAAGCAAATGAATTTTAATCAAAAAAATTATATCAGTAGTAAAAAAGGTAATCATGGACTTGGTCTAAAAAGACTAAAACACACTATTAATAAATATGATGGCTATTTAAATCTTCAAAATGAAGAAGGTGTTTTCGCAACCGAAGTTACCTTACCTTTATAATCTTATATTTTAAAAAAAATAAATAAGATCAATTTTGTTTAGTACATTTGGTGTCGCTATAATAACATTTAGTGCCAAAATATGAAAAAAGATAATTAATTAGCTATAATTAAACCAAGATTTAGGAGGTCAAAAAAATGAATAAAAAAAATTATTCAGTTTTATCAAACCTTAAATATTCGCTTGGTTTTTTTGTATTCTACATGAAAAAATCAACTTTATTTATTGGAGTCATGGATATTGTAATAGGTGTAGCAATTCCTTTTGTAAGTGTTTTTATACCTAGTATCGCCATTTATTATTTAACTGGTGATTTTGATGTGATTACATCAATTATCGTAATTATTTCTAGCATTGTTATTTTTCAACTAATTTCTATTTTATCAGTTAAACTTGAGAAAACATTTAGTGGAAAACTTTTTATTTTTCGATTACATTTCACTAAAGAATATAGTGACCATATTATTGATATGGACTATGAAGCTATGGAAAGTACACAAGGGCGTAAGCAGTGTGCAAATGGCTTAGAAATGGTTTATATGGGTAATGAAGATGGTATTGAAGCTTATCTTCGTTATTTTTTTGGTGTCGTTAAAAATTTATTAGGTTTAGTTATTTCAATAATAATAACTTATACATTACATCCATTAATCGTTGTATTTTTAATTCTTAGTTCAGTAGGCGTTATATATTTTAACGATCAATTTCATAAGTTTAATGTTGAAAACGAAGATTTTAATGCAGCCTACTATGCAAGAAATCAATACCTTGAAAAAACTAGTATTGACCCAAAAAACATTAAAGATATAAAGCTTTATTCAATGCAAAAATGGATAGCGAGCTTATATGAAAGGCTTATTAATGATCGCAAAAAATATATTGATATTTATTTTAACATCATGTTTAAATCAACTCAGTTTACACTAGTATCTACATTTTTAAAGGATATTATAGTATATTTATATTTAATATATTGTCTTATTCAAAATACAATTGATGTTCCTTATTTTATTATGTATGTAGGTGTTATTTCTACTTTATCTAATTGGTTGATTGAAGTTTTCAATAATTATAAAGAGTTTATTCGTAATGATATTGTCATTAGTAATTTCAGAAACTTTAAACAATATGGTAAACCTTTAAAAAGTAATGGTAAATCACTGTTAAAAAATGAAGCTCACAGTATCACTCTTGAAAATGTAAGTTTTAAATATTCTGACAATGATAAATATTCAATCGATAATTTATCTTTAGAAATTAAAAAAGGTGAAAAACTTGCAATAGTCGGTGCCAATGGTGCAGGTAAAACAACTTTAGTTAAATTAATTTGTGGTCTATACACACCTACAAAAGGTCGAATATTAATCGATGGAATTGATTGTGCTACTCTTTGTAAAGATCAAATTTTTAAAGAATTCTCTGTTGTTTTTCAAGATGAAGTTATTTTTGCATTTGATGTAGAAAGTAATGTTACTGGAAATATTGAAAGTAAAACTGATTATATTAAGCTTGAACAGGCATTAAAACAAGCAGGGATTTACGATAAAATTGAAAGTCTTCCAAATAATATCAAACAAAATATGACTAAAAGAATTTATGAAGATGGGGTAGAATTTTCAGGTGGTGAATCTTCTAAATTAATGCTTGCTCGTGCCTTATATAATGATGCACCTGTTATGATTTTAGATGAACCTACAAGTGCTCTTGATCCAATTGCAGAAAGTATATTATATGAAAGCTATAATCAATTAATTGAAAATAAAACAAGTATTTTTATTTCTCATCGTCTTAGTTCGACAAGATTTTGCGATAGAATTATCTTATTGGGTGATGGAGCTATTCTTGAAATTGGAACCCATGAACAGTTAATGAATAAGGGTGGGGCATATCACAACATGTTTGATATTCAATCACATTATTATAAAAAAAGTGAGGTGAAAAACAATGACTAAAAAAAGTGAGATATTTAACACAGTTTATAGGTTATTAAAGTTAATGCATTCTTTTGATAAGGATTTAATTCCCTTGTCATTGTTGTGTGCTATATTTAGTGGTATAACTCCATACCTTGCTATTTTTATGTCAGGTTTATTACTTGATAATCTGCATAGTAAAAATTATGAGTTAGCTTTTTATATTGTAATCTTTTTTTCAACATTAATTTTTATATTAAGTTATTTAAAGGAATACTTCCAAAAAATTCGTTGTAAAAAAAATAACTGTAATGAACCTAAATTTGCAGCATTCATCCGCGATAAAATGCTTTCGTATAAATATGAAAAAATACAAAGTCCGCAAGTTTACCAAAAACTAGTTCTATTAGAAAGAATGATAAGCATATCAGGTGGTGTTGATGCTCTTGTTGCGAAATTAATAATATTTCTAAAAGGATTAATTTCTTCACTTATCTCTTTTATCATGATTATCTATTTATGTTTAACTTTGCCACAAAGCGACAATCAAGTATTATCTTTAATTGCATCTCCTATTGTTTCAACCTTAATTATTTGTGGTTTTATAACACTTACTTTAATGATAATAATACCAAAAAACCGTAAGTTTAATCAAGCTTTACAAGATTTATTACAAATACAAGGGAAAAGCGAGCTTGCTATTACTTCAATTATTACTGATATATTACAAAATTATAAAGTTGGAGCAACTACACGTATTTATGATATGGGTGATATGCTAAAGCAACGTCTTATGGATGTTAATGAAAATGATATTATAAAATGCCATAAAATGTTTGCTGATTATATTACAAACCTTGCTGTTTTTCATTCAATTAGTAAATCAGCCATTATAGTCGTTGCTTATTTTGTTATTCTTGTAAAGATATTATCAAATGCCATCACAATCGGGATGTTCACAACTTATGGACTAATGATAACGTTCTTTACTTCTACTTTAATGGATACTTTAAGCAGTTACACAACAATTTGTTCTATTAGTAATTATCTTAAATATTATCTTGAAATATTAGATTGGAAAGAATGTGAAGAATCTGGTAGTATTCCAATTGAAAAAAGATTAGATAATGAATACGAAATTGAATTTAAAGATGTTTGCTTTCATTATCCTGATACTGATGTTGAAGTATTAAAAAACATTAATTTCAAGTTAAACTTAAAAGAAAAAATGGCCATTGTCGGTAAAAACGGAGCAGGTAAAAGTACCTTTATTCATTTGTTAGTTAGACTTTATAAACCTACTAGTGGAATGATTACATTAAATGGTATTGATATTCAAAAGTATGATTATAATGAATACATCAGTTTATTTTCAGTAGTTTTTCAACAATTTAAAATGTTCGCCTTTTCTATTAAAGAAAATGTTACAACAACAAAAAATTGTGATGAAAAAAAATTAAGAGAAGTATTAACTCAAGCAGGAATCATGGAAAGAATTGATGAATTAGAACAAGGTGTTGATACATTTTTAATGAAATATAATGAGGATGGCGTAGAATTTTCAGGTGGTGAAATGCAAAAACTTGCCATCGCCCGTGCCCTATATAAAGATGCACCATATGTTATTTTGGATGAACCAACAGCAGCACTTGATCCATTAAGTGAATATGAAATCTATAAAGGTTTTGATGCAATGGTTCAAGATAAAACAAGTATTTATATTTCTCATAGAATGAGTAGTTGTCGCTTTTGCCCTAATATTATTGTTTTTGATATGGGTGAAATTGTAGAAACAGGAAGTCATGATGATTTACTTAAACTTGATGGTGTATATTCAACAATGTGGAATGCACAAGCTCAATATTATGAGTAAGCAAGTATTTAAATTTAATATATAAACTTAAAATTTTTTTAATGCCAATATATTTTATTGTTGTTAAGGAATTTTTTTATCATTACTTATAATTTCTTTTTTGATATTTTATATTTATCTAACATTAAAATTTCCTTGGAAATACTATATATTTTCATTAATTACTCATTTATTCACCTATGTTAACAATCCGTGACATAATTCATGTTATGATTGGTAGACTGAAATGAGTAAAATGCTATAATTTTAATATGTTATAACAAAAATATTAATAATTGTTGAAGTATTTAAAAATATTACGATATTTTAAAAGGAGGATATTATGGAATTTAATGATAAATTAATGCAATTAAGAAAAGAAAAAGGTTGGTCACAAGAAGAATTAGGAATTAAAATTAATGTTACAAGACAAACTATATCAAAATGGGAGCTTAAAGAAACTACACCTGAAATGAAGAAATTAGTAGAACTAAGTAAAATATTTGATGTATCAATTGATAGTCTTGTTGGGAATAAATCAAATGATATACCTTCACAAAAAGTTGTCCATCATTATAGTTTTGGATGTGCTCCTTATGAATATATTAGTAAAATAAAACTTTTCAATCTTCCTTTAGTTCATATAAATGTAGGTAATGGTCATGCTTCAAAAGCAAAAGGTATCATTGCAATTGGAAATTATGCTTACGGTTTAATTACTATCGGGTTATTTTGTTTTGGTGGCATAAGCATTGGAATATTGCCTATTGGATTATTTTCTTTAGGATGTTTATCAATAGGTCTATTGTTAAGTATTGGAGCAATAGCGATAGGTACTGTCTCAATCGGTGGTATTTCAATAGGTATATTTGCTACTGGAGGACTTGCTATTGGATTTTATGCACTTGGTGGTGCTTGCTTTGCGAAAAATATTGGTGTTGGTGGATATGTACAAGCAGCTATTGCAATTGCAGATATTCCAACTGGGGATATCACCTTTAATAC
Organism: uncultured Holdemania sp.; assembly: GCA_947037125.1. Lineage (GTDB taxonomy): Bacteria > Bacillota_I > Bacilli_A > Erysipelotrichales > Erysipelotrichaceae > RGIG1896. Next base: position 14,192 of record CAMQTJ010000017.1, read on the forward strand.
TAATAATGTTATTAAGTTCAATGAAGTACAATCAGCTATTAATCAAAATCTTCCTGATACACCAAAATTTATCTGTGACTTTTTCGCTAAGATTGCGGAATTGTCATCTATGAGCAATTATCGTTAACTCTATTTAATTTAACAATCTACAAGTTAAGAAGTGTAATCAAAAGCTTACTTAAAAAATAAAACAACTTTATCTAGTCCGATGGCGACAACTTAGCAAATTATGTTAAGTTGTCGTTTTATATGAAAAAGCATTTTTAGCATACATTATACGATTTTATTTTTTTTCGCCCTATTTTTGTGGTTAACTTTTTATTTAATAACCTATTGTTTATTACTAATTTATAGCATAATATAATTAAGAAATAAGGTGTTTTTATGTTTGTAAGAGCTATAAAATACAACAAATAATTAATACCATTACCATCTTATTTATTCTCATTTAAAGTGGTTTAGCTTAGCTTTTAGTTTAAATAAGTTGCAGTTGTTTTCTAAAAAGCATAACCACTAATATCAAACAAATCGTTCAATAATGCTTCATAATTATCTAAAAGAGAAATAAAAATATTCTTGTTATACTTATTTGTAATTTGAATATAAACGCTTAAATACAATGAAAACCTATTTACCGCACGATAGATAGTTAATATCGTTATATTTTTTTTTTCTAATTTCCTTTTCCGTTAACATTTTTTGTGATTTATCATAATTAACCAGTAATATAAATGATAGAGATGTGAGAATAATCCACAGGAAAGTTGTGAGGAAATAAGGCATGAAAATGGTTGCAGCTTTGACAATAGACAACAGGTATTTTACATTTAGATTCAATGATTCTATTAACTTGATATACTATATAATTTTTTTCATATGCCACTTTATAAACAGAGTTAGGTGATTTACACCTTTCTTTATTTCCGACATTATTTGTATGAATATGATTTTTGCCCAACAGATATTGAAATATTAAACGCAATATTTCAGTGTTTTAAAGATAAAAACTTTATTAAAACATAACTTTTTTATTGATTTCAGAAAAAACTTTGGCTTTCTTCATACTAAATATTATAATATAGTTATTAAGTAAGTTGAAAGGTGGAGCTATATGGTACAGCGTAAAGAATATCTTCAAAAGCTAATAAATCAGCGAGAGCAAAAAGTAATTAAAGTTGTAACAGGTGTACGTAGATGTGGTAAATCTACATTATTCCAGTTATATCAAACTTATTTGAAGGATACAGGAGTGGAAGAAAATCAAATTATATCCTTAAATCTCGAAGATATTGAGTTTGAAGAACTTTTAGATTATAAAAAATTATATGCCTATATCAAAGAGCGACTGTGTGCTGATAAATTCACATAAGTATTTATTGATGAAGTGCAAAGTTGTAATAATTTTGAAAAAGTTGTAGATAGTCTATTTATTAAAGATAAAGTAGATGTATATATTACAGGTTCAAACGCTTATATGCTATCTGGAGAGCTGGCAACTTTACTTTCTGGACGATATGTAAAAGTAGATATGTTACCACTATCTTTTAACGAATATACACAGGCAAATGTGAACATGGAAAAATCTAAAATGGAAAAGTTTAACGATTATTTACGTTTTGTTCATTTCCATATGTGGCTACCTCTTACAAAAATTTAGATAATATTCCAAGTTATTTGGATGGTATTTATAGTTCTATTTTAATTAAAGATGTTGCAAAGCGTGAAGGGATTACTGATGTTGCGTTGCTTGTAAGTATTGTGAAAACGGTGGCTGCGAGTATTGGCAGCCCTATTTCTATAAAGAAAATTTCTAACATTATTGTTTCATCTGGAAGGAAAATATCTGTAAATACTGTTGATAACTATCTGAGCGCACTGTGTGATGCTTGTATTTTCTATAAAGTAGTCGTTATGATATTAAAGGTAGACAGCACCTGAAAACATTAGGCAAATACTATATGGTCGATACAGGTATTCGAAATTTACTATTACCATCTTCTGGCGCTGACCTTGGACATTTAATTGAAAATATAGTATATTTTGAGCTCGTTAGACGTGGGTACAAGGTTAATATTGGAAAAGTGGCAGAAAAAGAAGTAAACTTTGTTGCAAGTAATATGGAAGGTATTTTGTATGTTCAAGTATCGGCGTCAGTTCTTGATGAAAATACTTTGAAAAGAGAATTAGAATCACTTGAAGCAATATCCGATCATCACCCTAAAATTTTATTAACCTTAGATGAAATCGGAAATGGTGCAAATTTCAACGGAATAAAGCACCTCAATTTACTCGATTGCTTACTAGGTATAGTATAGAAATAATTATGCACATTTAAATTAAATATGGATTTTATGATACTATTCTGACACTAAAAAGTGTCAAGCGAAAATTAAAATGTCTCAAAAAATGTTAATTATTAGCATCGTATTCTGTACGGTGCTTTTGTTTAATAAAAAAAGCATTGTAAGATATCTGCTTCCATAAATGATTCATTTTTAGTATATTTTGCTTCTTTGGTTTTACAGCAATTACTTCATTAAATGTCTTTTGTTGTTCTTCTTTTTGCTTGTTGAATGCCATTTTATTAACTAGGTTTTTAGTCTAGTTAAATGGTACTATTTAATCAATATATAATATATATTTTCAATTTAATTGATACTTAGTATTAAAGTTTAATACTTTATTTATAACAAATAATCCAGATTATAGGATTTCTTTAAGACTATAATTAATCATTGTTATATGTCGTAACTACTGCACCATTCCCTATGATATTTTAATTACTATTTGCGTCATATTAGATGCCACTGCGTTGTCTATGTAGTAAATTACATTCAAAAATTCACTAAAGTATATTTCGTTTTTTTCTTTTGATTTTATATTATTATAGAAAAACATAAAAAACTACTTGGCAAATAATTTGACGAAATTTAAGTCAAATAAAAAATGCTAAGCCTTTATTTATTTTTAAGATTTTAAACGTTTTTGTAAGCGAATAAAATGCTGAACAACACTTGCTCTACAACTTCTAATCCAGATAATTGATCTTTTATATTGACTAATAATGTCTTATCAAAAGCTTCATGACCATCGCATTCATTTTTTTCCAATATACTTTTTCACCGTTTCACCTATTTAGGGTAATTTTCTTTCAGTTCTAACCATGAGGTAAAAATTTTGATTTTTGTAATCATTGTATCACTTGGAATGGGGGGTAGTATAAGTTTATCTATAGCATTTATTTTTTATTAAATGGCAAGTGAAACAAGAGCTTTTGATTTATCTGGAATATCTCAATCTGCAGGTTATCTTTTGACCGCTATTGGAACTATGTTGATGGGTTTAATCTTTGATATTTTTGAATCATGATCATTAAATATCATCATATTTTGTTGCCTTATTATCTTTTTAGAATTTTGTGGTTGGTTTGCTGGAAATAATATCGAAATGCAAGATTAGATTAAATCAGCTTCAATAATAGTTTAGAAAATCATATACAATAAACCCATAAGCTATCGCAAATTAAATGTGATTTCTTACGGGTATTTTTTTATTTGAAATATAACTCTTTTCCTTCTTCGTCAATTACAATATTAATCTGTTTATCACATTCAATTATTTTATAATAAGCATAGGTAAACATATTGCTTTTATCTAATGGCTTTATTACATTATTAAAAATAAATTTTTTTTCTTTATTATTTTTAAAATAAAAGATTAAATCTTGTTCTTCTTTAATGTGCGAATTTATAATTAAGAATTGTTTTGTTGTATCATTATCAGCGTTCTCTACCTTTGTTTCAGGATAATTTGTAAATGTATAAACTAAATCCGTGATTTTATGTGAAGTCGTATTTCTTATAATAACCGTTAAACCATTCAATGGGTATCCGTATAACATTTAACACCTCCTGTGTCATTTAAACACTTATCTCTATCTTTATAATAGCACTCAACAAATTATTAAACAACCTAGATTGCATTAATGTTTTTTTCTTCTTATTATTTTGAAGTTTATAAAATATCCCAATTTAACTTTACTATAAGATCAGTTATAAACAATAATGATATGCTTGTTATTATCAAAATATCCTTCACTAATAGGCTTACTTCATGCAATTTAAACATCAATTGTATAATTTTAATAAGATTAGCCTAATTCATATCTAAAGTGAAATTTAAATCTTGTTTAAACAATCTAATTTGCGATGTTTTTTTAGGTATCACCTTTGCTTGACAACAATTTTAAAAAAAGGATATAATTAGTTATGATATATTATGTACTATTAGATTAGAGGACGATGCTATGCCAATTAAAAATATTATTCAACCACTATTTATCAACATAAATGATACTTTAAGATTAAAAAAATTTGATGAAATCTGTTTAGCTTCATTTGATTGGTATCAAGATTTAGATACCGTTTATCTAGTTGATGGGATTAAAATTCCTTATGACTTAGACAAATTAAAACGAATGTATAATCACCTTAATAATCATGGTGAATTATATTATATAGAAATACTTGAAAATAATGTCTTCATTCCTATAGGGGATGTGACTTTTTGTCAATATGATATGCCTATTGTTATCGGAGATAAAAAATATCGTAATAAAGGAATTGGTAAGCTTGTATTACAAACACTAATTGCTCGTGCAAAAGAATTAAAAATGACTAAATTAAATGTTAAAGAAATCTACAAATTCAACAAGCAATCTCAAAAAACTTTTGAAAGTCTTGGTTTTAAACAAGTTAGCAATACTGAAATTTCATATTCATATTCTCTTGATTTAGAAATCAATTAGTTAAAATAACTATAATGATTACAGTAACATAATACTCATAAATCTTAGTGTATCCAAATGTTAATGACATTTATATAAATACAGAAAAAACAACAATAGATATTCAATTATTTAAAATTTTGAATCCTCTATTGTTTTTTATTATCTATTATTTTTATTTAACTCTAAAACTAAATCGCTTAAATATTTTGTTTGTTGTTTTTTAATGTAGTTTGTAATAAATAAATTCATAATAGGATTTTTTACCTGAACTTCTTCAGTGAATTCTATTTTTGTACCATTAGCTAATTTTATAAATTTTCCACACCAGTGACCTGATAAATTACTATTTTTAATATCAAACTCAAAAGTATCATTTTTTATTTTATTTGTGATATTAAAAGTTGTTTGATACCCTTTTTTAGTATGCTCAATAAAGGTTTTTCCTTCATCTTGTACAGTGATTTTTTCAATGTCACTTCTCCATTCATAATCACTAAGATTACATACTAAATTAAATACGCTATCAATATCGCAATTTATTATTTTTTTAAATATCACTTTTTTCATAAATTCACTCTTTCTAGCTGCATATTATTCTAATCATTTAAAATCATCATTAGTTTTTAAGGCAGCCTATCGGTATTATTTTAACTCCATCATCTCTAGTATAAGCCATTTCTCCGCCTGTTACAATTAATAATAAATCAGGTTCTCTCATTTTGTCTTTTGGGTTATTTAAATTATATTCAATGATCAAATTCTTAATAGAAATCAAGTTTTTTGCACCCATATCAATTTCAAAACTACCTAGCTTAAACTCTATCAAAGCAAATTGTCCGTTATCTAAATGTAAAACAGCATCTGCCTCTAATCCTGTTTTATCTCTATAATATGACATTGTTCCCCCTAATGATTGTGAGTATACTTTTAAATCTCTAATGCAAAGACACTCAAATATAAATCCAAAAGTTTTTAAGTCAGATAAAAAGTAATCAGGATTTACCCCTAAAGCAGCTACTGCAATTGAAGGATCTACAAATTGGCGTTTATTTGATGCTCTTATCGAGCTTTTAGATCTTATAGATGGAGTCCATGCCTGCAAATCATCAATTACAAATAATCTTTCTAATGCGTTTAAATATGCATCCAATGTATCCATAGAAACACTTGTTTGATTTGACTTAACGTCTTGTAGTATATTAGTTTTTTTTGCTAGTGTTGATATATTTCTAGCATATGACTTTAATATTAATCTAGCTAACACCGGGTTTCTTGATACGGCGTCTATACTAGATATATCAGCTTCACATATGTTATTTAGATAGTCTTTCGCAACCATAAGTACATTATTACTTATATTATTTATTGTATCAGGCCAACCGCCTCTACATGCTGAGAATATTAATTTTTCAATTGTTAAATTACTTTTTATTCCATCAACATTTAGTTTATTATCAGCAAATAAAGCATTTAAACTTATTAATCCATTTGACTCAGACGATTCATATAAACTCATAGGATACATTCTAAGTCTAGTGATTCTCCCAATCCCTGAATGCATTATATTTTTATTTTCTACTGCTGTCGATCCTGTAAGTATAAATAATCCCTTTTCGTCTCTATCATCACAAGCAACTCTTACAGCATCCCATATACTTGGTATATCTTGCCACTCGTCTATCAATCTTGGATTATCTCCAATTAAAAGAAGTGATGGTTTAATATTGGCAGTTTCTATATATCCCTGCCTTTTATCTGGATCTTGAATTCGTATTATACTTTTAGACTTTTGCATTCCAGTTGTTGTTTTACCACACCATTTCGGACCAACAATTAGTATTCCCTTAAAAGTATCAAGTCTTACATCCAACTCATTATCAACTATTCTATTATTATACTTTTTCATTTTATACCTCACTTGATCTTATTATATACTAATATTAAACAAATTACAACGTAATCGGCGTTTTTGACCACTTTTGTTCGGTGTTTTTGACCACTTTTGTTCGGTGTTTTTGACCACTTTTGTTCGGTGTTTTTGACCACTTTCGTTCGGTGTTTTTGACCACAATAATTCATCATAATAAAAAGCTCTATTAATAATGCTATTTCATAGTTTGTCAGGTAAAAATATATAAAAAAGCAAAACCTCTGTATTAAATGTGGTTTTTGCTATTTTTGATGTAAATTATTTGTTGTGTATTTGTATTAATTTTGGTAAATCAAAGTTAGTTTGACTCTGTAAAATCTTGCTTTTTCATTAAAGTAATACATTGAAATAAATTATGATTATCTTTAATCCAATATAACTTATACTATACATATAAGCTAATATTTATGAACATATTAAACATTAAATATTAAAAATAACTTGATCCGTTGTGCTAATATTTTTATCTATGATCAATTGCCTTATTAATATTTCTTCATCCACAGGACTACACCAAGCAAACCCACATCCTGCACGAATACTTGGTGGAGTAGGAATTAATCTTCCTTTCGACCCTGCAAGTTTCGCATGCTTTTCTAATGCCATAGCATTTGTTGTTGTTTCAAATACAACAATAAACTTATCTTCTTTTTTTCGCAACATGTCAAACGCTCCTTTTTTATTTTAATTTATATAGGCTTGATTCGCTAAATATTTTATAACTTCTATTACTCGATCAACTTCATCAGTCATGTTGTAATAAGCAAATGAAAAACGTACAATACCTTGATTAATTGTGTTTAAAGATTGGTGCATTAAAGGTGCACAATGTCCACCTGATCGTGTACATATATCATACTCATGCTGTAAAATATCGGCAAGTTCATTCGAATCCACATCCACAATATTCATAGCAAGTATTGAACCACTATCACTATTTTGACTTCCATATATTACAACATTTGGTATACTTCTAATTCCATCAGCAAGTCTTTTAACTAGTTGTTTTTCATGTTCATTAATTTTACTAATTCCAATATTTTTAATGTATTTTATTCCTGCCAATAGCCCTGCAATTCCATGAGTATTAAGTGTTCCTGCTTCAAGTGCTGATGGTAATTGTATTGGGTGATTTTTATCAAAAGTATTAATCCCACTGCCTCCAACTATTAAGGGTTTTATGTGTACACCATTAGCCACACATAATCCACCTGTTCCTTGAGGTCCTAGTAATCCTTTATGACCAGTAAAACATAGTATCGAAGCTTGTATTTCTTCCATATTTATATCCATACAACCTGCACTTTGTGCAACATCTAAAATAAAATATAGATTGTGTTTTTTGCATATTTCGCCAATTGCAACAACATCATTTATTTCACCTGTTAAGTTTGAAACATGTGTACAAATAACTGCTTTTGTATTTGGTAAAATTGCCGCTTCAAGCATTTTTAAATCTACACCACCTGATAAATCTTGTGGTAAAATTGTTAGTTTAGCACCTGTTTTATATAATGGACGTAAAACAGAATTATGTTCCATAACAGTTGTAATTACATGATCTTTTTCATCAATTAATCCATTAATAGCGATATTTAGTGATTGTGTCGCATTCGCTGTAAAAACTACTCTATCTGGATTATTAAAATTAAATAAACTTGCAACTTCTTCTCGACATGCATAAACAATTCTTGATGAGTCTAATGATGCTGAATTAACTCCACGCCCTGCCGAACCCATACCTACCATTGCATCTTGTACTGCCTTTATAACTGAATCTGGTTTATAGTATGTAGTTGATGCATTATCAAAATATATCATAGTTTAACTTCCTTTTTATTAATAATTATTCAATATTGTTGAAATCAAATAATTTTATAACCTTTTTATTTACGGTTTAATAATTCTTGTAGCTTTTGATAATAACTCAGCAATTGCATACATATTTGTTATTTCACCAACTCCAAGATTTTTAGTTTGGTTATAATAATCTAAACAAGCTCCACAACTAGCGATTTTTGTACCATTTGCTTGTAGATAAATTAAATCCTGTAATGTATCAGCACCATTGATTGATAGATGAACGCCGCCATTATATAAAAGTATATAATCAGGCAATACATCTAATTGTGTTAGTGCATATATGTACCCTTTTAATAATGTTTTTCCAAGTAATTCATCACCACTTCCCATCATTTCACTAGAAATGACAACAATTGTATTCTGTTCAGTATTTTCCTTATTTTTTTGTTTTGTATCTTTTATTTCAACACTGTTTTGATCATTACTATTTTCATTTATAAAAAGTATCACTTCGTACTCATTTTTTGATATTTCATTAACTGTTATTTCACAACTCATTTGCTTTCCTAGTTTTTGTAGATTTTCTACTGCAATAATGTTATCAACAACTGTCATTATTTTTTGATTTAAATTTTCTTTTAACATTTTTTTAGTTTCGATAACAGGCAAAGGGCACTGTTTATTTCGCATATCAATTTTTATCATTTTAACTATCCTTCTACTATAATAGATACATCCATTCTTGGAATCATTTCACCGACAATTCCAACTGGTAAATCTAATTGTTGTAATTCTTTTAGTAATGCTGGGGCATCTTTTGGATCTACAGCTATTAATAATCCGCCTGATGTTTGTGGATCAAATAATAATTCCTCTTGTGCAAAACTTACGTTTTTAAAACGTACGTTATCACCTACAAAATTACGATTTTTTTGTGCAGCTCCTGTAATATAAAATTCTTCACTATATTCTAATGATTGTGGAATATATGGAATTGTCTTCATTTTTACACGAATACTCATATTATCTGTCATCATTTCTAATAAATGACCTAAAAATCCAAATCCTGTCACATCCGTACAACCATGAACTTGATATTTTTTTGATATATCACTACTATATTTGTTTAATGTTGACATACTTTTATAAGTTAAGTCTAGTGCTTGTTTACTTGCTACACCCATTGCTCTTGCAGTTGATACAATTCCTACACCCAAAGGTTTTGTAAGGATTAATATATCACCAATTTTAGCACCTGTATTTTTCATTATTTTATCAGGATGAACAATCCCTGTTACTGATAGACCATATTTTACACTTGCATCATGAATTGAATGACCACCTACTAATGATCCACCAGCTTCACTAACTTTTTCACTTCCACCTTGTAGTATTTTACCTAAAATATTTAAATCCATATCTTCAGGAAAACAAACAATGTTTAGTGCTGTTTTAACTTCTCCACCCATTGCATAAATATCACTTAAGGCATTTGCTGCTGCAATTTGACCAAATAAATATGGGTCTTCTACCATTGGAGGAAAAAAATCTAGAGTTTGTACAATTGCAATATCGGCAGTTAATTTATAAACTGCTCCATCATCACTTGATTCTGTTCCTACTAATAACATAGGATCAGTTGGTTGAGTTAGCTTACTTAATACTTTACTTAACGCTTTTGGTCCAAGTTTTGCTGAACAACCTCCATTATTACAAAATAGTATATCTTCCATAATTACCTCCACTTCACTAACATTAATTATAACAAAAATATGAGTTATTAGCACCAAAAACAATTACTGGAATTTCAATTAAGTTACTTTATACTAAAAATTTAAAATACTAAAAGTTATTATGAATAGTTAAATTATTGTTATACACATAAAAAGCAAGATATTAGAACTTATAATTTCTTGCTTTTTATAGTTTATATAAATACAGAAAACACATCGACCCTAGTAATTTTGTCTTGACCCTAGTAATTTTTCGCTTGACCCTAGTAATTTTCGCCTGACCCTAGTAATTTTTCGCTTGACCCTAGTAATTTTTCGCTTGACCCTAGTAATTTTTCGCTTGACCCTAGTAAAATTTATTAGGGTATTTTTATCTGACATTTATGAGTTTCTGATATTGAAGTTAGCTCTTTGGATAATACATTTTAATATCATTTTGATCTTCTACATTTAATAACGCTCTTACAATTGGCGATAAAACACTTAATTCTTTCAAATTATCATCTTGCGATAAAATATAAATAAAGTTTTCATCAGCACCATGATACGGTTGATAAGGTCTTTGATTTGCTTGATCATGTAATACATAATACTTATCATCGAAACCTTTTTCTGTGATTTCTTTTCTTTTTGCAATTAAATCATGTTCATTTTTAATATCACTATATTTAAATAAATCTCTATTAATTAAACGTGTCGCTAAATCACTAAGAACTTTATCGCTGCTTTGAGCCAACAATTTAAATCCATAATTACATGTTGCTTCATCCATTTGATAGTGCGCTTGTAAAGAAATATCCCCTTGTAAAAAATCATCAAAAGGCTTGAATATAGACTCATTACCTTTACTTAAATAATTAAAATAACATTTAAATAATGAATGCATCATAATCTCATATGACCTTGCTACGGGATGATAATAAACTTGCCAGTACATATGATATCTAGCCATGATATAATCTTCAACACTGTGAATTCCACTTTCCTTTACACATAGTGTATTATCCTTTACAAGTAATGTTCTAAGTATTCGTGCAATATCAAACTCACCGTATGCTGTTCCTGTAAAATATGCATCACGTAATAAATAATCCATTCTATCAGCATCAAGTTGTCCACTTACAATTTGACACAACACTTTATTTTTATGTTTTTTTGCTATTATACTTTCTACATCTTTCGCAAGATTTTCATTATAACTATTCAAAACTTGATTAATTTCACTATTACCTAAAATAATCATTTTCGTAAATTCTTCATGTGATGTATTCATGATTGCTTCAAAAGCATGAGAATATGGACCATGCCCTAAATCATGTAACAATGCTGCCAACATAACACAAACTTTTTCATATTCACTTAAATAATCATTGATGCTTTGATTATCAAATACTAGTTGTCTACTAAGTTCATAAACACCTAAAGAATGTGAAAAACGAGAATGTTCAGCAGTGTGATACACCATAAAAGATGCACCTAATTGTTTTATTCTTCTAAGTCTTTGAAACTCTTTTGTACCTAAACAATCCCAAATCACTTTATATTCGATTTTCACATATCCATGAATTGGATCTCTTAATACTTTAATTTCATCAAGTTTATCAAACATATTATACCCTCAACTATTCTTTATAGTTTAATAATATCATATTTTATCCAACCTTTCATTAAAGTTTTAGTCATATCTTATATTGTTTATAATTAAATCTATTAATAATGATAACTGATATTATTTATTATCTAAAATTGTCCACATTCATTTTCAATTGTATAATTCATTATAAAAAAGCATGAATTCATCATTCATACTTTATTTATACTATTTTTTTGTATTATGTATTTTTATATTTAAACAAATTATATTATTTAAGATCATATAATAATGTGTATTTATTTTTAAGATAGTCAACAAAATATTGTGGATTAAAGCTTTCATCCATCATTTTATTTAATAATTCATCCGTATTATATGTAGCACCATATTGATGGATTCCTTTATTTAAAAATTCTTTAATTTTATTAAGGTCACCATTTAACAAACAATCATCAATTGAAAATTGCTTATTCATGTGATCATAAATTTGAGCACTAATTGCACTACCAACAGCATATGATGGGAAATAACCAAATAATCCTGCTGACCAGTGAACATCTTGAAGTATACCTTCACTGTCATTTGGCACATCAACACCTAAATATTCCTTGTACATTTCATTCCATATAATGTCTAAGTTATCCACACTTAAGTTTTCATTAAAGATTTTCTTTTCGATTTCATATCTAATCATAATGTGTAATGGATATGTAAGTTCATCTGCTTCAGTTCTTATTAAACTTGCTTGTGCTTGATTAATATAATTCATGAATTCATCAATTTTCATATCAAGACCATAATCAGCATTAAACTTATCAAAGATAGGAAGCCAAAAGTTTTTATTTCGAGCTATCATATTTTCATAAAAACGTGACTGTGATTCATGCACTCCCATACTAGTACCACCACCAATGTTAGTAAATGTTATCTCATCACTGACTCCTTGTTCATACATACCATGTCCTGCTTCATGTAGTGTAGAAAAAATTGCACTTTCCATAATATCCTCATAAAAATGCGTTGTGAAACGAACATCTTTATTATAGATATGAGTCGTAAAAGGATGGTCACTTTCCTTGATTAAACCATGTGTTAAGTCAAAACCAATATACTGTGCAATAAATTCATTGAATGCTTTTTGCTTATGACTTTCAACCTTTTGATTATATGGCTTAACAAATTTCTTATCACTTGCTTGCACTTTTTTTAGTAAAGGAACAATTTCAGCTCTTAATAATGCGAAAAATTCATCCAATTTATCACTATTAAATCCTGGTTCATAATCACTTAAAAGTACATCATATAATGTTTTTTCATCAACACGTTTATAGTTTGCGAATTTAATTTGAAAATTAATAATTTTTTGTAATGTTTCTTTAAAAGAATGATAATCATTATTATTTTTAGCGTTTTGCCATATAGAAAATGACTGTACCATCAATACTTGATTAGCTTCAAAATCCTCTTTAGGTACTAAATTCATTTCTCTAATTGTTTTTTTAATGTCTTTAACAATGGCTTTTTCTTGATCATTTAATTCTTCAATATTGATTTCATTAACCAATTGACTTAACTTTGGATCATTAATTTCAACATAATAAAGACCTGATAAATATCCCATCATTTTTTCAATACCTAACATACCATCAGAAGGTGCTTGAGTACTTTGATCAAAGTTAACTAATGTCATTAGTGCATTGATATTTTTTAATGTTTCGATTCTTGTTTTAATTTCATTATAACTCATAATTTTCTCCTATTTTTTAAATTCTAAGTAATTTGCGATATTCGCATCTTTATTGATATTACCAATTAAGGTATCATTTGCACAAGTAAACAGTATTGTTACACCTGGTCCATGACCTGCAGTAAAACTATCACTGTGTACAATTATTCCAATACTTGTTGCACCTTTTTTATAAATTGCACCATTGCCACAATAACAATTTTCAATCATAACTAAATCACCAAATCTTAATGATTCAAGTTTATATTTTTCATTTGCATTTTTATCTTGTGTCATAATATCAAAATCACCTTGAAACAATGAGGCAGAACCAAGTCCTGAACCCATAAGTTCACCACCAATTATATGAGTAACATCAATTACCAGCTTACCATTATCTTCTTTCAAGTTTAATTTATCTAAAAGATTAGGATCAAGGTTCATACACATTACATCTTGATAATCATTTAATTGTAGACCTTGTCCACATCCATAAACTAAAATTTTATCATCTACTAACATTTTATCAAGTGTTGCTGCATCAAAAGCTATTATGACATGATCAATACCACCATGTTTTCCACTAACAAAACCTAAACTACCTTTTGCATCTCCACTCACAACTTTTGCAACATTACCAACACAGGCAAATGTATTATAAGCACCATCTTCTAATGCATCAGCATTTTTACTGCTAACACCTGGTTCTACATGATCTCCTACAATATTCATACAACTATCACCTACAAAATAATTATAAGTGATTCCACCAACAGCTGGCAAAATTCTTGCGACACCATCAAATCCTACGCGATATCCATTTCCTCTAAGTGTTGGATGATGAACACGACCTTGAACGCCTTGTATTACTAAGTGATCTTTATTTGTTTTCATTATTGTCTCCTTTTTTAAGCATTACAACAGCTTGGGCTAAAACACCTTCACTACGTCCTACATAACCTAATTTTTCACCACGTGTTGCTTTAACATTAACTTGATTACTTTCAATGCCTAAACATTTTGCAATGTTATTAACCATATCTTCTATATGTGGTGCCATTTTTGGTTTTTCAATCATGATTAAAGAATCAATATTTACTATTTGATAATTGTTTTTAAGCATAACATCATTAACACCATCTAGTATTTGTAATGAATTAATTCCTTTATATTGTGGATCATTGTCTGGGAAAAACTTACCTAAATCACCCATTGCCATTGCACCAATTATTGCTTCACTAATTGCATGCAACAATGCATCAGCATCACTATGTCCTAAAAGTCCATATTCACTTTCGATATGTACTCCACCTAAAATTAATTTTCTTCCTTTAACTAATTGATGAATATCACTTGATTGTCCTATACGATACAAATTAATCACCTTCCTTTCATATATTATATATCATTTTGTGTAAATATTTGTTATTATTTTAAAAGGATGTGATAAAATATGGCAATTGCAGTTTATGGTATGTGTTTAGCAAATAAAATGCTGACATCTGACAGAGTTATTTATGAAGGAAAACAAAATAAAATCAATATGACCGGTGATTTCACTGGAAAAATGTATAATGTTTGTATGAATTTATCATATTTAAAAGATGAAGTTCACTTCATTACTAAATTTGGTGGTGATAATACAGCTTTTGAACTAGAACAAAAACTAAATCAAAATCTAATTTTTAATTACCCAATTTTCGTAGATGAAATTACACCTACAGTTTTTTATATAAATGATTTAGAAAAACAATTATCTCTTTTTACAAGCACTGATTCGTTCGATTTCAAACCTATTGATAATACATTTCATCACGCAATAGGTAGTTGTAATGTTGGAATTATTGATACAAATAATATCAAATTCATTGAAAAAATATTTAATCGCAGCCCTAATATTGATTGGATATTAACACATACTGTAACTGATGAAAATATCTTATCAAAATGTTTTGGTATGATTATTAATCGACAACAACTTTTAAAACTATCATCAAATAGTCAATCTATGGATCATACAGCTAAGGCTTTACTTTTAAAAGGCTTGAACTTTATTATAATTACACTTGATAAAGAAGGAGTTGTTTATTTTGATAAAAATAACTCATGGCATTTTCCACTGAATTATAATAATCATGGAAATACTTTTGGGATGGATGAAAGTTTTATTGCAGGTTTTACTCATGAAATCGCTAAAAGATCACAAATAAAAGTAGCAATTCAAAAAGGCCTTTTGTTAACAACAATCACACTTAATAGTAAAGAAATTATACCTGAGGAAATAAAAAATACAATTTAACATTAAACAAAGTAGAAGATTAAATCAATATATAATATGAAATATGTAATTATTGCAAAAAGTAAATTAGTTAATACTTTTCTACTTAAATAGTTTATAATTAATATAGGAGGAATGCATTATGAAATTATCTTATCCTAAGGAAATAGAAATTTGTCTAGATTTATTAAATGAAGAATTTGAAGCATATATTGTTGGGGGTGCAGTTAGAAACCAACTTATGAATATAGCATGTAGTGATTATGATATTACTACTAGTGCAACACCTGAGCAAATAACTGAGGTATTCATTAATTACCGTGTATTTAATTCAGGTAAAAAACATGGATCTATTGGTGTTTTAATCGATAAAACATTAGTTGAAATAACTACTTACCGTATCGAATCTGATTACCCTGATCATCGTCATCCAAAAACAGTTTCTTTTACTGATGATTTAAAACTTGATTTGCAACGCAGAGATTTTACAATTAACACTTTATGTTACAATAATAAAATGGGGCTTGTTGATCATTATGATGGCTTAGAAGACTTCAATAGATGTATTTTACGTACAGTAAAAGATCCTGAGATTAGTTTTTTTGAAGATTCATTACGTATATTAAGAGCTATAAGAATAGCATCTGAATTAAACTTTAAAATTGATAAAGATACTAAAAATGCTATATTTAATAATATACAATATTTAAATTACGTATCAATTGATCGTTTTTCACAAGAATTCTCAAAATTTGTTGTTTCTGAAAAGTTTTGTGACTACTTAATGGAATACTTAGAAGTATTCGCTATGTTTATACCAGAACTTGACACTCTAAAAAAGAATGATGTATTATTTCATCGTTCATTGATGGCAATACGAGAAGCAGATAAAATTAATTATCGCTTAGCACTATTATTTGTCCATTTAAATCCAACTTCAGTGATCCAAAGTGCATCTACATTTATCATGATGGCTAAACGACTAAATTTCAATAATGAAATTACTGGAACTGTTGCAAGATTTATTCAAAATGCAAATATTGATATGCGTAATGATAAATGTTTAATCAAAAAACGTTTGAATCAATTTGGTGATTCATTTCTTGATTTTTTGGCATTCAGAAAATATTTCGACTTGTCAGATGATCAATACACTGCCATTACAAAATCAGTTGGTACAATTATTGCAAATAATGAATGTTATAGTCTTAAACAATTACATATCAATGGTGATGATTTAATTAAATTAGGGTTAAGTGGTAATCAAATTTCAATTACTTTAAATAAACTATTAGATTTAGTTATTAATGATAAAATTGATAATAATAAATATAAACTTATTGATGCAACAGAAAAACTTATTCAAAAATAAATTAATTAATTCCTATAATATTTACTGTATGCTAGTAAAATATAGGAATTTTTTTATTCATATAAAATATATAGTACATTAACTTGTATACAAGTGGTTTTTGTCGTATAATTAAATTAATATTTACATAATTATTATAAACTTTAATAGTTTAAAATATTAATATTCTATGAACTATTGTTCATAAAGGGAGAAATTATGACAGATAATCAATGCATGTATTGCGAAGAAACAAAAAAACTTACTGATTTAATGACTTTTATATGTAAGGTAGATGGATTTTCTTTATATTTATTTAAAAATCAAGCTTATAAAGCTCGTTGTGTTTTAGCTTATAATGAACATGTTGCTAAAATTGTAGATATTGAAGATGATAAATATATCAATTATTTAATGGCCATAAAAAAAGTATCAACAGCTCTTACTAATGCTTTTAAGCCTGATCAAATTAATTTGGGTTTTTATGCTGATACTGTTCCTCATGTTCATGCGCATATCGTACCAAAATATGTTGGAACACTTGATTTTGGTTCTACGTTTCAAATGAATCCATCACCTGTTACTCTTAAAGATGATGAGTTTGAACAAATCATGCAACAAATTAGACAAGCTCTTATTTAATATTTTTAATTTAGTTCAATTATATGATGATATTATCTTGTAATTGAATTTTTTTATTTATTTATATTTGCTTTAATACTTTCTTATATATATAATTAGATAAGAAAGAAATTATTTCAAAATATAATTTGCTATGGGGTTATTTATGATTGGATTACTAATTGCTTTAATCTATTTATCATTTATTGCACTTGGTTTACCAGATGCTGTATTAGGTTCTGTTTGGCCCACAATTGGAGCACAATTTGGTGTTCCAATATCAAATATGGGAATAATAACCATTATTATTTCATTCGCTACAATCTGTTCTAGCTTACTAAGTGATCGATTGATTAATAGGTTTGGAGTATATTTAATTACTACTATTAGTATTTTAACAACATCAATTGCCCTGCTTGGATTTTCGTCATGTACAACATTTTTACAGCTATGTTTATGGTCAATTCCATATGGGATTGGCGCTGGAAGTGTTGATGCTGCCTTAAATAATTATGTGGCTGTAAACTTTGAAAGTAAGCATATGAGCTGGCTACATTGTATGTGGGGTGTTGGCGCAACCTTAGGTCCATTTGTTATGGGAAGTGTCCTTACACAAGGGTATGTATGGAATGTTGGATATATTGTTTTATTTTCGTTGCAATTTATTCTAACTTTTTGTTTATTAATAAGTAAACCTGTTTGGAAGTGTAAAATATCAAATACTATTGAAAATAATAATGTATCAAAAAAATCACTAAGTTTAAGTCAAATTTTAAGAATTGATGGAACCATTGAAACCATGATTACTTTCTTTTGTTTTTGTGCATTAGAGCTAACAACAGGATTATGGGCCAGTAGTTATTTAGTTTTAAATCGTGATGTTTCTGTTTTAGTAGCTACAGGGTTTGCAGGTTTATTTTATTTAGGTATAACTATTGGTAGAGGAATTTGTGGTTTTATCGCAATGAAATATAGTGATTCACAAATGATTCATTATGGTTGTGCTATTATGCTTGTGGGTGTGTTAATTTTAGCATTACCTTTAAATAAAAACTTTGCATTTATCGGATTAATTTTAATCGGACTTGGCTCTTCTCCTGTTTATCCATGTATTATACATTCAACACCTAAAAATTTTGGCATTGAAAACTCACAAGCAATTACGGGCGTTTTAATGGCTAGTGCCTATAGTGGAACTCTTGTAATGCCGGCATTATTTGGGGTAATTGCCAATAATATTAGTATTAGTCTATATCCATATTTTATTGGTTTGTTATTAATCACAATTATATTCATGTATAATAAAACCTTAATGAAAGTAAAATCAAATATTAACTAGATTATTAGATAACTTAACAATTTGATAAGTTTTTTAATTTATACTATTAAAATAAGTATTTTATACACAATTATTTCAGGATAAATAGTTTATTAGCGTATAAATAATTAATATTATATTATTACTTTATTAATTATATTGTGATGGTACTTTTATTAAAATTTATATTTAAGTGATTGTTTTAATATCATTTATTTGTACTATACTTTAATGTGGAAGTCACATAATAAAATAAGTAATAATTTTTTTATATATATTATATGATATATTATGCATATCGTTGTTTTTATTATATACACATGTTACTATGATTATATTACTAAATTATGTAATAAGGAGAAAATACTATGGGTTTAATTAAAGCTTTAACTGGTGCTGTTGGTGGTACCGTAGCCGATCAATGGAAAGAATATTTTTACTGTGATGCCTTAAGCAGTGATGTTTTAATTTCAAAAGGTGTAAAACAAGTTAGTGGCCGTTCTTCTAATACAAAAGGAAATGACAATATAATTTCTAATGGATCTGGAATTTCTGTTTCTAATGGTCAATGTGCAATAATTGTCGATCGTGGCGCTGTAACTGAAGTTTGTGCTGAACCTGGTACTTTTATTTATGATAAATCTAGTCAACCATCATTATTTCAAGGTTCTCTTGGAAAAAGTATTGTAGCAACATTTAAAACTGCAAGTTCACGTTTTCAACATGGTGGTGATACAGGAACAGATCAACGTATTTATTACTTTAATATAAAAGAAATAATGGGAAATCGTTATGGTACACCAAGTCCAATTCCTTTTAGAATCGTTGATAATAATATTGGTCTTGATATGGATGCCTCAATTCGTTGTAATGGTGAATACACGTATAAAATTGTGAACCCAATGCTATTTTATACGAATGTTGCTGGAAATGTTAGTAGTGAATATCGTAAAGAAACTTTAGAAAGTACTCTTAAAATGGAGCTTTTAGATGCGCTACAACCTGCATTAGCTCAAATTTCAAAATTACAAATTAGATATTCTGAAATAGGTGCACATAAAAGTAAAGTTTGTGATGAACTAAATATAATATTAGATGAAAAGTGGGCAGAACTTCGTGGTTTAGAACTAGTGTCATTTGGCTTTAATAGTATTACTGCTCCAAAAGAAATTGAAGATTTGATTGTAGAATTACAAAAAACTAAAGTGTTAACAAATGCGAACATGGCAGCCGCTACTTTAGTGAGCGCTCAAGCAGAAGCTATGAAAAGCGCTGCAGCAAACGAATCTACAGGACCTATGATGGCCTTTGCGGGTATGAATATGGCTCAAGGAGCTGGTGGAATGAACGCTAGCAACCTATTTAATATGGGTGCACAACAAATGCAACAAAATCAAGTGCCAACTAATAGCTGGACTTGTAGTTGTGGTACTAATAATCAGGGTAAATTTTGTGCAGGTTGTGGTAAACCAATGACACCTGTTGTTTCAAATGACAGTTGGACTTGTAATTGTGGACAATCAAATACTGGTAAATTTTGCAGTAGTTGTGGAAATGGAAAACCTGCAGCAGTTTTAGGTTGGACGTGTAGTTGTGGGACAATTAATCGTGGTAAATTTTGCGCTGATTGTGGAAATGGAAAACCTGTAGATGCTCCATTATATGTATGTGATAAATGTGGATTCGAACCAGTTGATCCTAAAAACCCTCCAAAATTTTGTCCTGAATGTGGCGATACATTTGATCAAAATGATATAAAATAGTATTCAATTATATGAAAGGATAAAAATATGAGCGATTTAATGGAATATAAATGTCCTAATTGTGGTGGGGTTGTTGAATTTAATATTAACACTCAAGAAATGACATGCCCTTATTGTGATTCTACTTTTGAAATAGAATCTTTAAGAAAATATGAAGAAGAATTAGCACTAGAAGCTTTAAAAGAAAAAAAGACGTGGTCAAAATATAATGTTGAAGATGGCAGTAATAATTGGCAATATGGTGAAACTGATTCACTTGCAAGCTATGTTTGTGAAAGCTGTGGTGGTGTAATTACAGGTGATAAAACAACTGTAGTTACTAAATGTCCATACTGTGAAAATCCTGTTGTTATTACTAATCTATTAGCAGGTGATCTTAGACCTGATTTTGTCATACCTTTTAAATTTGATAAAAAGCAAGCTCAAGAAAAACTTGTGGAATTTTACAAAGGAAAGTATTTATTACCAAAATTTTTTAGTGAACAAAATAGAATTGACAGTATTCAAGGGGTTTATGTACCTTTTTGGTTATTTGATTGTAAGGCACAAACACAGGCAAGATTTAATGCAACTAAAGTAAGAACCTATAGTGATGGAAATTATATGTATACAAAAACTCGTCACTTTAGTGTTTCTAGGGGTGGAGAATTTAAATTCACCCATGTACCAGTAGATGGTTCATTTAAAATGAATGATGCGTATATGGAAGCTATTGCTCCTTACGACTATAATCAAATGCTTGATTTTGAAACTGCATATTTATCAGGTTTTGTTGCAGATAAATATGATGTGGAAGCAGATGATGTATCTGAAAGAGTTAGTGAGAGAATTAAAAATACTACGGTACAAATTTTACGCCCAAGTGAATATACATCTTGTGTTTTAAATACAGCAAATTTAAATCTTGATGAAAGTAATATCAAATACGCTTTATTACCTGTGTGGATGTTGAACACAAAGTATAATGGCGAAATGTACACCTTTGCAATGAATGGACAAACTGGAAAACTTGTTGGAAAACTTCCAGTAGATAATAACAAAGCGATGACATACTTTGGCTTAATTTGTGGGTCAATATCTGCAATTGCAGCAGCTGTTATCTTCTTTGTAATATAGGGGTGCAAATATGAAAAAATTAACTAAAATATTTCTTAGCTCCATTATTTCAATTATATTATTTTCAAGTTGTGTGATAGCCGAAACATTACCATCAAATGGTAAAAAATATGTAGATGATCAAGATAATATCTTATCTGATAATACAGAAATCAAACTTGAAAAAGAATTAGCACAAATATCACAACAATATGATTGTGATATAGTAATTGTAACATTTAAAAATTTCAACGATTATGACTTTATGAGTTTTGTGAATGATTATTATGATCAAAGAGGCTTTGATAGTGATGGAATAATCTATGCTGTTTCATCAGAACATGGATATGCTCAAGTTAACACACATGGTGTAATTCAAAATTCTATAAGCGATTACGGAACAGATTATTTGATAGATGAACTCTTACCTATTTTATCAGATGGTAACTATGATAAAGCAGCCTTAAAATTCATAAATCTTAGTGATCAATTCTTAAAACAAGCAGAAAATGGATCACCTTATAGTTACGATAATAGGATTGTTACAATTAATCAGAAGTTATTTTATTTATTAATAAGTGTTATTGTATCACTAATTATAGCTTGGTTAATACTTCACTCAATGAAAAGTGCCATGAATACTGCAAAAGCTGTAGACACTGCGCATGATTTTGTAGATAAAAATAATATTATTACCAGCAATAATAGTGACACATTTTTGTATAGCACACTTACAAGAGTTCCAATACCGAAAAAAAGTTCGTCAGGCGGCGGTGGCGGTGGTTCACGCGGAGGATCTGGTGGAAGATTCTAAAAAAAAGATCATTATGTTGTAATAATATATATAACCCCTTCTAGTTTGATGATATTCATTGGATGAAATGGGGGTTTATTTTTTATATATTTTATTGTATTTATAAGCTAATAATGGTATATTATATCATATTTAATTTATTACTAAGGAGAACTCATGGAAAAATTATCATTTAAAAAATCAATTTATTTAATTACATATTCAATTATTTTATTAGTGGTTTTATTTAACTTTAATGTAGTTGTTACAGGATTCAACACTTTATTGGGCATCTTATCACCTTTTTTTATTGGTCTAACTATAGCTTTTATTGTAAACTTACCATTAAAAAAAATTGAACCATTATTATCGAATAAACTCAAAATGAATCATAAAAGAGTTATATCTATTATTTTATCATTTTCATTAATTGCATTATTTTTTGGGTCAATTCTATTTTTCTTAATTCCTCAAGTAATGCAAAGCATGGCTACATTAAGTTCACAATTTGATAGTTATATATTAAATTTTGATAAGTTGGTTATGGATATGGCAACTACATTCAATATTCCATTAGATTTTTGGAATGAATTATTAGTTGAATTTAATAGTTTCATAAGTGATTTTATCAATGTTTTATTATCACTTTTCCCTCATCTATTTGATGCAACAATAGGATTTGCGAATGGAGCTGTAAATGTTTTCTTAGGCTTTGTTTTATCATTTAGATCGGAAGAGCACACGTCTGAACTCCAGTCACTCCGGAGAATCTCG